>NZ_LIIN01000011.1 GCF_001634385.1 Rathayibacter tanaceti | reverse complement strand
TCGCCGCCGTGGCAGCGGGCGGTGTGCTCACCTGCGCTTCGGCACTCGTGGCGGCAGGCCTGTGGGTGCTCGCGGAGGGGCCGCTCCACGTCGCCGTGCCGCCGAACGCGACAGCGCGCCCGCGACCAGGGGTGCTGCTCCACTGGCGGCGCTGGCCGGGGTGTGGCACGGGGACGGCGTCGGTCGACGGCATCCGCTCGTCCGTCCTTCACGTTCTGACCTGCCTCCCCGCTGAGGAGGCGGTCATGGCCCTCGACTCCGCGGTGAACTCCGGCGCGATCGCCTACTCCGATCTCCTCGATCTGCGCGGCATCGCTCCGGTCGGCAAGCGCGCCCTGTTCGATCTGGTCGAACCTCTGTGCCAGTCCGGGCTGGAGACCAGGATCCGCCTCGCCGCCGTCCGGATCGGAGCCCCTGTCCGTGCGCAGGTCCACGTCCCCGGAGTCGGGCGGCTGGACAACCTGATCGGGGACCGGCTGTGCGTGGAGACCGACGGGCGCCGGTTCCACGCCGGCTCGGTGCAGCTCGAGGAGGACTACCGGCGAGGCCTCGCGCTCCACGCCAGGGGGTTCGTCGTCGTGCGGCTGTCTGCGCGCCAGGTGCTCCACGAGTGGCCCGCGACCGAGGCGGTCCTCGCGTCGATGGTCCGGCAGGGAGTGCACCGCTGGGGCACGAGGACTTGCCCACTCCGACACAACGAAGGCCAGGAGTGCTGATGAGCCCGAGAACGCCGCTCTCCGCCTTCTCAGCCTTCGTTCTGCCGGGTCGGCGGCGCGAACAGGCCCGGCCAGAGCGCGACGGCCAGCGGGTACCCGACGAACGACACGATGTCGATGATCGAGTGGGCGATCACCAGCGGCAGTGTCCGCCCGAAGCGCTGGTAGAACAGCCCGAAGACCACCCCCATGACCACGTTCCCGATGAAGGGCCCGATGCCCTGGTACAGGTGGTAGCTGCCCCGCAGGAGCGCGCTCGTCAGCAGGATCCGCCAGCGCCCCCAGCCCAGATCGCCGAGGCGGGCGAAGAGGTAGCCGATGACGATGACCTCCTCCTGCACCCCCGCCCTGATCGCCGAGAGCACCAGGACCGGCACCGTCCACCAGAGCCAGTCGTCGGGCGCGGCGCTCACGGCGACCGTGATCCCGAGCGCACGCCCCACGGCGTAGAGCGCGATGCCCGGCGCGCCGATGGCGACGGCGATGGCCGTCCCCGTGCCGAGATCACCGAGCGGGCGCCGCAAGTCCAGGCCGAGGCGCCCGAGTGGCCGGCCCGAGCTCTGCCAGAGCAGGAACGCGCAGAGCGCCACGGGGACGAGATCGAAGAACAGGGCGAGCAGCTGATAGACCAGGTCGAACACCGGCCGGTCGCTGAGCGCGCCGTTGATCGTCGCCGTCTGATCGCCGAGCGACGTGGGCCGCGTCAGCCGGTTCGTGATCGACACGATCGAGTAGACCGCGGAGGCGCCCAGCGAGAGCCCGAGGACGAGCAGGACCTCGATGCCGATCCGCCGTGAGGGCCGTCCGGACGCTGTCAGGTCGGTGGACACTCCGTGGGTCTCCTCTGGATCGATGTGTTGCGCCATGGGGCCGCGCGACGCACGTTTCATGCGGATCGACGCAAGGATTCCATCCCCTGGTTACCGCTGTGTAACGGTTTCCACCTGCTTTTGTGCAGATAGCGAGCGAATACATAGTCTCGTTCACGGCATCCGCACGACGGCCACCAGTCTCGTGCGCCGACGCCGTAGCCACGCGCACGGCACCCCACGCGTCAGGGAAACCACTTCTCGCGCGCCCCCACACCACTGGAGGAATAGTGAACATCAGACGTTACGGACTCGGGGCTCTGGCGCTCGTCGCCGCGAGCACGCTGGTCCTGGCCGGCTGCAGCAGCTCGGGCGACTCGGGCGGGGGTGCATCGGGAGGCGACGCCGCCGCGATCATCTCCACCAACGGCTCCGAGCCCCAGAACCCGCTGATCCCGACCAACACCAACGAGGTGGGCGGCGGCAAGATCCTCGACGAGATCTTCGCGGGCCTGGTCTACTACGACGCTAAGGGCGCCCCCGAGAACGATGTCGCCGAGTCGATCGAGTCGGACGACGCCCAGAACTACACCATCACGATCAAGTCGGGCCTGACCTTCACCAACGGCGACCCGGTCACGTCGAGCTCGTTCGTGGACGCCTGGAACTATGGCGCCAAGCTCTCGAACAACCAGATCAGCTCCTCGTTCTTCTCGAACATCGAGGGCTTCAGCGACACCGAGGACAGCGAGCTGACCGGTCTGAAGGTCGTCGACGACACCTCCTTCACCGTCGCACTCAAGGCGCCGCAGTCGGACTTCCCGATCAGCCTCGGCTACTCGGCGTTCTACCCGCTCCCCGCCGTGGCGTTCGACGACATGGACGCGTTCGGCCAGAACCCCATCGGCAACGGACCGTACAAGCTGGACGGCGACGACGCCTGGCAGCACGACGTCCAGATCGAGCTGGCCAAGAACGAGGACTACACCGGTCCCCGCGAGGCGAAGAACGGCGGCCTGAAGATCGTCTTCTACGCGACGCAGGACGCCTCCTACGCGGACCTGCTCGCCGGCAACGTCGACGTGGTCGACCAGATCCCGGACTCCGCGTTCAGCACCTTCCAGAGCGACCTCGGCGACCGCGCCGTGAACCAGCCCTCGGCCGTGTTCCAGTCGTTCACCATCCCGGAGCGCCTCGCGCACTTCGGCGGTGAGGAGGGCAAGCTGCGCCGTCAGGCCATCTCGATGGCCTTCGACCGCAAGGAGATCACCGACGTCATCTTCGACGGCACCCGCACCCCGGCCTCCGACTTCACCTCGCCGGTGATCGACGGCTACAGCGAGTCGCTCTCGGGCGCCGAGGTCCTCGAGTACAACGCCGACGAGGCCAAGAAGCTGTGGGCTCAGGCCGACGCGATCAGCCCCTGGGACGGGACCTTCAAGATCGCCTACAACGCTGACGGAGGCCACCAGGGCTGGGTCGACGCGGTCACCAACTCGATCAAGAACACTCTCGGGATCGACGCCGAGGGCGAGGCCTACCCGACCTTCGCCGAGGCGCGCACCAAGATCGTCGACCGTTCGATCGAGACCGCGTTCCGCACCGGATGGCAGGCCGACTACCCGAGCCTGAACAACTTCCTCGGCCCGCTGTACGTGACCGGCGGCTCCTCGAACGACGGCGACTACTCGAACCCCGAGTTCGACGCCCTCGTCCAGCAGGGCCTCTCCGACTCCGACACCGACGCTGCGAACAAGACGTTCCAGCAGGCGCAGGAGATCCTCCTCCAGGACCTCCCCTCGCTGCCCCTGTGGTACGCGAACGTGACCGGCGGCTACAGCGAGAACGTGTCCAACGTCGAGTTCGGCTGGAACTCGGTGCCGCTCTACTACGAGATCACCAAGAACTAAGCTCGAACCACTGGGGCGCTTCGCCCGTGCCGTCGACCACCCGGTCGGGGCACGGGCGGAGCGCCCTGTTTCGGTCACAATCGAATGAGGTCTCCATCCATGCGACACCGGAACCGGCAGGGCTGACATGCTCGCCTACATCGTCCGACGCATCCTGCAAGCCGTCCCCGTGCTCATCGGCACCACGTTCCTCATCTACTTCATGGTCTTCTCCATGCCGGGGAACCCGCTCCTGTCGCTCTTCGGCGACAAGACGCCGAGCCCCGCGCTCCTCGCCCGCCTCGAGGAGCAGTACCACCTGAACGAGCCCTTCTTCGTCCAGTACCTGTACTACCTGGGAGGCGTCGTCCGCGGCGACTTCGGCATCTCCTTCTCGGGCCAGTCGGTCAACGAGATCCTCGCCCGCACCTTCCCGGTCACCCTGACGCTGGCCATGATGGCGATCATCATCGAGATCGTCGTCGCCCTGACCATCGGCCTCATCAGCGGCCTGCGCAAGGGCAGCTTCTTCGATGCGAGCGCGCTCGTCGTGAGCCTCCTGCTCGTCTCGGTGCCGATCTTCGTGCTCTGCTTCATCGCGCAGTCCTTCTTCGCGATCCAGCTGGGCTGGTTCAGCCCGACGGTCGGCGCAGACGTGTCGTTCCAGCGCCTGCTGCTGCCGGCGATCGTGCTCGCTCTCTTCGTGGTCGCCTCGGCGATCCGCCTCACCCGCGGCTCGATCATCGAGACCGCCGGCTCGGACTTCGTGCGCACCGCCTACAGCAAGGGTCTTCCGCGCCGCCGCGTGATCCCCGTGCACATCCTGCGCAACTCGCTCATCCCGGTCACGACGCAGTTCGGAGCCGACTTCGGCCTCCTGATCGTCGGCGCGACCGTGACCGAGGGCATCTTCAACGTTCCCGGAGTCGGGAACACCCTGTATCAGGCGATCATCAGAGGGGAGCGGCCCACGGTCGTCTCCTTCGTCACGGTCATGGTGCTGTTCTACCTCGTGGTGAACATCCTCGTCGACCTGCTCTACGCCGTACTCGACCCGAGGATCCGCTATGCCAAATGAGTTCCCCGGCGGCGCGCAGAAGCCCCGCCGCATCGACCACTTCGTGGCCCCGCTCGAGGAGACGCCGATCGCCTCGATCGACGCCGTCAGCCTCGACGAGAAGCCCAGCAACCTCTGGAGCGACGCGTGGCGCGACCTGCGCAAGCGCCCGATGTTCTGGATCTCGGGCGTCCTGATCCTCGTGGTCATCGCGGTCGCCCTGTTCCCTGGCCTGTTCACCTCGGTGGATCCGCGGCAGTGCGCGCTCTCGTTCAGCAATCAGGGCCCGGGCGGCGACAGCCTCCTCGGATACACGAAGCAGGGCTGCGATGTCTACTCGCGGATCATCCACGGCACGTCCACGTCGCTGACCGTCGGCCTGATCGTGATCGTCATCACGACCGTCTCCGGAGTCATCGGCGGCGCGCTGGCCGGCTTCTTCGGCGGCTGGGTCGACACCGTGATCATGCGTCTGGGCGACATCTTCTTCTCGATCCCCTACATCCTGGCCGCGGTCGTCATCATGTCGGTGTTCTCGGAGCACCGGAACGTCTTCGTGATCGCTCTGGCGATCGGCGCCTTCGCCTGGCCGACCACGGCCCGGGTGCTGCGCTCCGAGGTCCTCCGCGTGAAGCAGTCCGACTTCGTCGGCGCCGCCACTGCGACGGGCCTGTCCCGCCTGGCGATCCTGTTCCGGCACGTGCTGCCGAACTCGATCGCTCCCGTCATCGTCGTCACGACCATCTCGCTCGGCGCCGCCATCACCGCGGAGGCGACGCTGTCGTTCCTCGGTGTCGGGCTGCCGGGTTCGGTGATGTCGTGGGGCAACGACATCAGCCAGGCGCAGCGCGACCTCCGCACCAATCCGCAGACGCTGATCTATCCGTCGATCGCCCTGACGGTGACGGTGCTGAGCTTCATCCTCCTGGGCGAGTCGCTCCGCGACGCGCTCGACCCGAAGGCGAGGGCCCTCCGATGACGTCCACGACACCGAATGCGCCGAAGGGGCCCCTGCTCGAGGTCACCGACCTCGAGGTGGGCTTCCAGACCGGCAGCGGCCTCGTTCCCGCCCTCCGCGGTGTGAGCCTCACGATCGAGCACGGCCAGACCGTGGCGATCGTGGGGGAGTCGGGCTCGGGCAAGTCGACGACTGCCGCGGCGATCATCGGCCTGCTGCCCGGCACCGGCACCGTCACGGGTGGCTCAGTGCTGTTCGACGGCAAGGACCTCGCCACGGCGACGAGGACCGAGCTGGAGGACATCCGCGGGCGCCGCATCGGCTACGTCCCGCAGGACCCGATGTCGAACCTCAACCCGGTGTGGTCGGTCGGTTTCCAGGTCGAGGAGACCATCAAGGCCAACGGCCTCGCGACCGGTCGCAAGGAGGTGCGCGCGAAGGCGATCGAGGTCCTCCAGAACGCGGGCCTCGCGGACGCCGAGAAGCGGCTCAAGCAGTTCCCACACCAGTTCTCGGGAGGCATGCGCCAGCGCGTGCTGATCGGCATCGGCCTGGCCGCCGCTCCGCAGCTCCTGATCGCCGACGAGCCCACCTCGGCGCTCGACGTCACGGTCCAGCGCCGCATCCTCGACCACCTCGAGACTCTGACGAAGACCGACGGCACCGCGCTGCTGTTCATCACCCACGACCTGGGCCTCGCCGCGGAGCGCGCCGAGAAGCTCATCGTGATGTACAAGGGGCGGATCGTCGAGTCCGGCGCCTCGGTGGAGGTGCTGCAGAACCCGCAGCACCCCTACACGCAGCGCCTGATCGCGGCGGCGCCGAGCCTCGCTTCGCGCCGCATCCAGTCCACGGCGGGTGCAGCGACGGAGGCGGTTCCCGGCGAGTCCGCCGCCGTCCGCGAGGTCGACCTCGTCGGCGCCCACCAGGCGGGTGCGGTCGTCGCCGGCGCCCCGATGATCGAGGTCGACGGCCTGACGAAGGTCTTCAAGATCCGCCGCGGCGGCTTGAAGGCCGAGGACTTCACCGCCGTCGACAGCGTGTCGTTCTCGATCCCGAAGGGCACCACCACGGCGCTCGTCGGCGAGTCCGGCTCGGGCAAGTCGACGATCGCGCGTCTCGTGCTCGGCCTCGAGACGGCCACCTCCGGAGCGATCTCGATCGCCGGGCGCCGCACCGAGAAGCTCAAGGGCAAGCAGATGCTGGCGCTGCGCCGTTCGATGCAGCCGGTGTTCCAGGACCCGTATGGCTCGCTCGACCCGCTGCACAACATCGGCAACACCATCTCGGAGCCGCTGCGCGTGCACAAGGTCGGCGACCGCGCGTCGCAGCGCGAGCGAGTCCTCGAGCTGCTCGACCAGGTGTCCCTGCCGCGCGTGATCGCGAGCCGGTACCCCAACGAGCTCTCGGGTGGCCAGCGCCAGCGCGTGGCGATCGCCCGCGCGCTCGCGCTCAAGCCCGAGATCGTGGTGCTCGACGAGGCGGTGTCGGCGCTGGACGTGCTCGTCCAGGCGCAGATCCTCCGCCTCCTCGCCGATCTGCAGGCCGAGCTCGGGCTGACCTACCTGTTCATCACCCACGACCTGGCGGTGGTCCGCGTGATCGCCGACGACGTCTGTGTGATGCAGAAGGGGCGGATCGTCGAGCACGCCCCGACCGACACGGTGTTCGACTCGCCGCAGCAGGAGTACACCCGTGAGCTGCTCGCCGCCATTCCCGGCGCCGGCATCGAGTTCGCGGTCTGACCGACGGATCCACGGGCCCCGGCCCCGCGCGGAGCGTTCCCTCGGGGGCGACCCGTGCGGGGATCCGGGGCTCTTCGCCGTCGTGCCGCTTCGCTGCGCTACGATGGATGGTCCCCCTTTTGCACGAGAACACGAGACGAGTCCGTTCACATGGCAAGTGCCACCCGCTCCGACCTGCGCAACGTCGCGATCGTCGCCCACGTCGACCATGGCAAGACCACGCTGGTCGACGCCATGCTCAAGCAGACGAACTCCTTCGACGCGCACGCCCACGTGGACGAGCGCGCGATGGACTCGAACGAGCTCGAGCGCGAGAAGGGCATCACTATCCTCGCGAAGAACACCGCTGTCTCGTACAGCGGCAAGCACGCGACCGACGGTCCCATCACCATCAACGTGATCGACACCCCCGGCCACGCCGACTTCGGCGGTGAGGTCGAGCGCGGCCTCTCGATGGTCGACGGCGTGTGCCTCCTGGTCGACGCGTCGGAGGGCCCCCTCCCGCAGACCCGCTTCGTTCTGCGCAAGGCGCTGGAGGCGAAGCTCCCCGTGATCCTGCTGGTCAACAAGACCGACCGGCCTGATGCGCGCATTGACGAGGTCGTCGCCGAGAGCCAGGACCTCCTGCTCGGCCTCGCCTCCGACCTCGCCGACGATGTGCCGGACCTCGACCTCGACGCGATCCTCGACGTGCCCGTCGTCTACGCCTCCGGCAAGGCTGGCCGAGCTTCCGCGAACAAGCCCGAGGACGGCTCGCTGCCCGACGCCGAGGACCTCGAGCCGCTGTTCGAGGCGATCCTCACGCACATCCCGGCCCCCACCTACGACGACGGAGCGCCCCTTCAGGCCCACGTCACCAACCTCGACGCCTCGCCGTTCCTCGGCCGTCTCGCCCTCCTGCGCGTCTTCAACGGCACGATCAAGAAGGGGCAGACCGTCGCGTGGGTCCACCACGACGGCACGCACACGAACGCCCGCATCACCGAGCTGCTGATCACGAAGGCTCTCGACCGCTACCCGGCGGAGTCGGCCGGCCCCGGCGACATCGTCGCGATCGCGGGCTTCCCCGAGATCACCATCGGTGAGACCATCGCCGACCCCGAGGACATCCGTCCGCTGCCGGCCATCACGGTCGACGACCCTGCGATCTCGATGACGATCGGCACCAACACCTCGCCGCTCGTCGGCAAGGTCAAGGGCCACAAGCTCACCGCGCGCATGGTCAAGGACCGTCTCGACCGCGAGCTCATCGGCAACGTGTCGCTCAAGATCGTCGACATCGGACGACCCGACTCGTGGGAGGTCCAGGGCCGTGGCGAGCTCGCGCTGGCCATCCTCGTCGAGCAGATGCGCCGCGAGGGCTACGAGCTCACCGTCGGAAAGCCCCAGGTGGTCACCCGCCAGGTCGACGGGAAGACGCACGAGCCCTTCGAGCACCTCACCATCGACGCTCCGGAGGAGTACCTCGGCGCGATCACGCAGCTCCTCGCCGCTCGCAAGGGCCGCATGGAGGGCATGTCGAACCACGGCACCGGCTGGGTGCGGATGGAGTTCATCGTCCCCTCGCGCGGCCTGATCGGCTTCCGGACCGAGTTCCTCACCACCACGCGCGGCACGGGCATCGCGAACGCGATCCTGCACGGCTACGAGCCGTGGGCCGGCGCCATCGTCACCCGCAACAACGGCTCCATCGTGGCCGACCGCTCGGGCGTCGTGACGCCGTTCGCCATCATCGCGCTGCAGGAGCGGATGACCTTCTTCGTGAACCCCACAGAGGAGGTCTACGAGGGCATGGTCATCGGCGAGAACTCGCGCAACGACGACATGGACGTCAACATCACCAAGGAGAAGAAGCTGACCAACATGCGTCAGTCGACCTCCGACACCTTCGAGTCGATGACGCCGTCCCGCCAGCTGACCCTCGAGGAGTGCCTCGAGTTCGCCCGTGAGGACGAGTGCGTCGAGGTGACCCCCGAGGTCGTCCGCATCCGCAAGGTCGAGCTCGATGCCAACGCCCGCGCGCGCATGACCAGCCGTCTCAAGAAGCAGGGCTGACCCCCGCCGGGCGCCGCGAGGGCCCGGGCACGTCGTCCGCGCCTGCCGAGCGGGAGGCGCGGCTGGTCAGCCGGTCGGCGTCGGTTCGGGCGACGGCGTCGCCGACTCCGCCTCGAGGGTGCTCGTGGTGAACGACACGAAGGCCGACGCGTCGTCGGGCTTCCCGGTGTACTGCTGGCCGTTCACGAGCACTGTCGGAGTCGATTCCAGCTTCGCGAGCGACGAGTTCGCGAGCGGTTCGGTCGTCGCACGCTTCGTCGCCGCTGCGACCCACGGCCGGAATTCCCCGCTGGTGATGCAGGCCAGCACGTCGTCGTCGGTCACTCCCGCACCCGTCACGAGGGAGCGCAGCGCGTCGTCGTCGAGGCCCGTGGTCCCCTCCGCCGGCTGCTGGGCGAAGAGCGCGGCAGTGACGGCCAGGAAGCGGTCCGGGTCCTCGTCGGCCACGCAGGCCGCGGCGTTCGCGGCGCGACTCGAGTACTGCGATCCGGCGGAGGAGGAGTCGAGGATGGCGATCGGGTGGATCTCGAGGGTGATGGCGCCCTGCGTCAGCCAGCTCTGGAGCTGTTCGGCGTTGGTCGTCTCGAACTGGCCGCAGTAGGGGCAGAGGTAGTCGACGTAGAGGTCGACGGCCACGATTCCCCGGCCGCGGGTGGCGCTCTCGTCGGTGGCGACCGGGAGCGCCTCGGAGCGAGAGCGGGTGTGGTCTGCACGGTCACGGCAGAACCGTCTCCGGCCAGCACGATCCCGTCGCTGATCATGTTCGCGGGGCCGGCGCTCGCGATCTTCTGCTGCGACCACATGTTCCAGCACACCAGCGCGACCACCGTGAGCAGCCCGATCACCGCCCCGCCCTGGCCGAGGAGCCTGTTCCGGCGACGCCGGCGGCGCTCCGCCTCCCACCGCTCCCGCGCCTCGGCGCGGGCGCGTTCTTGGCGTTCGCGTTTCGTCGGACCGTTCCTCGTGCTGTTCCCGGACATCGCCCCGAGGGTAGGAGCGGCGGCTCGGCGCGTTCCCGGAGGACGCTCGCCGGAGCCTGGGACGGCATGCGGATCTCCTCAGGCGCCGATCTCCTCAGGTGCCGATCTCCTCGGGCGCGGATCTCCTCGGGTGCCGATCTCCTCGGGTCCCCGGCCGATCCGGGCCCCGGTTCAGGCGAAGAGCGCGGAGCCGAGGTAGTCGTTCTCGTCGCGGGCGCCGGGGGGCACGGCGAACACCGCCGATCCGACGTGCTTCACGTACTCGTTCAGCGCATCGGTCGCGAGGCTCTTCTGCACGGTGATGAACTGCTGCGGCGACCGCTGGAAGGAGAGGAAGAACAGGCCCGCGTTCAGGCGCCCCAGCTCGTCGTTGCCGTCGACGAAGTTGTAGCCGCGGCGCAGCAGCCGCACCCCGTCGTTCACGCTCGGATGCGCGAGGCGCACGTGCGAGTCCTTGTCGATCAGCGGCGCACCGGTGGCCCCTGTCGCGGTGAAGTCCGGCTCGGCGAACTCGGCTCCGCCTGAGAGCGGGGCGCCCGAGCCCTTGCTGCGGCCGATCACGCGCTCCTGCTCGCCGAGCTGGCTGCGGTCCCAGGTCTCGATGATCATGCGGATCTTGCGGGCGACCAGGTAGCTGCCGCCGACGAGCCAGTCTGGGCCGTCCGCCGCCGACACCCAGACGTGCTCGTGAACGGCGTCGGGCTCCTCGGACTTCACATTGGCCGTGCCGTCCTTGAAGCCGAAGAGGTTGCGCGGGGTCGCCTGAGCCGTCGAGGTGGAGGAGGTGCGCCCGAAGCCGAGCTGCGACCAGCGCAGCGAGGCGCGCCCGAACGCGATCCTGCTGAGGTTCCGGATCGCGTGCACGGCGACCTGCGGGTCGTCCGCGCAGGCCTGCACGCAGAGATCGCCGCCTCCCGCCGCGGGTACCAGGGCGTCACCGCGGAACCGGGGCAGCGTCTGGAGCTCCGGGGGGCGACGCGCCGCAAGGCCGAACCGGTCCGAACCGTTCTCATCGGTGAACAGGCTCGGGCCGAAGCCGACGGTGATCGTCAGCGAGGCGGCGTCCAGCCCCAGCGCTTCACCGGTGTCCTCGGGAGGTGCCGTGTCCGCTCCGCCGACCGCGCCCTCCTCGGTCACCTCGAGGCCCTGCGTGAGCCGGGAGGCGGCGAGGGTCCAGTCTTTCAGCAGCTCGATCAGGTCCTCGCGGCTGGTTCCGGCGGCGAGATCGAAGGCGGCGAAGTGCAGGCGGTCCTGTGCGGCGGTGGTGATCCCGGCCTGGTTCGCCCCGAAGAAGGGGACGGTGCGCGCCGAGGAGGAAGCGGTCGCGCTCGTGGCGGAGGTGACGGCCACGGTGCCACCGATTCCCGCGGCGAGCCCGGCGGTGCCGGCCGAGACGAGGCCCAGCAGCCCCCGCCGCGAGAGTCGGCGGGGGTGAACGACCTCGTCGGTGGACTCCGGCTGCTCCGGCTCCGTGCGCTCCTCGGCGTCCACTACGCTGCCGGCTCCTCGACACCGAGCACCGTGTGGGTGAGCTGCGAGAGGGGCTCCGAGAGGGCGTTGACCTGGTCCGACAGCTCCTTCTTCTGTTCAGCGGTCAGCGTCGAATAGGCGACGAAGCCCGAGTCGATCGAGCCGTACTGCGCGAGCAGTGCATCCAGCTCCGAGAAGCGCTGCGTGATCTGGGTGGTGAGATCTGCCCCGTCGTCACCGGTCGCGGTCGCGATGGGTTCGACGTTGCCGAAGGCCACCTCCGCACCCTGCACGTTCGCGGCGAAGTCGGTGAGGTCGGTGCTCGACCACCAGTCCTCCTCGCCGGTGATCTTGCCCGCCGCTACCTCGTCGAGCAGGCCGATGGCCCCGTTCGAGATGTCGCCCACCGAGACGGTGAAGTCGGAGGTGTTCACGAGGTCGGAGAGGCTCTGCACATCGGCGACGAGGCCCTGACCGAACTGTGCGCGCTGCTCGGTGGTCGACGGTGCCCAGTCGAGGAAAGCGCTGGTGCCGTCGGAGTTGAGCGCCCCCTCGGCCGGAACCCACAGATCCTTCTCGATGCGGTGGAAGCCGGTCCAGTCCAGGCCCTCGGCGACCGCGTCGACCTCGCGGTAGTCGATCCTTGGGTCGAGGTCGCCGAACGCCTCGGCCGTGGGCTCGATGCGCTCGTAGAAGACGCGCGTCGAGGCGAAGAGGCTGCGCGCCTTCTCGTCGTCGCCCGACTCGTAGGCCTGGGCGAACTCCGTCACGGCCGGCAGCAGCTCGCCGACCTGCGACTTCACGTAGGAGACGTAGTTGGTGACCGCTGCCTCCGTCGCCGCCTTCTGATCGGCCGACTGCGCGGTCGCCTCGCCCGTGACCGTGAATTCGCTCAGCCCCACGGGAGCGCCGACCTGCTGGAACTTACAGGCGGTGTAGTAGGTGCCCGGCTCGAGCTGAGCCACATAGGACACGCTCTGACCCGGAGTGACGTTCTCCTTCTCTCCCACGATGCGCAGCTTGTCGTCGGCGAGGATCTCGAACTCGTTGACGTCGGAGCCGCCGTTGGTGAGCGAGAACGTGACGGGTCCGGCCTCGGCCGTGGTTGCCGAGACATCGCACGCGTCGTCGCTGATCGCCACGTCGAGTGCGGCGCTCGAGGACGACGCCGGAGTATTGGGCACGCACCCCGTGAGCAGCAGGGCGAGCGCGCCGGTGCCGGCGAGGCCGAGAGCGACGCGGGGGAGCGGACGGCGGGTGGGACGAGCGCGCGAGGACATGGTTCTCCTGGGATCGAGGGGGAGTGCTCCGGGATGGCGGCGCAGGGTCAGACGGATGTGGGGGCGGGGGAGGCGACCGGGGCCGCGCTGCCCCGACGCGGGCCGCGCAGGCGGACCTGGCGGACGAAGAGCAGCCCGACGACGACGAGGTAGAGCAGCCAGACCACGAACTGCAGCGCGGTTGGCTCCGGCGTGTAGTTGAAGAGACCGCCGAGCACCGCCGTGACGGGCGGCGGGAGGATCGGGCCGAGGGAGAACAGCGGCGCACCCCAGCCGGGCAGCACCGACGCCTCCTGGAGGTCGCCCACGCCGTACGAGAGCACGCCGGCGGCGACCAGGATGAGGAAGCCGCCCGTCCAGGTGAAGAAGCGGCCGAGGTCGATGCGCACGAAGCCGCGGAAGATCAGGTACGAGACCAGCACAGCGCTGATGATCCCGAGCAGCGCGCTGATCGTTCCCGTCCAGGCGTCCGTCCCGGAGCCGGCGCTGCTCGAGGACACGCTCGCCCAGACGAAGAGGGCGGTCTCGATCCCCTCGCGGCCGACGCTGATGAAGCCGAGCACCACGATTCCCAGGCCGGAGCCGGAGATCGCGCCGTCGAGCTTGGACTCGAGCTCACCCTTCAGACTGCGGGCGTTCGCCCCCATCCAGAAGATCATCCAGGTCACCAGGCCGACCGCCAGGATCGAGAGGCCCCCGCCGATGATCTCCTGCGCCTGGAACGAGAGCGTGGACGGTCCCCAGGTGAGGATCGCGCCGGTCGTCAGAGAGATGACGATGGCTGCGGCGATGCCGGTCCACAGCCGCGGCAGGACGTCGCGTCGGCCCAGCTTGGTCAGGTACGCGACGAGGATGCCGACCACGAGGCCGGCTTCGAGGCCTTCACGGAGGCCGATGAGGTAGTTTGCGGGCACGCGTGTTCTCTTGGTCGATGGTGGACGAGGAGGGGGCTGCTCCCACCCCGAGCCGGCTTGTTCGGTAAGCCTTGCCTTATCCCGGGGTCGACTGTAGTGCGCCTCCCGACCCCTGTCCAGGAGCGTCGCGCGCCGGGCATCGGGCAGGACGAGAGGCGGAGAGTGGACGCGGGCCGAGACGCAGCAGCCGAACGGGTGGTCGCCGTGCACGCCCACCCCGACGACGAGACGATCACCATGGGCGGCACGCTGGCGCGACTCGTGGCGCAGGGGGCCGCGGTCACGGTGGTCACGGCCACCCGCGGCGAGTGCGGCGAGGTGATCCCCGACGACCTCGCTCCGCTCAAGGGCTCGGACGAACTCGCCGCGCACCGCACCGCCGAGCTGGTCGTCGCGCTCACGGCGCTCGGAGTGGGCGACCACCGCTTCCTCGGCGACACCGGGGCCCGTGCTCCCGGCCTCGCTCCCCGCGTCTACCGCGATTCGGGCATGCAGTGGGGCCCTGGCCGCGTTCCCGTCCCGCTCGAGCCGGTCCAACCCGACTCCCTCATCGCCGCGACCGAGGAGGAGGAGATCGCCGACCTCGTCGCTGTCCTCCGGCAGGTCGACGCCGGAGTGGTCCTCTCCTACGACGCGGGCGGAGGCTACGGTCACCCCGACCACGTGCGCACCGCGCGGATCGCCGAGCGCGCCGCCGAGCTCCTGGGGCTGCGCCTGCTCGCCGTCCTCCCCGAGGCCGCGCCTCCGGAGCCCGGCGACGTCGTGATCGAGCTCTCTCCCGAGGACTACGCCCGCAAGCGCGCCGCGTTCCAGGCGCACGCGACCCAGCTCGTGGTCGAGGGGGACGAGGCGCGGCTCTCGAGCGGCCCGGCGTTCGCGATCGGCCGCGTCGAGCGCTTCCGCCCCTCGACGCACGCCTCCGCCACCGAGATCGCCACCGTCGAGCGGCCGACACTCGGCTCGCGGCTTCTCTCGGGCGTGGTCGGAGTGCTGGTCGGTGCGGTCGCCGGAGCGATCACGACCGTCGCTCACCAGAGCACCGTTTCGATCGGCTCGGTCGTGCTGCCGCTCGGACTCCTCGCCTCGCTCGCCGGGGTGCTCCTGCTCCTGCTCGGGCTCCGGCTGGTCCTGGTCGACCGCTTCGTCGCCTTCTGCACGGCGATGGGCCTGCTCACCATGGTGGGGCTGCTCGCCCTGCGCAGCGCCGGCGGATCCGTCCTGGTGCCGGCCAACGGCCTCGGCGTCGCCTGGACCTTCCTCCCGGCGCTGATCGCACTGGTCGTGATCGCCTGGCCGCGGCTGCGCACGCCGGCGCCCGTCGAGCCGCTCACCGGCATCGACGCCCCGTCGGCCCCCGTACGATAGAGACACTGTTCGAAGGGACCTGGACGACCGTGACCTACGTGATCGCACTTCCGTGCGTCGATGTCAAAGACCGCGCCTGCATCGACGAGTGCCCGGTCGACTGCATCTACGAAGGCGAGCGCTCGCTCTACATCCATCCCGACGAATGCGTCGACTGCGGCGCCTGCGAGCCGGTCTGCCCCGTCGAGGCGATCTACTACGAGGACGACCTGCCCGAGGAGTGGTCCGACTACTACAAGGCCAACGTCGAGTTCTTCGACGAGATCGGCTCGCCCGGCGGAGCCGCCAAGGTCGGCGTGATCGCGAAGGACCACCCGGTCATCGCCGTCCTCCCTCCGCAGAAGCACTGAGCGGGAGCGGTCATGGCGCTTCGCGAACTCCCCGACTACCCCTGGGACCAGATGGCCCCCTTCGCCCGGCTGGCCGCCGCGCATCCCGGCGGTGCTGTCGACCTCTCAATCGGCTCTCCCGTCGATCCCACCCCCGCGCCGATCCGCGAGGCGCTCGCCCGCGCGACGGATGCCCACTCCTATCCGACCACGATCGGCACGCCGGCCCTGCGCGCGGCCGTGACGGCCTGGTATGCGCGTCGCCGCGGCGTGCCCGGGCTGGGAACCGACGAGGTGCTCCCGACCATCGGTTCGAAGGAGTTGGTCGCGTGGCTGCCCTTCCTGCTCGGCCTCGGCGAGGGTGACGTCGTGGTGCATCCGCGCGCCGCGTACCCCACCTATGCGATGGGTGCGGCCATCGCCGGCGCCGAGGCGCTCGCCTCCGACGACCCGGACGAGTGGCCGGAGCGCACCGGGCTGGTCTGGCTGAACTCGCCCGGCAATCCGGACGGAGCTGTGCTCGACGTGCCCGTCCTCCGGCGCGCCGTGGCGCGCGCCCGCGAGCTGGGCGCCGTGATCGCGGGCGACGAGTGCTACGCCGAGCTGGGCTGGGACGGCCGCTGGGCCGACGAGCCGATCCCGAGCATCCTCGACCCGCGGGTCGTGGGGGAGGACCGCCGCGGCGTCCTCGGTGTCTACTCGCTGAGCAAGCAGTCGAACCTCGCCGGCTACCGCGCGGCCTTCGTCGCCGGGGACGCGGCGCTGATCCGCCGCCTCCTCACCGTGCGCAAGCACGCCGGCATGATCGTTCCCGCGCCGCTTCAGGAGGCGATGGTGGTCGCCCTCTCCGACGACGAGCACGTCACGGAGCAGAAGGAGCGCTACCGCTCGCGCCGCGATCGCCTGCGCCCCGCCCTCGAGTCCGCGGGCTTCCGCATCGACCGCAGTGAGGCCGGCCTCTACCTGTGGGCGACCGAGGGCCGCCCGGCCTGGGAGTCGATCGAGCGGCTCGCGCAGAGGGGGATCCTCGCGGGCCCCGGCGTCTTCTACGGTGATGGGTCGCCCGAGCACGTCCGGCTGTCGCTGACCGCCTCCGACGAGCGGATCGACGCCGCCGTCGCGCGCCTGACCGGCGCTTCCTGAGTCGGTCACCAGGCTTCCTGGCCCCCTCCGACAAAGACCTGGACCCAGCGCTGGGCGATGTCACAGTGCCCGGGCTTTGCCCATAGGCTGTATGCGGTTCGGTCGACGGCGCCTCACGAGGGCCCGGCTGCACCACGATCCAGACCCGGCGCCGCCCGCTCCGTGCGAGCGCTTCCGGGGTGCGACCGCGACGACCTGGGAGGCGTTGTGACCGAATCCGGCACGCAGAGCGAAGGAACCGCGACGGTGGGTTCCCCCGAGCCCGCCACCGAGAGCGCAGAGCCGCAGCCCTCGTCGCCGGTGGAGCAGGAGTTCCCCGAGAAGGTCACGCTCACCTTCGGCGATCGGACCGCGGACTTCCCGGTCCTGCGCAGCGTGGACGGCTCGTCGAGCATCGACTTCTCGACCCTGTCGAAGCAGACCGGGTTCATGTCGCTCGACTACGGCTTCGTGAACACCGCGGCGACGAAGTCGCAGATCACGTACATCGACGGTGATCAGGGGATCCTCCGCTACCGCGGCTACCCGATCGAGGAGGTCGCCACCAGCGCGACGTACCTCGAGGTGGCGTGGCTGTTGATCTACGGCGAGCTGCCGACCGCCGACGAGCTCGCCGGCTTCGACGAGAGCATCCGCCGGCACACTCTCCTGCACGAGGACCTCAAGCGCTTCTTCGACGCTCTTCCGCACAGCGCGCACCCGATGTCGGTCCTCTCGGCCGGGGTCTCGGCTCTCTCGACCTACTACGAGGACAGCTCCAACCCGAAGGATCCGGAGGCGGTCGAGCTGACCACCATCCGTCTCCTCGCGAAGCTGCCGGTGATGGCCGCGTACGCGCACAAGAAGAGCATCGGCCAGGCGTTCCTCTACCCGGACAACTCGCTGAGCTTCGTCGACAACTTCCTGCGGCTGAACTTCGGCACCCTGGCCGAGAAGTACGAGGTCGATCCGGTCCTCTCGAAAGCGCTCGACCGCCTGCTGATCCTGCACGAGGACCACGAGCAGAACGCGTCGACCTCGACCGTCCGCCTCGTCGGCTCCACCGAGGCGAACCTCTACGCCTCCGTGTCTGCCGGCATCAACGCTCTCTTCGGCCCGCTGCACGGCGGGGCCAACGAGGCCGTGCTCACGATGCTCGGCCGCATCCGCGAGTCGGGCGAGAGCGTGTCGACCTTCGTCGAGCGGGTGAAGAACAAGGAGGAGGGCGTGCGTCTGATGGGCTTCGGCCACCGGGTCTACAAGAACTACGACCCGCGCGCCAAGCTGGTCAAGGAGAGCGCCTCCGAGGTGCTGCAGGCGCTCGGCGTCAAGGATCCGCTTCTCGACATCGCGATGGAGCTCGAGGCCCTGGCGCTCGAGGACGACTACTTCAAGGAGCGTCGCCTCTATCCCAACGTCGACTTCTACACCGGAGTGATCTACAAGGCGATGGGCTTCCCGCCCCGGATGTTCACCGTGCTCTTCGCGATCGGCCGCCTCCCGGGTTGGATCGCCCACTGGCGCGAGATGAACACCGACAAGCAGACCAAGATCGGCCGACCCCAGCAGCTCTACATCGGCTCGCCCGAGCGCCACTGGCCTTCCGGCCGCTGACCGTATCGCTCGAGGGAATCCCGACCTGCGAGGGAGCGAGCAGCCGCCGGTTCCCTCGCCGGTCCGCGGCCCTTCGAGCGCGAGGGCCGGCCGGTCAGGCGTGCAGCGCCGCGTTGAGTTCGGCGCCCGCGCGTGCGGGGGAGCACCTCGACGGCGCCGGTGAGGGAGTTGCGGCGGAACAGCATGTTCGGCACGCCCGAGAGCTGTGCGGCCTTCGCGGTCCGCGGTCGGCCGTCGGGCAGCGGTGCCGAGCCGATCAGCACGACCTTGGTGCCCGCGGTGATGTAGAGGCCGGCCTCGACGACCGTGTCGTCCCCGATCGAGATGCCGATGCCGGAGTTGGCGCCGAGCAGCGCCCGAGCGCCGACCGAGATTCGCTGGACGCCTCCGCCGGAGAGGGTGCCCATGATCGAGGCCCCGCCCCCGACGTCCGACCCGTCGCCGACGACGACGCCCTGTGAGATCCGCCCCTCGACCATCGAGCTGCCGAGCGTGCCCGCGTTGAAGTTGACGAAGCCCTCGTGCATGACCGTGGTGCCAGGGGCGAGGTGCGCGCCGAGCCGCACGCGCGACGTGTCGGCGATGCGCACCTTCTCGGGGGTCACGTAGTCGGTGAGTCGGGGGAACTTGTCGATGCCGGTCGCCTGGATCCCGTGGCGACGGAGCGAAGGACGTAGGCGGGTGAACGACTCGGGCGAGACGGGGCCCGCATTGGTCCAGACCACGGTGGGCAGGTGCGCGAAGACGCCGTCAAGGTTCACGTCGTTCGGTCGCACGAGCAGGTGCGAGAGCAGGTGCAGGCGCAGGTAGGCGTCGGAGGTGGAGGCGGGCGGCGCCTGGATGTCGATCTGGAGCGTCACGACATCGATGCGGACCTCGCGCCGGGGGTCCTCGCCGGCCTGCTCCTCGAACTCGGCGGGCACGATCCACGGGTCGCGTCCGGCTGGGATCGCACCGAGCCGCGGCTCCGGGAACCAGGTGTCGAGGACGGTGTCGTCGGCGGCGATCGTGGCGAGCCCGTAGCCCCAGGCGGAGGCGGGCGAGGCGGAGTCTGCGGAGTGCTCGGGCGTCATGCGACCCAGGGTAGCGCGGAGGGTGCTGCCGCTACCCTGGTGCCCATGGCCGACCAGACCACCGCCCCTCCGCTCGATCTGCGCACCGATCCGGTCGCCCTCACCCGGGTGCTCTGCGACATCCCGTCCGTCTCGGGGGACGAGCTCGAGATCGCCGACGCCGTACAGCGGGCGCTTGAGCAGTACGGCCACCTCGAGGTCATCCGCGATGGGCACACCGTCGTCGCGAGGACGAACGTCGGGCGAGCACAGCGGGTCGTGATCGCCGGCCACCTCGACACGGTGCCGATCAACGACAACCTCCCTGTCGTCGCCCGGGCGATTGACGGTGTCGACCACCTCGTCGGCCGCGGCACCGTCGACATGAAGGCCGGAGTCGCCGTGCAGCTCGTGCTCGCGGCGGAGCTCGTCGAGCCCGCCGTCGACATCACCTGGATGTGGTATGACAACGAGGAGGTCGCCTCCGATCTGAACGGCCTCGGCCGTCTCTCGCGTCGCCGGCCGGACCTCTTCACCGCCGACTTCGCTCTGCTCGGCGAGCCGACCGGCGGCACCGTGGAGGGCGGCTGCAACGGGACCCTGCGGGTCGAGGTGTTCACCCGGGGCGTGCGCGCCCACTCCGCCCGCAGCTGGGTCGGCGAGAACGCCGTCCACGCGGCAGCGCCGGTGCTCGCGCGGCTCGCCGCCTACGAACCGCGCTCGGTCGAGGTCGAGGGCCTGGTCTACCGAGAGGGGGTGAACGCCGTGAGCATCGTCGGCGGAGTCGCGGGCAACGTCATCCCCGATCTCTGCACCGTGCAGGTGAACTACCGCTTCGCGCCCGACCGCACCGGAGAGGAGGCGATCGCCCACCTCCGCGAGCTCTTCGAGGGCTTCGAGGTCGAGGTCGCCGATCTCGCCGAGGGCGCTCGGCCCGGTCTCGACGCCCCGCTCGCGCAGGCGTTCCTGGCCGCCGTCGAGGCGGAGGCACGACCCAAGTACGGCTGGACGGACGTCGCGCGCTTCTCGGCGATGGGCATCCCCGCCGTCAACTACGGACCGGGAGACCCCCTCCGCGCCCACGCTGACGACGAACGGGTGGCGGTGCGCGAGATCACGGCCTGCGCAGAAGGCCTGCGCCGATGGCTGACGGCGGCCCCGTGAGCACGATGATCACGCCCGCGCCGGTCCGGTCCCGCCTGCGCTCGGTGCCGTGGTGGGCCGGGGTGCTCGCCGTGTACCTCGCGACCCGGGTCGTCACGACCGTCATCCTCCTCCGTTTCGCGTCGATGCAGGAGGCGAACCCGTGGACCGGCCCGTCGCCCTCCTACTCCGCCTTCGCGTCGATGTGGGACGCGCGCTGGTACGAGATCATCGCGGCGAGCGGCTATCCCTCCGTACTCCCGATCACCGAGACGGGCCACGTCGGAGAGAACGCCTGGGCGTTCATGCCGCTCTACCCGGCCGTCGTGAAGGCCGTCATGGCTCTCACCGGCCTCGCCTGGGCGCCGGCCGCTGTCACCGTCTCGGTGATCTGCGGAGCGGTCGCCTGCCTCGTGCTCTACCGCCTCCTCCGGCACTCGCTCAGCGAGTCGCAGTCGCTCGCCGCCGTACTGCTCTTCTGCGTGGCGCCGACCTCTCCTCTGCTCCAGCTCGCGTACGCCGAGTCGATGGCGATGATGCTGACCACGATCATGCTGCTGCTCCTGGTGCGTCGCCGCTGGGTCGCGGTGGTGCCGGTCGTGCTTCTGCTGGGGCTGACGCGGCCGAGCGGACTCGCCGTCGCCGCCGCCTCCGGTCTGTACGTCGTCTACCGGATCGTGCGCCGTGCGAAGGAGCCGTTCCCCCGGGCGCAGTGGCTGCCCGCGGTCGGCCTCACGCTGTGGGGCCTGGTCGTCGGGTTCCTCTGGCCCGCGATCGCCTGGGTCGTGACGGGATCGGTGACCGCGTACACCGACACGGAGCTGGCCTGGCGCTCGGTCTACATCGGCTACCAGGAGCTCCTGCCGTTGACTCCGTGGTTCCAGGGCGGATCGTGGTGGGGCTCCTGGTGGTTCCAGGCGCCTGCGGTCGGCATCCTGCTGGTGGTCCTGCTGGTCGTGGTCTTCGTGGCCGCGCTCGCGGCGCCGTGGACGCGGAGGCTCGACGTCTTCAGCCGTGCCTGGATCGCCGGCTACGGGCTGTACCTGTTCGCGTTCTTCTTCCCGCAGTCGAGCACGTTCCGACTGCTCGGGCCGATGTTCCCGCTCGTCGGGGCACTCGCGGTCCCGCGGTCGCCCGTGTTCCGCGTGCTGCTGGTGCTGCTCGGCATCGGCGGTCAGATCGCCTGGATCTCGCTCTGCTGGTCCGTGACCAGCGGCGACTGGACTCCGCCGTGATCCCGGCCCGGCTCTCGATGGGCGCGACGGTTCGGAACACCCGCGCGGATGCACGATAATAGAGGGATTCGTCACGAAAGGGGAACTCTATGGCGGCCATGAAGCCGAGGACCGGAGACGGACCGATGGAGGCTGTTAAGGAGGGCCGACTCATCGTCGTGCGCGTTCCGCTCGAAGGAGGCGGACGCCTCGTCGTCTCGGTCAACGATGCAGAGGCGAAAGAGCTGCACGACGCGCTCGCGTCGGTGGTGTCTCCCGCCTGATCCGCACCGTCGAGAACGCCCGTCGCACACCGTGCGGCGGGCGTTCCCTCGTCGACGGGTGCAGCGAGCCGGTCTCCGGTCGCTCAGGCGCGGCGCTTGTTGGCCTGGAGCAGACCGTCGCCGATTGGCGACAGCACGCTGACCACGGCGGGGGATCCGCAGATCTCGGCCACGAGCGTGCGGAAGGCGGTCGCGATCTCGTCGCGCTGCGCCGGGTTGGCCACGCGCCCACGCCACAGCGCGTGCGGGACGAGCACGGTGCCGCCCGGCCGGACGAGGCGCAGGGCGTGCTCGACGTTCTCGATCACTTGCAGCGGGTCGCCGTCGACGAACACGATGTCGTACGAGTTCTCGTTCATCCGAGGCAGCACCTCGAGGGCGCGCCCCGGGATGAGGCGGAGGCGGTTGGGGGAGACGCCGGCCTCGTGGAACTGGGTGCGCGCGTGCTGCTGATGCACCGCCTCCGAATCGATGGAGGTGAGCATCGCCTCGGGAGCGCCGTCCAGAAGCCAGAGGCCGCTGACGCCGGTGCCGGTGCCGATCTCGATGATGGAGGTGGCGCGCGCGGCCGCCGCGACCAGTGCGGACTGCGCGCCGATCGAGGGGGAGACCGCGTCGATGCCCAGCTCGACCGAGAGCCGGCGGGCCGAGGCGATGCCCTCGGACTCGACGATCGCGTCCTCGGCGTACTTCCAGTTGGCATCCTTGTCGGACACGGGTGGGCTCCTCTGATCGGTGCGCCGGACGGGTCGCGCCCGGGCACCGTCAGGCTACGGTGGCGCGCGCGCTCCGCGGGGGAGGCGCGGCGGGTTAGTGTTGTCCTCGTGTTCGGTTTGACGTTCGACAAGCTCCTCATCATCGGAGTGATCGCGGTCTTCGTGCTGGGTCCGGATCGTCTTCCGTACTACGCCTCGCAGCTCGGCCAGCTGGTGCGCAAGATGCGCGGGTTCGCCACCCAGGCGCGCGAGCGCGTCAAGGACGAAATGGGCGAGGAGTTCAACGAGGTCGACTGGCGCAAGCTCGACCCGCGGCAGTACGACCCTCGTCGGATCATCCGCGACGCCCTCCTCGACGACGACGATCCGACTCCGACCGTGAAGCCGCCGACCGCCGTCGCTGCACCGGTGGTCGCGGGAGGCACCGGCTCCGCCCAGGACAGCTACTACACGACGATGCAGCGCTCCGTCGGCACGGGGACCCTCTCGAGTGTCGCGCCGCCGCCGATCGACTCCGAGGCCACCTGAGCGGCAGCACGTCCCCGCGCGTGGACGCGCGTCTCAGTCGACCGCGATCGGCAGCCGTCGGCCGGTGAGGCCCCGGGGGCGTGCCGCCAGCGTGTGCGCCAGCGCGTCGATCGCCTTGGCGGCGGGATCCTCCGGGTCGCCGACGACGACCGGAACGCCCGCGTCGCCTCCCTCCCTCAGCGCGACGCTGATCGGCAGAGATCCCAGGAGAGGGACCGCGTCGCCGGAGGCGCTCAGACGACGGGCGACCTCTGCGCCACCACCGCTGCCGAAGAGCTCGAGCACCGAGCCGTCCGGCTGCGGAAGGCCGGACATGTTCTCGACGACTCCGATGATGCGCTGACCCGACTGCCGGGCGAGGGCGCCGCTGCGCTCGGCCACGTCGGCGGCGGCCGGCTGCGGAGTGGTCACGATCAGCACCTCCGCATGGGGGAGGAGCTGACCGATCGAGATCGCCACGTCTCCCGTTCCCGGTGGCAGATCGAGCAGGAGCACATCGAGGTCGCCGAAGTAGACGTCGGTGAGGAACTGCGAGATGGTGCGGTGCAGCATCGGTCCGCGCCAGGACACGGCGGCTCCGCGGGTGTCGCCCTCCAGGAACATCCCGATCGAGATCACCTTCACGCCGTGGGCGACCGGGGGGAGCATCAGCTCGCCGACCCGGGTCGGTCCGGCCACGTGTCCCTCGTGCATCAGGCCGAGCAGCCCGGGTATGGAGAAGCCGTGCACGTCGGCGTCGACCAGGCCGACCGCGAGGCCGCGGCGCGCGAGGGCCACCGCAAGGTTGGCCGTCACCGTCGACTTCCCCACGCCGCCCTTGCCGCTGGTCACAGCGTAGACACGGGTGAGCGAGTCCGGACCGAACGGTATGCTGCGCCGGGCGCCTCTGAGGCGCTCCGTCAGAGCCGTACGCTGCGCAGGTGTCATGACGCCGACCGCGACATCGACGGCCGTGACTCCGGCCACCGCAGCGCTCGCCTCGCGGACGTCGCGCTCGATGGCGGAGGCCGCGGGGCAGCCCGTGATCGTGAGTCGGATCGCGACCCGCACCGCGCCGTCCGCGCGCCGCCACCGACTCGACCATGTCGAGTTCGGTGATCGGCCGGCGGATCTCGGGGTCGGCGACGCCTCCGAGGGCCGTCAGGACCGCGTGCTCGAGAGCAGTCGGCTCAGGCATCGCTGCGCTCGGACGTCGCGGTCCGGTCCTTCTCGAGCTCTTCGAGCAGGCCGCGCAGCTCCGAGCGGATGAAGTCCTTGCTGGCCATGTCGCGGATCGCGAGGCGGAGCGCCACGACCTCGCGTGCCAGATACTCGGTATCGGCCAGGTTGCGCTCGGCGCGCTGGCGGTCCTGCTCGATCTGCACGCGGTCGCGGTCGTCCTGGCGGTTCTGCGCGAGCAGGAGCAGCGGAGCCGCGTAGGACGCCTGCAGCGACAGGATCAGGGTCAGCACCGTGAAGCCGAGGGCCTGCGAATCGAAGCGCGCGTCCTCGGGGCCGTAGGTGTTGAACATCAGCCAGAAGACGCAGAAGATCGTCATTCCGACCAGGAACCACGGGGTGCCCATGCCGCGCGCGAACGACTCCGTCAGACGGCCGAAGCGATCGCTGCTCGGCCGGCCGCGCCGCGAGAGCACCCGGGTGCGCAACCCCTTCGGGGCGTCGAGCCGCCGATCCTGCTTGCTGTCCCTAGCCACGTGCACCCCTCCGTCCTCGTCGTGTCCTGCTCGTCGCCGGCGCGGGCGGCACGAGCGGGATTCCCTGCGTCGCCGTGGTGACCGGCTTCCGCGGTTCGTCGTCGTCGCCGTGGCTGCGCCAGTCGTCGGGGAGGAGATAGTCGAGCACGTCGTCGATCGTGACGACCCCCACGAGGCGGTGGGAGGCGTCCACCACGGGCACCGAGACGAGGTTGTAGCTCGCCAGGATCCGGGCGACTTCGGCCGCGGACGTCTCCGGAGTGATCGGGTCCATGCTCTGATCCAGCAGCGTGCCGAGCCGCTCGTGCGGGGGATAGCGGAGCATCCGCTGGAAGTGGACCATGCCGAGGAAGCGTCCGGTCGGCGGCTCGTAGGGCGGTAGCGTGACGCAGACCGCCGCGCCCAGGGCGGGGGCGAGCTCGTGGCGCCGGATGAGGGCGAGGCCCTCGGCGACCGTCGCCTCGGAGGAGACGATGATCGGCTCGGTCGTCATCAGGCCGCCCGCGGACTCAGGGGCGTAGCTGAGGAGCATGCGGACGTCGTCCGCCTCCTCCGGCTCCATCAGTTCGAGAAGCGCCTCGCCGCGCTCCTCGGAGAGCTGCGCGATGAGGTCGGCGGCGTCGTCGGGCTGCATCTGGTCGAGGACGTCGGCCGCACGGTCGTCGTCCAGCTGTCCGAGAATCTCGACCTGTTCGCTCTCGGGCATCTCCTCGAGGACGTCCGCGAGGCGGTCGTCGGAGAGTTCGCCGGCCACCTCGAGCATCCGCTGCTGCGGGAGATCGAGGAGCGTGCTGGCGAGGTCGGCGGGCTTGAGCTCGGAGAGGCTCGCGACGTACTGCTCCGCCGACTGCGCCTCAGTCGAGACGCTCTCGCGCACCTCGCGCCAACCGGCGAACGCGGTGGCGCCCTTGGCGAAGGGGGAGGGACTCGTCTTGGGTCGGCGGACGAAGAGCTGCGCGAGCTCCCATTCACCGGGTGCCGCCTCCTCGATCGCGACGTCCTCGACAGTGGCGTCGCCCGAGCCGTCGACGAAGCTGACCCGGCGGCCGAGCAGCTCCGCGATCACCCGGACTTCGCCACCGCGCTGTTCGAAGCGGCGCACGTTGATCAGCCCGGTGGTGATGATCTGGCCGCTGCCGATGCTGGTGACGCGGCCGATCGACACGAACACCCGCCTCCGCCCGGGGATCTCGACGACGAGTCCTACGACGCGGGGCGCGTCGTTCTGCCGGTAGACCAGGAGCACGTCGCGGACCTTGCCGACACGATCGCCGGCGGGGTCGAAGACACTGCATCCGGCCAAGCGCGCGACGAAGACTCTGGCGGAACTCACGGCTACAAACCT
Source organism: Rathayibacter tanaceti (assembly GCF_001634385.1). Classification (GTDB taxonomy): domain Bacteria; phylum Actinomycetota; class Actinomycetes; order Actinomycetales; family Microbacteriaceae; genus Rathayibacter; species Rathayibacter tanaceti. Next base: position 13,510 of record NZ_LIIN01000011.1, on the reverse strand, counting down.
AGACCCGCACGACCGGGTGGACGCCGAGCCTTCTCGGTTCGTCCTCGGCCTGCTCCCCAGATCCGTCCAGAATCCTTCAAGTCTGCTGTGCCACCCTGAACGGGTGACTCAGCAGACGCCGTTCAACGGCCGAGGTCCGGCCTTCCCGACCATCCCCCGCGGGGAGATCCTCGCGACGTTCGAGACCTACCAGGAGGCCCAGGCCGCCGTCGACGTCCTCGCCCGCGCGGACTTCCCGGTGAGGCAGTTGGCGATCATCGGGAACGAGCTCAAAAGCGTCGAGCGCGTGACCGGCAAGCTCACCTGGGGCCGTGTTGCGCTCGCGGGAGCTGCCTCCGGTGCGTGGCTCGGAGTGTTCCTCGGCCTGCTGCTCATCATCTTCTCCCCGACGACCGAGTTCTCGTTCCTTGTCGCTGCCGTGCTCCTCGGAGCGGGCTTCGGGATGCTCTTCGGTCTCGCCTCCTATGCCGTGAACCGCCGCCGTCGCGACTTCACCTCGACCATGCAGGTGATCGCGACGAGCTACTCCGTGCTCGTCGACCCCGAGGTCGTGAACCGGGCCCGCACGCTGCTCGACGGCCGCGGAGCAGCGGCGGAGGCTCCTCAGGCGCTGTGGTCGCCGCCGCCGGCGACGGGCGAGCCGCAGCCCGTCCGCCCCGAGGACGACCAGCGCTGACGCCGTCACCCAGGCCCCCGGTCCGCCGGGGGCCTTCGTCGTTCCCCGACCTGGCCCGCGCCTCAGGCCGAGCCGACCGGCGGAAGGACGATGTCCACCGCCAGACCGCGGGGAGAGCGGTTCGCGAGGGTGACGGTGCCGCCCGCCGAGACGACCGTGGTGTGCACCAGGGCCAGACCCAGCCCGCTGCCGCCGGAGGCGAGGGCCCGGGAGTCGTCCGGGCGCGAGAAGCGGTCGAAGGCGACCGGGATGAACGCGGCGGGCATGCCCGGTCCGTCGTCCGAGACGCTCAGCAGGAGTCGCCCGTCCTGCTGGCTCAGCGCGGCCACGATCATCCCTCCACCCCGCAGGGCCTGGATCGCGTTGCGGACGAGGTTGTCGATGACACGGCCGAAGTCCTGAGCGGCCACCGCGTACAGGCGCGCCGGCTCCCGCTCGTCGATCTCGTAGTCGATCTCGACCCCCGATTCGGAGGCGAGCAGGCGGGTGCGGTCGACGGCGCCGACCAGCTCGTCCACCAGCTCCGAGAAAGGGGCGGTCGGCCGCACTGTGCGGCTCTCGATGCGCGAGATGTCCAGTAGCGCGGAGGCGAGCCGGACGAGCCGGTCGACGCTCTTCTGCGCGTCCAGGATCACGCGGTCCACCGCGGCGGAGTCGTCGACCCGGTGGTGCGCGATCTCGAGTTGCGCCGAGAGTGCGGCGAGCGGCGTCCGCAGCTCGTGGCTGGCGTCCGACACCATCTGCTTCTCGCGAGCGAGCGACGCGGTCTGCTTGGTCAGGAACGCGTTGAGCGTCACCGCCAGCTCGTCGATCTCGTCACGGGTCCCGACGACGGGGAGCTGATCACCCTGCCCGGGATCGGCGGCAATCTGGTCCGCGCGGGCGCGCATCCGCCGCACGGGGGCGAGGGCCGCGCCGGTCAGGATCCACGAGGCCAGGCCGAAGGTGACGACGAGGAAGATCGCGGCGTAGACCAGGACATGCGCGAAGTCGTCAAGCACGAGCTGCGACGCGGCCTGATCGCGCGCGGAGGCGACCTGCCAGACCCCCTGGGCGCTCTCGACCGCACTGATCCGCACGAGGTAGCGGGTGTCCGGTGTCGTCACCTCGATGAATCGCACGGACGCACCCGCCGGCTCCTCCGTCAGGGCAGTGCGCACCCTGTCGGCCAGCCGCGAGGGCATGGTCGATGTGCTGACTGCGCCGTCAGGCGCCAGCGCGAGGAACAGCTGGCCGGTCGAGGGCCCCCGGTTCTGCGGCACGTTGCCCACCGAGATGTCGCGGCGGACCTCGTCCTCAATCGACATCAGGATGGTGCGCTCGCTGCGGTCGACGATCCCGGAGACGACCTGGTGGAAGAGGACCGCGGAGAGCGCGAAGAGCACGGTGGCCACCGCGACGGTTCCGACGGTGATCCTCGCGCGGATCGACAGCGCGCCGGAGCGACGGCGTGCGGTACTCGCCTCCGTCACGGGCTACTCGACCGGGCGGAGGAAGTAGCCCTTGCCGCGCACGGTCACGATGCTGACGCCGGTGTCCTCCGTCGGCAGCTTCTTGCGGAGGTAGCTGACGTACTGGTCGACGATGTTGTTGTCGACGATCTCGCCTCCGCCCCAGATCTCGGCGAGGATCCGCTGGCGCGTGACGACGGAACCGACGGGGGAGATCAGCAGCTTGAGGAGCTCGAGCTCTTTGGGGCTGACGTGGATGCGCGAGCCGTCGGCGGTGCGGCGGATGCTCGAGCCGTCGACGGTGATCCTCCCGACATCGATCGATGTCGACATCAGGGAGGGGCTGCGGCGCAGTAGGGCGCGGAGGCGGGCGTTGAGCTCGGTGAACGCGAACGGCTTGGTGAGGTAGTCGTCGGCACCGGCGTCGAGTCCGAACACGCGGTCCTCGATCGCGTCGCGCGCGGTGAGCAGCATGATCGGCGTGGGTCGCCCCAGTTCACGGATCCGTCGGCAGATCTCGAAGCCGGACATGGCGGGGAGCATCACGTCGACGATGGCCGCCGAGAACTCGGCGTTGGTGAACGCGACGAGCGCGTCGATGCCGTTCGTGGTCAGCACGGCCTCGTAGCCGGCGTCTTCGAGTCCGTCGACGAGGGCCTCGCCCATGGCTGGATCGTCTTCGACGACAAGGATTTTCACGCGCTCACCCTACGGCTCGGTTCTCAGGATCACAGACGTGGACGCCGCGTGTCCGGTGCGATGGTTCACAGGAGACCGGCGCCGGCGGTAGGCGCGGAGCGGATCCGCGGGCCCGACCCCTCCGATCGTGGGTCGGCGCCGAAGAGAAGAGGAAGTGGCCGAGCGGTGGCGGGACCTGCGCTAACCGTGGCGCTCTTCTTCTCTCCTTCTCCTCGGAAGCCCGACGACACTGTTCGCGCTGTTCACTTCACCGTCACCCGGGGGCGGCACACCACATGTTCTCGTTCCTCTCGATCTGGGTGCGTCTCGCCCTCTCGGTCGTCCTGTGGATCGTCCTGCTCCCCGTCATGCTTCTGCTGCTCCCGTTCCGCACCGACCGGTGTCGTCCGCGCTCGGTGCCGCGGAGCGAGCGGATGAGACCCGGCGTGGCCGCGATCGATCCTCTGCCGCACCCCAGCGCGTCCTGACCCAGCTCGATCCCGTCGGGTGCGCTCGTGCGGAGCGCCACCTGTGGCGCCGTCGCTCACCGGGCCGGCCGCGCACACGGTTCGCCCATGCCGAATCCTCGGCATCCGTGAGCGCTCGCGCGTCAACCCCGTCGTGATCTCTCAGGCTGCTGGCCTAGCGTTCCTCCGTATGGTTACCCGACCGGAAGAACAGCGGATACAGCCCTCCACAATCGTCGCCGACCCGATCCACCTCGACGCAAGCAGCGGAGCGGCGGCGACCATCCGCGTCACGCCAACCGTCGTCGTGTCCTCTGTGGTCGCACCGCCTCCACGGGGGGTCCTCTCGCGGATCCTGGGTCGTGGTCGCTGCGAGGCCTGCGGGACAGCGACCGCCCGACGGCGCGACACCTTCTGCTCGGCGGCCTGCGCGAGCACCTTCCACCTGTACGAGTGAGAGCGGGCCGGCGCCGACCAGCGCGACGGCATCGCTGAGCGACGACGGCCCGGGAACCCTGATCCCGGGCCGTCGTCGTGTCCGCGCCGACCGACGGGAGCATGGGCACCGCTGCACCGTGCGTCACGGCGCAGGATGCCTCACTCTGAGGAGGGCCTCCGGCTCGGGCGACCGGCCGCGAGGAGTGGTGCCCCCAGTAGGATTCGAACCTACGCCCCTGCCTCCGGAGGGCAGTGCTCTATCCCCTGAGCTATGGGGGCCAGGAGTGCCTGACCACATTAGCACCCGGTCGGGCGGGCCCCGACCCCGAGGAGCGCGCCCCGCGCGTGCCACGATGGAGGCATGCTGCGCACTGTCTCCGCCTCGCTGGACCTGCGTCTGGACGGTCCGACGGACCTCGTCCTGCTGATCGCGGCGACGCCGACCGGCGACTCCTTCGACGACTCCCTCGCGGTGCGCCTCAACGGCGAGCCGCTGCCCGTGCGCGAGTTCCCCGGGCGGCACGGAGCCCGGATCCACCGCGCGGCAGGCGCCCAGGGAGCGCTACGGGTCGAGTACACGGCGCGCGTCGCCGGACACGGAGCTCCCGACGAGCCGAGCGAGCTGGAGCTGGTCGAGTACCTGCGTCCCAGCCGGTACGCGGAGGCGGACCTGCTCGGCGGGATCGCTCGCCGCGAGTTCGGGCGGGCGAAGGGCTTCGAGGCGCTGACCGCGGTCGAGGAGTGGGTGCACGGCCGCCTCTCCTATGTCTACGGCTCGACGGTGGGCACCGGCGGGGCGGTGCAGGTGATCGAGAGCGGCGAGGGAGTCTGCCGCGACTTCGCGCACACCGCCACCGCGCTCCTGCGCGCGCTCGACATCCCCGCGCGGGTGAGCGCTGTCTACGCGCCCGCGCTCCGGCCGCGCGACTTCCACGCGGTGACGGAGGCGTGGGTGGGCGGGGCCTGGCACGTCATCGACGCGACGCGGCTCGCTCCGCGCGGGTCGATGCTCCGCATCGCGTCGGGGCGGGACACCGCCGACACGGCGTTCCTCAGCAGCTACCTCACCGACCTGTCGCTCACCGCGATGCGCGTCGAGGCCGAGTGCGACGAAGCGCTCGAGGACGACCACGTCTCACCGGTGCGCCTGGGCTGACGCCGGAGCTCAGCCGCCGAGAGCGGCGAGTGCCGCTCGCACCAGAGGCTCGGGGTCGCCGGGCTCGACGAAGGAGGCACTGGACGCCTCGACCCAGTACTCGCCGACGAACGCATCGGCGACTCCCCGACCGTCGGCCACCTGGTAATAGCCCTCGATCTGCGGCGGTCTGCCGTAGGTGGGCACGGCCTTGCTGGTGGTGAAGAACTCGTTCTTGAGGGCCTCGATGACGTCCGGATCCAGGTGCGCGACGGCGAGCTGGAGCTCGGCTCCCGATCCGTCGGACCAGCCGCAGAGCAGGCCGTCGTACTGGGCGATCTCGCGCGAGACATCGGTCGGCTCGACGTCGTCGGCGGGGGAGAAGCCGTTCCACAGGCCTTCGAGTGCGGAGGCGGGCACCAGCTGCTCGCACGAGAGCGGGATCGGCGTGCCGGTCACGGCACCGCTCGCGCTCGGCTCCGGCGCGGCGGACGGGGCGCAGCCGGCGAGGAGCACCGCCGTGAGGCTGACGACGAGGAGGACGGCGGGACGGCGCATGCGAGGCACCCTAGCGGCTCCCTCCGGACCGGCCGCGCAGCGCCACGGGCAGGGGAGCGCGCAGCGCCACGACAGGGGAGAGGGGCGGACAGCGGCCGGTACAATCACTCCCCGTGACTCCTGAGCAACTCGCCGCCTCCCTGCACGCCCTCGTCCTCGACGCCGTGCAGCGACGAGGCGGTGACGCGGGGGTCGACCTCTCGGACGTCGTGCTGGAGCGGCCGAGAACCGCGACCACGGCGACTGGGCCTCGAACATCGCGATGAAGCTCGCGAAGAAGGTCGGCGCGAACCCGCGCGAGCTCGCGGCCGAACTGGCCGAAGGGCTGGGCGCGGTCGAGGGGGTCGCCACGGTCGAGGTGGCCGGGCCGGGGTTCCTCAACGTCCGGCTCGAGGCCGCGGCGGCGGGCGCCCTCGCCGGCGTCATCGTCTCGGCGGGCGAGTCCTACGGGACGGGCAGCGCGTACTCCGGCGTGCGGATGAACCTCGAGTTCGTCTCGGCGAACCCCACCGGACCGATCCACATCGGCGGCACCCGCTGGGCGGCGGTCGGCGACAGCCTCGCGCGGATGCTCATCTCGCAGGGCGCCGAGGTGACCCGCGAGTACTACTTCAACGACCACGGCGCGCAGATCGACCGCTACACGCGGAGCCTGCTCGCGGCGTACCGGGGCCAGCCCACGCCCGAGGACGGCTACGGCGGCGCCTACATCGCCGAGATCGCCGAGCGGGTGGTCGCCGCCTACCCGGGTGACCTCTCCGTGCTCCCCGATGCGGAGCTCGCCGAGACCTTCCGCTCGATCGGCGTCGAGCTGATGTTCGGCGAGATCAAGCAGAGCCTGCACGAGTTCGGCGTGGACTTCGACGTGTACTTCCACGAGAACTCGCTGCACGAGTCTCGTGCGGTGGAGCGTGCGATCGAGCGCCTGCGCGAGCTCGGTCACCTCTTCGAGGCGGACGGCGCGACGTGGTTGCGCACCACCTCCTTCGGCGACGACCGCGACCGGGTGGTCATCAAGAGCGACGGCGAGGCGGCGTACATCGCCGGCGACCTCGCCTACTACCTCGACAAGCGCGAGCGCGGCTTCGACCGGGCGATCATCATGCTGGGAGCCGACCACCACGGCTACATCGGCCGGATGATGGCGATGTGCGCCGCGTTCGGCGACACCCCGGGGGTGAACCTCGAGATCCTGATCGGTCAGCTGGTGAACCTCATCCGCGACGGCGAAGCGGTCCGGATGTCCAAGCGCGCCGGCACCGTGGTGACCATGGAGGACCTGGTCGAGGCCGTCGGAGTCGACGCGGCCCGCTACTCGCTGGTGCGCTCCTCCGCCGATTCCACCCTCGACATCGACCTCGACCTGCTGACCAAGCGCAGCAACGACAATCCCGTCTACTACGTGCAGTACGCCCACGCCCGCACCCGTCAGGTCGCGGCCAAAGCGGCGGCTTCGGGAGTACCGGCCGAGCCGTTCGCGCCCGAGACGCTCGTGCACCCGACGGAGTCGGCGCTGCTGGGCGGGCTCCAGGAGTTCCCGCGGATCGTGGCGCACGCCGCCGAGCTCCGCGAGCCGCATCGCGTCGCGCGCTACCTCGAGGAGATCGCGGGCCTCTACCACCGCTGGTACGACACCTGCCGCGTGGTGCCGCAGGGCGAGGACCCGGTCGAGGCCGTGCACTCGACCCGCCTCCGCCTCAACGAGGCGACCGGTCAGGTGCTGCGCAACGGTCTCTCGCTGCTCGGCGTCACCGCCCCGGACCGGATGTGAGCGAGGCCGTCGGGCCGCGGCGGCGGCGCAGGGGTGCCCGCGCCGCGCTCGTCGTCGCGATCGTCCTGGTGCTGGTGGTGATCGCCGCGGTCGTCGGCGACTCGGTCGCGCGCCGCGCGGTCGCCGATCGGGCCGCCGCGAGCCTCAGGGAGGCGCTCGCGCTGCCCGCCGATCACGCGGTCGACGTCGACGTGGCGGGCTGGGCGGTGCTGCCGCAGCTGCTGAGAGGCCGGCTGGACCGCCTCGACCTGCGCAGCTCCGACGCTCGTTCGGCGAACTCGACGGCGATGTGGCGGCGACCTCGTCGGAGTGCCCGTGAGCGGCGACGGAACCGTCGACTCCGGCACCGCGACGGTCGACATCGACGCCGCCTCCGTCTCGACGCTGGTGACGGAGCGCAGCACGGTGCCGGTGGATGACGTGACCCTCGACCCTCCGCTCGTGCGCGTGACGGCGTCGGTCGATGTGCTCGGCCTCAGCCTCGGGGCGGGAATCGGCCTCGGACTCGCGGCCGTCGACGGGGCGATCGAGCTGACGCCGCAGGAGGTCTCGGCGGCGGGGGCCACCTTCTCGGCGACGCAGTTCCGCGAGCGCTTCGGCGCTGTCTCGGGCGATCTGCTCGCACCGTCGACGGTCTGCATCGCCGACTCGGTGCCCCGCGGGCTGACGCTGACCGGCGTCGAGGTCGCCCGTGACTCCATGGACGCGACCTTCGCCCTCTCGCCGAGCTTCCTCAGCGATCCGGCCGAGCAGGAGACCGGCTCCTGCTCCTGATCGGGCGCGGCGGCCGCCGCGTCGCCCGGTAGGATCGGAGCCCTGTGCCCGCGTCGTCCGCGGGTCGAACACTGACATCGCTGGCTTCAGGGGTCAATCCGGACCCGCTCGCCCCGCAGTGACGCTCCCACTCTCTCCTGTGAGGTCTCACCCGTGGTCATCGACGCCGCCCGCGCTCCCCAGCATCCGCTCGCGCCCGACTGGCTGCGCACCCCCGACGATGCGAACGAGCTCGTCGAGGGGATCTGGTCGGACGGCGCCCGTCGTGACGCGGACGGTGTGCTCTGGGTCGCCGGAGTCGCCGCCACGGAGCTCGTGCGCCGGTACGGCACTCCTCTCTATGTGGTCGACGAGGCGGATGCCCGGCGCCGGGCCGTCGAGCTCCGCGACGTGTTCGCCCGCGAGCTCGCCCGCATCGGCACGGGCGTCACCGTCTACTACGCAGGAAAGGCGTTCCTGTCGACCGAGGTCGCCCGCTGGATGCGCGGCGAGGGCCTCAACCTCGACCTCTCCAGCGGCGGGGAGATGGCCGTCGCGCTCGCTGCGGGAATCGAGCCCGAACGCTTCGGCCTGCACGGCAACAACAAGTCGCTCGCCGAGATCGATCGTGCCGTCGAGGTCGGCGCGGGCACGATCGTGCTCGACAGTCTCCTCGAGATCGAGCGCGTCGCGGCCGCAGCCGAGCGGCACGGGCGGGTGCAGGCCGTCCGCCTCCGCGTGAACAGCGGCGTGCACGCGCACACCCACGAGTTCCTCGCCACCGCGCACGAGGACCAGAAGTTCGGCCTCGCGCTCGCCGACTGCCCGGCCGCCGTGGCGCGCATCCGCTCGTTCCCGTCGCTGCGCTTCCTCGGCCTGCACTGCCACATCGGCTCCCAGATCTTCGGGGCGGGCGGATTCGCGGAGTCCGCGTCGCGCCTGCTCGACGTGCACGCAGCCCTGCTCGCGGACGGCCCGGTGCCCGAGCTCAACCTCGGCGGCGGCTTCGGCATCGCGTACACGAGCGCCGACGATCCCACGCCGATCGCTGAGATCGCGGCGGCCGTCGCGGACGCGGTCGCTGAGCAGTGCGCGGTGCGCGGGATTCCGGTGCCGCACATCGCGATCGAGCCGGGGCGCTCGCTGATCGGGCCCGCCGGCCTGACCCTCTACGAGGTCGGCACCGTCAAGGATGTGGTGGTTGGCCCGGAGGGAGCGACGGCCGTGCGCCGCTACGTCAGCGTCGACGGCGGGATGAGCGACAACGCCCGCCCTGCGCTCTACGGAGCCGACTACACGGCGCTCCTCGCGAACCGCTCCTCCTCGGCCGAACCCGCGCTGGTGCGGGTCGCCGGCAAGCACTGCGAATCGGGCGACATCGTCGTGCACGACGACTTCCTGCCCGCCGACGTCGGGCCGGGCGATCTGCTCGCCGTCGCGGCGACCGGCGCCTACTGCTGGTCTCTCGCCAGCAACTACAACTACCTCGGCCGTCCCCCGGTCGTCGCCGTGCGCGACGGGCGCTCCCGCGTCCTCGTGCACGGCGAGACCGAGGAGGACCTCCTCCGCCGCGACGCCGGCATCGAACGAAAGGCGACCTCCCGATGATCGAGTACCGCAGCCTCCGCGTCGCCCTCCTGGGTGCCGGGTCCGTCGGTGCCCAGGTGGCCCGCCTCCTGCTCGACCACGGCGACGAGCTCGCGCAGCGCGTGGGGGCGCCGCTGGAGCTCGTCGGCGTGGCCGTGCGGAATCCGGACGCCCCGCGCACCGCCGACATCCCGAGGCACCTGCTGACCACCGACGCGGAGTCGCTGATCCTCGGCGCGACATCGTGGTCGAGCTGATGGGCGGTCTGGAGCCGGCCCGGAGCCACATCCTCGCGGCGATCTCGTCGGGCGCCGACGTGATCACCGCGAACAAGGCGCTCCTGGCCGCGCACGGGAACGAGCTCTTCGAGGCGGCGGACCAGGTCGGCGCGCAGCTCAACTACGAAGCGGCCGTCGCGGGCGCCATCCCGATCATCCGTCCGCTGCGCGACAGCCTCGCGGGCGATCGCGTCCACCGGATCCTCGGCATCGTGAACGGCACGACCAACTACATCCTCGACCGGATGGACACCGAGCACTCGAGCCTCGAGGAGGCGCTCGCCCGCGCCACCGAGCTCGGCTACGCCGAGGCGGACCCGACGGCGGACATCGAGGGCTACGACGCCGCGCAGAAGGCCGCGATCCTGGCGCGCCTGGCGTTCCACACCGACGTGCCGGTCACCCTCGTGCACCGCGAGGGGATCACCGGCATCACCACGGCTCAGGTCGACCAGGCCCGCGACTCCGGCTACGTGATCAAGCTGCTGGCGATCTGCGAGCGGCTGACCGACGCCAAGACGGGGGAGGAGGGCGTCTCGGCACGGGTCTACCCGGCGCTCGTGCACCGCTCGCACCCGCTCGCCGCCGTCCACGGCGCCAACAACGCGGTCTTCGTCGAGGCCGAGGCGGCCGGCGATCTGATGTTCTACGGAGCCGGTGCCGGCGGCGTCGAGACCGCCTCGGCGGTGCTGGGCGACGTGGTATCGGCCGCCAGGCGCCACGTCGTCGGTGGTCCCGGCCTGGTCACCAGCGCGAACTCCGGCCTGTCGGTCCTGCCGATCGGGCATGTCACGACCCGATACCAGGTCACCCTCGAGGTGCTCGATCGGCCGGGCGTGCTCGCGCAGATCGCGGGGGTGTTCGCCGACCACGGGGTCTCGGTCGAGACCCTGGTGCAGACTCCGCCGGACGCCGACCCGCTGGAGGAGACGACCGGTGCGGCGCGGCGCGAGCCGACCGCTACCCTGGTCCTCGGCACGCACGCCGCGGCGGAATCCGATCTGGCGGCCACCGTCACCGCCCTCCACTCCCATGGTTTCGTGGGCGCCGTGACGTCTGTTCTACGAGTTGAAGGAGCCTGAGATGGCCAAGCAGTGGCGCGGAGTCCTGCACGAGTACGCGGACCGCCTCGATGTGACGGAGGCGACCCCGGTCATCACGCTGGGCGAGGGCGGCACCCCGCTCATCCCCGCCGCGGCCCTCTCTGCGCGGACGGGCGCGAAGGTGTGGGTCAAGTACGAGGGCATGAACCCGACGGGATCCTTCAAGGACCGTGGCATGACCATGGCGATCTCGAAGGCCGTCGAGCACGGTGCGAAGGCTGTCATCTGCGCCTCGACCGGCAACACCTCGGCCTCGGCCGCCGCGTACGCGACCCACGCCGGCATCACCGCCGCCGTGTTGGTGCCCGAGGGCAAAATCGCTCTGGGCAAGCTCAGCCAGGCCATCGCGCACAACGCGCAGCTCCTGCAGGTGCAGGGCAATTTCGACGACTGCCTCGACATCGCCCGCGACCTCGCGAACAACTACCCGGTGCACCTGGTCAACTCGGTGAACCCCGACCGCATCGCCGGCCAGAAGACGGCGGCCTTCGAGGTCGTCGAGGTCCTGGGCGACGCGCCGGACCTCCACATCGTCCCGGTGGGCAACGCGGGGAACTACACCGCCTACTTCCGCGGCTACTCGGAGGAGCTGGAGCGCGGCGCCACGACGCGCCTCCCGCGCATGTTCGGCTTCCAGGCCGAGGGCTCCGCTCCGATCGTCCACGGCGCCCCGGTCCGCCACCCCGAGACGATCGCCAGCGCGATCCGGATCGCAACCCCGCCTCATGGGAGCTCGCTCTGAACGCACGCAGCGCCAGCGACGGCTACTTCGGCGCGATCAGCGACGAGAAGATCCTCGAGGCCTACCGCATCCTCGCCGGCGAGGTCGGCGTCTTCGTCGAGCCGGCGTCGGCGATCAGCGTCGCCGGGCTGCTCGAGCGTGCCGAGGCCGGGGCGATCCCGAAGGACGCCACAGTCGTGCTCACGGTCACCGGTCACGGCCTCAAGGACCCGCAGTGGGCGCTCCGTACCGCCGACGGCGCCGACATCACGCCGACCGTCGTGCCTGTCGACACGGCAGCGGTCGCGGACGTGCTGGGGCTGGCCGGCGCATGACCTCAGCGGTTCCCGTCGGCCGCACCGTCCACGTCAAGGTCCCCGCCACCTCGGCGAACCTGGGCCCCGGCTTCGACACGCTGGGCCTGGCGCTCTCGTTCTACGACGAGCTCGACGTGACCGCCGTCGCGGCGACGGGTGCCCGTGTGACGGTGCACGGCGTGGGCGAGGGCGAGGTGGCGACCGACGAGACGAACCTCGTCGTGCAGGCCGTCGCGTACACCTTCGCGGATCAGAGCCAGGAGATGCCCGGGATCGAGGTGATCGCGCGCAACATCATCCCGCACGGCCGCGGGATGGGCTCCTCCGGGGCGGCGATCGTCTCGGGGATCATGGCGGCGAAGGGGCTGCTCGAGGGGATCGTGGAACTCGACGCCGACGACCTGCTCCGCATCGCGACCGAGATGGAGGGGCACCCCGACAACGTGGCGCCCGCGCTCTTCGGCGGGCTGACCATCGCGTGGGTGGAGCCCCACGCCGATGCGGCCGCCGGCTCCCCGCTGCGCCCCCGCTCCAAGAAGCTGATGGTGCACCGCGGAGTCTCGCCGGTCGTCTTCGTCCCCGAGCACACCATGTCGACGCGCCTGGCGCGCTCGTTGCAGCCGCAGAGCGTGCCGCACGAGGACGCGGTCTTCAACGTCTCGCGCTCGTCGCTGCTGATCGCGGCGCTGATCCAGAGCCCGGAGCTGCTCTTCGCGGCGACAGAGGACAAGCTGCACCAGAACTACCGCGCGGCCGCGATGCCGCAGACCTCCGAACTCATCGCCCTCCTGCGCTCGCACGGCTACGCGGCCGTCGTCTCGGGCGCCGGGCCGAGCGTCCTGGTGCTGTGCAGCGACCCCGCGCAGCGGCTCGCGGCGGCCGACCTCGTCGCGACCGAGGCGCCCACGCCGTGGCGCGCGCACATGCTGGCCGTCGACTTCAAGGGTGCTACAGTGGGGACCGCATCCCTAGGAACCGCGTAACGAGCGGACTCTGTCCGACGGATCGTCCCGACAACCACGGCCATCCCATCGTGTGAAGGGCGCCCCTGCTTCTCCTGCAGACCGGCGCCTGGTCTCCGGGCCCTCGCTGCGCTCTCTGGCAGGAGGCGCCGGTGACCGAGAGCATCGCGTGGATCAGAACACGCGATGGCACCGCGCGGTCGATGAGCTCTCCCGGTGAGCAGTCGTTCCCGGGGGGAAGGAACCCTCTCCAGTGACAGATGTCAACACCCACGGCTCGACCGTGGATCTCACCGCCGATCTCTCGGCGCTCCGCGTCGCGGAGCTCCAGGCGCTCGCGACGCGCCTCGGCCTCGGCGGAGCTCCAAGCTCCGCAAGGGCGAGCTCGTCCAGGCGATCTCGGACCTCCGCGCCGGCGCTGCGGCCGACGCCGAGTCGATCGCTCCGGCGACCGCCGAGGACGTCGCCCCCGTCGTCGACGCCACCGTCGTCGAAGCGGAGCCGGCGGACGTGGCCGAGCAGGCGGCGCCCGCCCCCGAGGCGGCGGCCGAGCTGCCGACCGCCCTCGAGAGCACGGAGCCGACACGGCGACGTCCTCGAGCAGGCCGCACCGAC
>NZ_LIIN01000010.1 GCF_001634385.1 Rathayibacter tanaceti | reverse complement strand
CGCCGCCCGCTCCTGAGCCGGTCGCCGCTCCGGAGCCGGTGGCCGAGCCGGTCGCCGACACCACCGACGTCGCCCAGGCGCGCGCCGAGACCGCCGAGGAGTTCAACTCCTACTCCGGCGCTTCCGCGCCTGAGATCGCCGCGGCCCCGCCGACCACCGGATACAGCCTCTCGTCCGTGTTCGCCACGGCGATGCAGTACCAGGGCGTCCCCTACGTCTTCGGTGGCGCGGACCCGAGCGGCTTCGACTGCTCCGGCTTCGTGATGTATGTCTTCGCCCAGTACGGCATCTCCATGCCGCACTCGGCTGCGGGCCAGGGCGCCATGGGCACCCCGGTCTCGCTCGCCGATGCGCAGCCCGGCGATCTCGTCATCATGGACGGCCACGACGCTTCTACGCCGGCAACGACAACATCCTGCACGCGCCGTACGAGGGCGCGAGCGTCCGCGTCCAACCCCTGTGGACCTCCGACTACCGGATCGTGCGCATCAACGGCTGATCGACCCGCCGATGACGAGAGCCCGCCCCTTCACCGAGGGGCGGGCTCTCGTCATTGGTGTACGTGAACGACGTGTGACGAATCCGGCCGGACCGCTGGCGTTCGGGGCACGAAGGGTTAACCTGATCCTCAGTCCGCTCACGTGACGAGCGGACGTATTCGTCGAGGGACGGAGTGCCGGAATGGCCGAGCGGAGCGGGCGCCACAGCGTGGGGACGCGCTCGCGCGTGCGGCCGGCCGAGTCGGTACGCGCGCGGGTCCTCGCCGCGGCGGTGCACTCCTCCGACACGCGGATACGGACCCACGCCATCACGCGGCGCTGCGCCGTGGCCTCCCAGGGCGCCGTCCTCGCGACGGCGCCCTCGCTCGTGGTCGCGACGACTCCGCGGGACGGCGTGCGACAGCACGGAGGTCACTGATGCGCACCCTGGTTCTCAACGCCGGCTACGAGCCGCTCGCCGTCGTCTCGTTCAAGCGGGCACTGGTCCTGCTGATGACCGAGAAGGCGACCGTCATCGCCGCTGACGAGGGCAATCCGGTGCACGGCGCGCAGGGCGACTACGTGCGTCCGTCGGTGATCGTCCTGACCCGGTACGTCCGCATCCCGAACGGCCGCAAGGTGCCGGTCTCGCGCCGGGGAGTTCTGCGACGCGACAACCACCGCTGCGGGTACTGCGGACAGCACGCGGCGACGATCGACCACATCCAGCCGAAGTCGCGCGGTGGCCGCGACACCTGGGAGAACCTCGTCGCCTGCTGCCAGCGCTGCAACAACCTCAAGAGCGATCGGACGCCGCAGGAGATGGGCTGGCGCCTGCGCACCGTCCCCCGGATGCCGCGCGCCGGCTCCTGGCTCGTGCGCGGCGCGGAGCGGACGATCCCCGACTGGGACGACTACCTCGCCCCCGCGGCCTGACGACAACGCTGCCGAGGCCGCCCCTCGCGCCGTGTCACTCGTTGTCAGCGCCGGTGCTGGCGCTCGCGTTGCCGGAGCGCTCACCGGACCAGGCCCAGTTCGCGACCTCGGGGATGTCTTCGCCGTGCTCGCGGGTGTAGGCCCTGGCTCGGATGCGGGCGTCCTGCATCTCCTGGCGGAGGCCCGCGGCACGGGAACCGAGGCCGGGGGTGCGATCGATGACGTCGATCACGAGCGAATAGCGGTCGAGGTCGTTGAGCATCACCATGTCGAACGGAGTGGTGGTCGTCCCGTTCTCCTTGTAGCCGCGCACGTGCAGGTTGCCGTGGCCGGCACGCTTGTAGGTCAGTCGGTGGATCAGCCACGGATAGCCGTGATAGGCGAACACGATCGGGCGGTCCGGCGTGAAGATCGCGTCGAACTCGTTGTCCGAGAGCCCGTGCGGGTGCTCCGACTCGGACATCAACCGCATGAGGTCGACGACGTTGACGGTGCGGATCGCGAGGTCCGGCAGCTTCTCGCGCAGGATGCTCACCGCGGCGAGGGTCTCGAGGGTCGGCACATCACCCGCGCAGGCGAGCACGACGTCCGGAGACTCGCCGGGCCGTTCGCTGCTCGCCCACTCCAGGATGCCGAGGCCGCGAGTGCAGTGGGTGACCGCCTCCGCCATCGTCAGCCACTGGGGCGAGGGCTGCTTGCCCGCGACGACGACGTTGACGTAGTCGACGCTGCGGAGGCAGTGGTCGTAGGTCGAGAGGAGTGTGTTCGCGTCGAAGGGCAGGTAGACGCGGACCACCTCCGGCTTCTTGTTGACCACGTGGTCGATGAAGCCCGGGTCCTGGTGGCTGAAGCCGTTGTGGTCCTGACGCCAGACGTGGCTCGAGAGCAGGTAGTTGAGGCTCGCGATCGGACGGCGCCACTCGATGTCGCGGGAGCCGTCGAGCCACTTCGCGTGCTGGTTCACCATCGAGTCGATGATGTGGATGAACGCCTCATAGCAGGTGAACACCCCGTGGCGGCCGGTGAGGAGGTAGCCCTCCAGCCAGCCCTGGCACTGGTGCTCAGAGAGCACCTCCATCACCCGGCCGGCGCGTGCGAGGTGGTCGTCGAGCGGGCTGAGCTCGGCCGACCACTGCTTGTCGGTGGCGGCGTAGACCGACTGCAGGCGGTTGCTCGCGACCTCGTCAGGCCCGAAGAGACGGAAGTCGGTCGGGTTGGCTCGGATGACGTCGGCGAGCCACTCGCCCAGCACCTTGGTCGCCTCGGCGACCGTGCCGCCCGGCTGCTCGACGACCACCTCGTAGCGGCGGAAGTCGGGGAGGTCGAGCGTCTGCCGCAGCAGGCCGCCGTTCGCGTGCGGCGTGGCGCTCATCCGCAGCTCGCCGTCGGGCGCGAGGGACCGGACGCCGGCGACGATTCCGCCGTCCTCGGTGAACAGCTCCTCGGGGCGGTAGGAGCGCATCCAGTCCTCGAGGAGGCGGGTGTGCGCCTCCGTGTCGCGGGCGTTGGGCAGCGGCACCTGGTGGGCGCGGTAGGTGCCCTCCACCTGTGCGCCGTCGATCTCCGTCGGGCAGGTCCAGCCCTTCGGGGTCTTCAGGATGATCATGGGCCAGGCCTGGCGGCTGAGATCGCCCGCTGCCGCGCGCTCTTTGATCGCGGCGATGCGGTCGAGCACGGTGTCGAGGACGTCGGCGAACCGCTCGTGCACGCGCATCGGGTCCTCGCCGTCGAAACCGCCCTCGACGAGGAACGGCTCGTGGCCGTAGCCGCGGAGCAGGCTCTCGAGTTCCTCCTGCGGGATGCGGGCCAGGATGGTCGGGTTCGCGATCTTCCAGCCGTTGAGGTGCAGGATCGGCAGGACCACTCCGTCGTTGAGCGGGTTCAGGAACTTGTTCGAGTGCCAGCTGGTGGCCAGCGGTCCCGTCTCGGCCTCGCCGTCGCCGATGACCGCGGCGACCAGGAGGTCCGGGTTGTCGAAGGCGGCGCCGTAGGCATGGCTGAGCGCATAGCCGAGCTCGCCGCCCTCGTGGATGCTGCCGGGGGTCTCGGGAGCGGCGTGGCTCGGGATGCCGCCCGGGAAGCTGAACTGGCGGAACAGTCGGCGCAGTCCCTCCTCCGACTCGTCGATGTGCGAGTAGATCTCGCTGTAGGTCCCGTCGAGGTAGGCGTTGGCGACCATGCCGGGACCGCCGTGTCCGGGGCCGGTGACGTAGAGGGTCGGCTGAAGGCGCTCGCGGATCACGCGGTTGAGGTGCGCGTAGATCAGGTTGAGCCCGGGGGTCGTGCCCCAGTGGCCGAGGAGGCGGGGCTTGATGTCCTCGCGGCTCAGCGGGGTCTTCAGGAGCGGGTTGGCCAGCAGGTAGATCTGCCCGACGGCGAGGTAGTTCGCGGCGCGCCACCAGGCGTCGACCGTGTCGAGCGTGTCCTGGGTCAGCTCGGCGTCGGCGGGCCTCGCGACCCAGCTGTGCTCGGGGACGGGCAGGAGGGACGGGGCGGGGGAGTCGGCCATGGGGCCACGCTCGCAGCTGGACGACCGGGGCGGAAGGGCCTTGCGATGCTCGGCCGGGGTGGTTCCGCCTCCCGGTTCACTCCTCAGCTGCGCGGGGTCGCCCGGCGGAGGATCGCGGGGCGCGGGAGGCGAGACCGACGATCACTCCGATCACCGAGAGCTGTCCGCGTGAGAGCTTCTTGATCTTGCGGTCGACAGGGAGGCGGAAGTCCTCGACGAGCCCTCGGGCGAACGCCTCGTCCCAGCCGTCGAAGAACCAGGGGGCGCTGCGCAGCACGTGCTTCACCGTGAAGTCGTCCGGGTACTTCTGGCTCTCCTTGATGAAGCAGGTGCGGGAGAGGACGGCGGCGTTCTCGACCGGCGACTGCCCGAAGACGCGGATCTCGCCCGAGTTGGCGAACTCCTGGCCGGTGAGCAGCGACATCAGCGTCGTCTTGCCCGCGCCGTTGCGGCCGAGGAGCCCGTGGATCCGGTTCTCCTCCAGCGCTAAGCCGACGCCGTCGACGGCGCGCATCCGGCCGTAGTGCTTGCTGAGGTCGTGGACCTCGATGACCGCGCTCATCGCGATCCTCCTTCTCTGATCATGTCGGCGAGCTGCTCGGTGCTGAGGCCGAGCTTGGCGGCCTCGGCGAGCAGTGGAGCGACGAACTGGTCGCGGAACTGCGTGCGGCGCTTCTCGACCAGCCGGCTGCGCGCTCCCTCGGCGACGAACATGCCGATCCCTCTCTTCTTGTAGAGCACCCCGTCGTCGACGAGGAGGTTCACGCCCTTGCCGGCAGTGGCCGGATTGATGCGGTGGAACGCAGCGAACTCGTTCGACGACGGGACCTGTGACTCCTCCGGCAGAGCCCCGGCGATGATCTCGTTCTCGAGCTGCTCGGCGATCTGGAGGAAGAGCGGGCGGGAGTCGTCCACGCGGGCTCCTTCCGGTACCGGTTGTGTGGTTCATTGGTTCGGCAACTAACCATGCAGGCTGAGCGGGCTCGGCGTCAAGTGGGGCGAGGTCAGCGCGATGGCCGGGGCGCGCTTCGCGGGCGGCGGGATGCGGCGGGTACACTGGCTCCGCCAGCCTCTGTAGCTCAATGGAAGAGCGACTCCGTCCTAAGGAGCAGGTTGGGGGTTCGAGTCCCTCCAGGGGCACCACGGTTTCCTCACGAAAACCCTTTCCGGAGCGCTGGATCCCCTGGACCGGATCCGGGCGAGCGCCTGCGTCTGCGAGTCGCTGCACCGGCGGTGTACCAGCTCGTCTCGTAGCGGGCGAGTACGACGTTGACTTCGGTGCGGCTGGCGGGTAATTTGACGTCGCTGGCGTTCGCGCCGGTTGAGACCCAGAATGTTATTCTCCCACCGTGGTGTCGGCCAGCGGAGGCGGGGGAGCGTCGTCCTCCGCTGTATCTCCGACGGGGAGAGGCCAGCCAGGAGCGCAGCCGCGCCCCTGGCCGAGATTCAGCGCGGGTTGTACTGCGTGACGAGATTCCCGAATCGCCGCAAACCGATCGCATCGGCAGCTGATGGTGATATGGCGTTGACGGACGCCATCATCCGCATCATGCCGCCGCCCATAACGTGCAATGTGCGTCGACTGCGGATGGTCATGAGGATTTCTCGAGCGACTTGCTCGGGCTCGACGAGCGAGACCTTCATCTTGTCCCACATGCCGAAGAATGCCGACTCCGACTCTGTGTTCGCGGGCGCAGGTCCGAAGAAGGAGAGAGACACATCGGTCCCGGCAAGTTCGCGGTTCGAGGCTTGCACGTAGCCCGCCAACGCGCTGCGGGTCGCCGCATACGCGCTCATCATCGGGAGCCCGACCCGGCCGTCCATGGCGCCGCCCAGATGCACGATGACACCACCGCCGGCTTGCTTGAGCATTCCCGGCAGAAACGCCTGGGTCACGAAGATCGGCCCCTTCACGTTGATGGAAAGCAGCGAATCGACGTCAGCCGGCGTATACGCGTCGATCGCCCTGCGCGGAGACACGCCCGCGAGATTCACCACCGCATCAATCCGGCCGAGGTGATCAAACGACTCGGCCACCAGCTTTTCGAGGCTCGCCGGATCGGAGACGTCGGCGCGCACGTAGATGGCCGAACCGTCATTGCGGCCTGTCAGTGCTGCGGGATCGTTCTCGCTCCTCGCAGCGAGCACCAGCCTAAAGCCTTCATTCGAGAGGAGCTTCGCCAGCGCATTGCCGAACCCTCCGGTCACGCCGATCAGCACCGCAGTGCGTGCCTCACCGCCTCGCTTCGCTCCGCTGCCTCTGTTAATTCCCGCCATTGTTCGTTCCTCTCGTGATATAGATACCACATAAGTATGTTTTATGGTTAAAAAATAGCTGGATAAGGGCTGGCGTCGGGTCGGCTTAGATCGATTGCGCTCTGATCTTCGACACCACGTCCGCCAGTGAAGTCCGCCGCAGCTCGCCCTCGAGAACCGTTTGTGCCTCAGACCGCAGATCCCCCAGGACATCCTTGATATTGCGACTCACGACACAGTCTTGCCTCTCGGGATAGCTATGGATGGCGAACGGCTCCGGAGTAGTGACTGCCGAGTGGACCTCAAGGAGCGAGATCATCTCAGGGCGCCGAGCCAAGGCGTATCCACCAGACTTGCCCACACGTGAAACCACCAGGTTGGCCTTCGAGAGCTTCACGAGGATCCTCTTGACGAAGACAGGGTTCGTGTTCACGCTCCCTGCGAGATGCTCCGACGTGAACGTTCCGTCGTACAGCGCTATCGCCGCCAGCACATGCGCGGCGATGGAGAACTGGGTATTTGCTCCAGGCATGTTTCGATACTACATAAGTATCTGAATGCTCGCAACCGAACGCGTTGCATGCGGGAGTTTGGTCGTACGGGACTGTCGCATACGGATGTACGACGTCAGCCGACCCGCGCTTCAACGAGGTCGAGCGGGTCACTGCTACGCCTTGCGCGCGCCAGGATGACGGCGCCTTCTGCTGCAATCACCAGGAAGCTGGCGCGTTGCGCCGCCTCGTCTGGCGCTACTCCAGCCTGTTCGAGCCGAGCCGCGAGTGCTTCGCCAGTGGCCGTGAAGGCAGCCTCTGCCTGATCGAGAATCGCCGGGTCATGTCCACCGGTTGTCGCCCCGGCCATCGCGCAGCCTGCACGAAAATCCGTGCCCTCGACCACCCTGCGCCAGATGTCGATGTAACCGGAGACCACCTCGCGCGGAGTCCGCGCCTGCATCGCGGCGATCTGGTCCTGCATCCACTGCCGGGAGTGGTCGATGGCGAGTTCGATCAGTTCCGTACGGCCGCGAGGGAAGTGGTGGTACACGGAGCCGCGCGGTGCTCCGGTCCGGGCGAGCACCTCGCGAGTCGACATGCCCTCTAGTCCTCGCTCGGCGATCAGGAACCATGCCTCCCTGATCATCGCCTCACGCACGCCCTCTGCCATGGAGACCATCCTTCCTCACTGTTCAGCAAACCTCGCCAGTCTATGCTATGGTACATAGCATAACCCGTCGGACTCATCCCGACTGTGCTCAGGAGGTACGCGCATGAACCCGAACGATCTCGCCGTCGATGTCTACGTCGCACCGATGCGCCCATTTGCAGGCGCTCCAGCACGAGGTCCGGGCGATGACCCGATGTGGTCGCCCATGAGCAGCACGCTGATCGCGGGAGCGGAGGAGGCCATCCTGGTCGACACGCTCATCACCCGTGACCAGGTCGACTCGCTCGCCGGTTGGGTGCGGGGCTTTGGAAAACGCATCACTGGTGTCTACATCACCCATGGGCACCAGGATCATTGGATCGGCCTCGCCCGCCTCCAGGAGCACTTCCCCGAGGCTCGCGGTATCGCCACCCCCGAGATAGTCGAACGTGCGCGGTTCGAGGCCACGGACCCAAACGTGTCCGCCTACTGGAAGGCCAGCTTTCCTGGAGAGCTGCCACGGACCCCCGTCCTACCGGAGCCCCTGGACGGCAGCGAGTTCGAGCTGGAGAGCCGCATATTGCGGGCTGTCCCGGTGGGCCAGGGCGATACCGAGTTCTCCACTGTTCTTCACGTCCCGTCCGTCGCTGCGGTGATCGGCGGTGACGTCGTCTACAACGGCGTGCACATGATGACAGCAGAAACGGACGAGCAGACCCGCGAGGCGTGGATAGCCAGCCTGGAGAGTGTCGCCGACCTGAAGCCCAAGGTCGTCGTCGCGGGGCACAAGAGCGTCGGTGCCCCCGACCGCCCCGAGATCATCGCCGCGAGCCAGCAGTACCTTCGCGACTTCAGCCGCATCGTCAACGAGGACCACGGCATTGAGGGCATCGTCCACGCGATGCTCGAGCTGCACGGTGACCGCGACAACCCCCGCACCCTCTGGCACTCGGCCCGTGCCGCCGTCGCCAGGCGAGGCTGAGCCGCCACCACGGCCGACGAAAAGCCACCATAACGCGAGTCAGGCGTATTTCTGCGGTTAGAAGGTGGCGCATTCCGCGCCCACCCACGCCGTCATCACAAGGAAAAGGAACAGACATGAATGACCTATCACCACCCAAGCTGATCGCCGTAGCTGGAGCGACAGGTAAGGTCGGCAGCGTAATCGTGGAGGGACTGGCCGGGGGAGGAGTCGCCGTCCGTTCACTGAGCCGAACGCCGTCAGGGCCGGACACCACGAATCGTCAGATCACGAACGTGCAGATCGACTATGAGGACCCCGCGTCTATTGCATCCGCCGTCGACGGCGCAAGCGTGCTGGTCATCTCGTTGGGCAGCTCCGACGACCAGGCTCGTCAGGAAATTGCCCTCATCGACGCCGCCGTGAATGCCGGAGTCGAGCACCTGGTGAAGGTGAGTTCGTGGAGCTGGCCCTCCCAGATTCACCCCTTGGACTGGCACCTCCAGGTAGAGAACCACCTCAGCACGGTCGACATCGGATACAGCCTGCTGCGACCGATGACCTTCACCGCTGTTATCGGCGCTCAGGCCCAACTCATTAAGAACAACCTCTGGGGCGGAGCGGCGGGGACTCGTCACGCCAACCTCATCGATGTTCGTGACGTCGGGGACGTGGCGACCCGCCTTATCCTGAGCGGCGAAGCGAGTGGCCCGGTTCGCAGGGCCTACCACCTCACCGGCCCTGACGGGCTCACTGTGGATGCCATTGCCGAGCACATCTCGCGAGCTATCGGGCGCACCGTGACGTACACCCACCGAACCCCCGACGAACAGCGTGCCGCACTGCTGTCCCTCGGAATGTCCGAATGGACCGTTGAGCTCATCATCGGAATCGATGTCGAGTCCTTCGCATCGGGAGCCAGCACCGAAAGAACCTCGACCGTCGCGGACGTGCTTGGGCGGGCACCCCGCTCCATCCCCGATTGGATCACGGAGAACGCCGAACTTTTCCAGTAGCCAGTGCAATCTCTACGGTTCCGCCTCAGGGCGAACCGGTACGTCGTGGAAGGCGGCACCGTAGGGAGAGGCGGTGTTAGGGGCGACGAGAGGAGTCTCATCAGAGGACGTTGGCCCGCCACGTCGATCACGGGCTGGACGAGGGTCTATGACCGTATTGAGTTACGGGGGATTGTTATCGTGAAGGTGGTTCCGGGCCCTGTAGCGATGGCGATGTGGCCACGGTGGCCGGGGGACTGAAGGTTTCGTTGACTCGTTTTCTACGCCGCGAGTGCGGCGGTTTCGATCATCTTAAACTCGGTTGGGGTGAGGCGGCCGAGGATGTGTTGTCGCCGTCGGCGGTGGTAGGTGCTCTCGATCCAGGTGACGATCGCGAGGCGCAGATCCTGCCGAGTCTTTCAGCGTTGCCGATCGAGAACGTTCTTCTGCAGCAGCGCGAAGAATGACTCGGTGGTCGCGTTGTCACCGCACGAACCCACTCGACCCATCGACCCCTTCAGGCCAGCGGCCTTGACCTCAACGAATTTCCGGGAACGGAATTCCAGACCACAGCCCAGATGATCGCAACCAAGATGATCAGGCCAAGCAGTGCGTCCATGCGAACCCTCTCGTCGATACCTGAATGCTAGCGAGAAGTCGGTGATCGCGAACGGTCGGCTGAACGTTGCCGCCGCGGCGCACCGCGAGGCCCGCCGTGCTGATCATCTCATAACCGACGAGAAGAACATTGAAATCCAGGTTGGCCTTGACCCCGGATGGTGGACACGGGGTTATGCGGATTGTTGTGCTTCCGCGGTCTGGTCAGGGTATCGGTTCTCGAATTCGACGGGCGTGAGCTGGTCGAGGGAGGCGTGGCGGCGTTGCCTGTTGTAGCGGGCTTCGATCCAGGCGCCGACCTCGCGGGCGGCTTTCGTTCTCGTGGGCCAGACGCGGCGGGTGTAGAGCTCGGTTTTCAGGGTCGCGAAGAACGACTCGGCCATCGCGTTGTCCCGGCAGACTCCGGTGTGTCCCATCGAGCGTGTCAGGCCGTTGTCTCGCGCGAAGATCTCGATCTGTTCGGACGCGTATTGGGTGCCGCGGTCGGAGTGGAAGATGACCTCGGGCGGCAGCTGCCCGCGGAGAGTGATCGCCATTCGGAGGGTGTCTTCGACGAGGTCTGCGCGCATGTGATCGGCGATGGCCCGTCCAAGGACCCGACGCGAGTGCGCGTCGATCACGGTCGCGAGATACAGCCAGCCTTCCCAGGTGCGCAGGTAGGTGATGTCTCCGACCCAGACCTGGTTCAGCGCGCCGGTGTCCCACTCGCGTTTCACCGCATCGACCGGGTAGGCGTCGTCCCGGTCGGTGACGGTCGTGGTGCGCCAGCGCCGCGGGAACACGCCTCGCAGGCCCAGCCGGCGCATCGCTGCGGCGACCGTCTTTCGAGAGATGACCTCGCCGTCGGCGCGCAGGTCCGCGAGTATCCTCGGGGTGCCGTAGACGTCGTCAGACGCGGCGTGGAACGCGGCGATCTTCCCCTCGATAACCTCGCGGCGTAGCACGCGCGGCGAGGGCTTGCGACGCGTCCAGGCGTAGTACCCGGACCGGGACACCTCGAGCAGCCGGACCATGCGGGTGACGCTGAAATTGCTCTTCTCCGCGTGCATCAGCTCGAACGCTTCCCGTTCGTATCCGATGCTTCCTGGGCGAAGAAGAGCGACGCTTTTTCAGGAACGCCCGATCCAGTTTCAGCTCCTGGTTCTCCCTGCGTAACCGGGCCAATTCGGCCCGCTCGTTCTCCGTCAGCGGCACATCCGTCTCGGCATGGTCATCGCGGAACGCTTTCACCCAGCGGCCCAGCGTGGTCTCCTGGACATCGATCTCGCGAGCAACCGCCGCGACCGTCCGGCCCGTGCCGACGACCAGCTTCACGGCCTCTTCTTTGAACTCAGGAGTGAACTCCCGACGCTGTCGACCCATGATCGACATCCTCTCTCACAAGGTGTCCACCAAACCGGGGCAAGGCCAGGTTCCCGAGAACGCGACCGACGCTGAGGTGGACGCCGCTGTCAACGTCGACGTCGACAGGACAATCGACGACGACTTCGACGATCTCCTAAAGTGCCTCTGAACTCCTGGCCCGTCACCCTCATCGGGCCTCGTCACCTGGATGCCGAGCACCGTGGTCGCCTCCGAGAGGTTCGCGGCTCGGGCCGCAGAACGCGCAGAGGCGTCCGCATCTGGCCTAGCGATCACGGAATCGAACGACGTCGATGCCGCACCGGCCGGGGGCGAACCTCGCGTCCTCCTCGGCCGGCACGGCGTGGGTCACTGGTTCAGCGCACGCGGGTCCAGGTCCCGTGCAGCTGGACGAATTCGCCCCCGATGACCGAGGAGGCCATGCAGCTGCCGTTGGTGTAGTCCTCGATATGGGTCACGTGGTCGAGGGAGTCGGGCTCGGTCCAGCGCACCACGTAGAGGCCGTCGCGGACCTCGGTGGTGGTGTAGTCCATCGTCTCGGTGCGGCCCTTGATGGCGCCACCGGTGACAGTGAAAGTGACGCTGGTGTCAGTGGTGAAGGTGATCTCGACGGTGAAGTGGCCGAGCGGGGTGTTCGGGCCGAGGTCGGCGAGCCAGGTCTGTCCGACGCTGGGCAGGGTTGCGGTGTTGTCCATGTGCTTCCTGTGTGTGGGTGTGTGGGAGGGAGGTCAGTGGGCGCGGGTGACGTTGATGTTGAAGTCGAAGGTCCCGAACGCGTTGTAGAGGGTGAAGAAGAGTCGTGCGTACATCTCGACGCCGCGGGCGCCGGTGATGTCGCCGAGGTCGATGATCGATTCGGTAGGCCAGCCGAACTCCTGGAGGAGGCCCTCGACCGTGTGCTTCGCGTCGGTGTCGTTCCCGGCGACGAAGATGCTGTGCGGGCCGGGCACCCTGGTCGGGTCGACCATGACCTGGTAGTAGACGGAGTTGAGCGACTTCACCACACGGGTGTCCGGGTAGGTGCGCTGGATCTGCTCGCCCAAGCTGTCCGTGTTCGAGATCGTCAGGGTCGGTGGGAACCCTTCCGACAGGTCAAGGGGGAGTGCGAGGTCCAGCAGGACCTTGCCGGCCAGCGGCTCCGCACCGACGCCCTCGAGCGCCGCCAGGGCGTGCTGCCCGTTGGTGGCGTTGACGATGACGTCGCCGTGCGTGCCCGCCCCGGGGAGGGTCAGCAGACGGACGGCGGGATGCTCGCGCTGCCACTGAGCGTAGGGCGGGGTGCCCATCGCGTCGGGCTCCGTGCGGGCGAGGGTGCTCGCGACGTCGCGCGTGCCGATGACGACGTCGTGGCCGAGGCCGTCGAGGCGTTCGGCGAGGCCGCGACCGACCATTCCTGTGCCGATGATGGCGATCTTCATGGTGCTGCTCGTTTCTCGTGTCACGCCGTGGCGCGGGGGGTGATCTCGACGGTCGCGGCTCGTGGGCCGGCGGCGATCATCGGGGGGAGATAGCTGCTGCCGGCGTACGTGGTGGAGTAGGCCGCGTCGATCCGGTCGTGCAGGGCGTTGTCTGCGGCGGCGAACGCCACGTCGAAGGTGGAGCCGGCGGTGGTGATCCGGCCGGCGCCCTGCGCGATCGCGGCCTGGTACCAGCGGGAGCGCGTGCCGTTCCAGGCGCGGACGAAGAGGCGGCCCTCGACGACCACGGACCAGATCCAGGTGGGTGTGCCGAGGGTGGTGCCATCGGCGCGGAACGGTGCGATGTGCAGATCGTCCGCGGCCGCGATGCGGTCGAGGTCTGCGGCTGGCCATGAGGTCATGTGTGATTCCTTTCGTCGTCGCTTCGTCGGCAATTCCTGCGACGGGCTCTGCACTGCGTCGCCGACGTGTGGCCTCCATCGTTCGCCCCTCGGGCGCCCGGTGGCAGTCACTGGCAGGGACCCCCTCCGTCGGTGCGCAGGTCATAGCGTGGAAGGATGCAGATCGAGCAGGAGATCAAGGACTTCCTCATGTCGCGCCGGGCGCGCGTCACCCCGGCACAGGCGGGGCTGCCTCCGGTGACCGGTGGGCGACGAGTGCCCGGACTGCGCCGCGAGGAGGTCGCGATGCTCGCCCGACTCAGCGTCGAGTACTACACACGGCTGGAGCGCGGGAAGATCGGCGGCGCCTCCGAGAGCGTCCTGGGCGCGATCGCCCGAGCGCTGCAACTGGACGTCGACGAGAGCGCGTCAAATGGTGTGTGTGAGGGGTGGGTCTTCTGACGAGAGGATGCACGTAGTTGGCGATCGGTAAGGTGACGCGCGAGGAGCGTCGGAAGCAGCAGGCCGAGGGTGCGCAGCGTCTGGTCGAGTCGGGTGTGATGGATGACCTGTTCGCGAAGATCGACGCGGGCGAGATCCAGCTCGATGGTGATGGCGGGTTCATTCAGCAGCTGATCAAGACCGGGTTGGAGCGGGGCCTGCAGGCGGAGCTGACCGATCATGTCGGCTACGAAAAGGGCGACCCGGAGGCGCCCGTGTTCCCGGACTCGCGGAACGGGTCGTTCCCGAAGACGGTCTCCACGAGCGTCGGCGATGTCGAGCTGCGCGTCCCGCGGGACCGCAACGGGTCGTTCACCCCTCGGCTGGTCCCGACGGGCAGTCGGCGTCTGTCGCAGCTGGACGAGATGATCGTCTCGCTCTACGCCGGCGGGATGACGGTGCGGGACATCGAGCATCACCTGGAATCGACGATCGGGACGGACCTGTCGCACGAGACGATCTCGAACATCACCGAGGAGATCGCCGACGAGGTCCTGGCGTGGCAGCAGCGGCCGTTGGAGGCGTTCTACCCGGTGATCTACCTCGACGCGTTGATCGTCAAGGTCCGCGACGGCGGGCACGTGCGCAACAAGGCCGCACACATCGCTCTCGGCGTCGACACGGACGGCGTCAAGCACGTCCTGGGCATCTGGATCCAGGCCACCGAGGGCGCGAAGTTCTGGGCGGGGGTCTGAGCCGAGCTCGCCAACCGCGGCGTCCGTGACGTCCTGATCGTCTGCTGCGACGGGCTCACCGGGTTTCCCGAGGCGATCGAGGCGACCTGGCCCAACTCGATGGTTCAGACCTGCGTCGTCCACCTCATCCGCAACGCGATGCGGTTCGTCGGCTACGGGCAGCGCAAGGCCGTCGCGGCCGCGCTCAAGCCCATCTACCAGGCCCCGACCGCGGAGGCCGCCAGAGACGCGCTCGAGGCGTTCACAACGTCGGAGCCGGGCCGAGCCAACCCTCGCGCGGCGGCGGTATTCGAGGACGCCTGGGAGCGGTTCACGCCCTTCCTGGCGTTCCCGACGGAGGTGAGGCGGGTGATCTACACGACCAACGCGATCGAGTCGCTGAACTTCCAGCTGCGGAAGGTCACCAAGAACCGCGGACACTTCCCGAACGATCAGGCCGTCGTGAAGCTGCTCTGGCTGGCGATCTGCAACATCGAAGACAAGCGCGCCCGCGACCGCGAGAAAGAACGCGGACTTGACCGCGGCGCGAAACGCAAGGCCGAAGGGCGGCTCGTCGAGGGCCAAGTCGTCACGAACTGGAAGAAGGCCCTGGAACAGCTCGCCCTCGTCTTCCCCGAACGCGTCGAGCCCTACCTCTAACTCCAAGGCCCCGCCCACTTACACACACAACTTGACAAGCTCGCCCAACCAGGTGGCTCATTATGGGACACCTGCCGAGGCCTCGGCGCGGTCCGCGATCGCCCGAGAGCGCCGAGCCACGACAACCGTTGAGTGGCATGGCAAAACCCGGCTGGTCTCTGTGCCAGCCGGGCCGCCGCTCTGCTCTAGATGACCAAGCCGTCGGTCTGGGAGTGGTTTACGGCTTCGTCAGCTTTTGTTGCTATTAAGAGTTCCCTCACCGTGCGAAGTAGATATGTTCCTGAGCCGCGACGAAATAAACAAGAGCCCGGCAAATGAAATCATCGCCACGGTCGCGAAGGTTGCTTTGGAATCTGGGAGCACGTAACACATGACGGTACTGAAGACCAAATCAAAGAACGCGATCATGATAAATATTGAGTCGGGAACGGGCCGAAGTAGTAGCTTCTTCATCTCTTGATCATCCTCCCGCGGCCATGCAGCCTGCAGTAGCTCCGTACAGGCCACCCATGACCGCACCGCCCGCCGTCCCCCAGAATGGGATCACGCTCCCGATTGACCCGGCTGCGACCGCTCCGCCGCCAAAACCTGCGATCGCACCCGCTGCACAAGCGTTCCAATCCGGGTCAGCGACGATCCCATACGCGTAGTTTCCTTCCTTGTGCTCGACCACTTGGGTGAGGGTTGTTCCCTCGACTTCAAAGTGAGTGGGAACCGACTGCCCGTTTAGATCCTTGGCCCACGGCGCTGCAACGACGCCCAGTAGGGGCTCTTCAGTCCCTTCGGGTTCGCCTAGCACGGCAACAGCTCCATCCGGAAGGACCTGCAACCTTGAAGCATCATTGAAATTAAAGTCGTATCTCTCGGGAGCCGAAGAGTCCTCGATGTACACGAGGGATCGAAGGCCAGTAGCAGTCGGTTGGGCGATAATCTTCGATCCTGAATGTTGCCCGTCATACACAACGTTTCCATCGCTGACAACCGGGGCTCCTTGCGCGGGCATGATGATTCCAGCCCCGTTTGTGGTTATTACGCTCCCGCCATCCGCGGGAAGTCCACTATCGCCGACCTCTGGAGTCGATTCGCTCGGCGTGACTCGATTCACGGCGCCCGCAGCGGACGAATATTCATTTGTTACGGATTCATCGGCGTATGCGGGTGCCGCCACCGCACCGAGAAGGGCAACCGCGGAAATACCGACAGTTAGTTTCGTGGTCACGTTTCTAGGATTCATGTTCTTCCTCCTCAGCGCTGCCTTCGTCCATACTGGTCTACTCCTGTTCGTGAAGGTGTGTCAACAATGGGGCGCCCACTTCGCGCGCGGGAGCGCTCTCACGCCTGTGGTTACGGTGACCTTGGTGTTGCCTGAGAGCCAGGTGCTTTGGCCTCGAACCTCATTAAAAGCTCCAAGACTCGCGATCGGAGGTGCGCGAGACAAGTCAGCCTCGTCCGGTAACGTCGTCCGTCTTTTCGTAACCGGCAGCCAATGGGGGCAGCACCGTGGCGCGCCCGGGGTGAGATCGGTGGAGCTGGTCCCGACGCATCGTGAAATTTCCCGTGTGTGAAAAGGCGCTCTGCCGCTGGGAGCACCGTAACGGGTGGGGGGGAGGGGCTAGCCGCCCCTCTCCCGTCGAGCTGTCAGGCGACGTCGGTGCGGGCGCCGGGGACGCCCTGGAAGTGGAGGAGGCGGAGCCGTTCACGCTCAAAGCGTTCGAGATCGGTCCTGTGCGTGTCGCTGCTCAGCGTCGCCGCGAGTCGCGACGACCTCGTCGTCGACCAGGCGCTCGAGGTCCTTTCCGGCGTGCGGTCGAGCCGGAGGCCGTCCTGATACTCGTCGACGATCGTCTCCTCCACGGCACGGATGGGCAGCGCTTTCTGCGGAGAGGTCGACCGGCTGAGCAGCGGCGTGGCGGGTGCGACCAGCGAGGACGGATGCGGCACGGGCTCGAACGACGGGCGTCCTACGACCCGGCGATCAGCGCGCGGTAGAAGCGGATCCCGCGCAGCCAGGCGTCGACGCGGATCCGCTCGTTCGGGCCGTGGATGCTCGCACGCTCCGCCCTCGTCATCTCGAACGGCGTGAACCGGTAGACCGCGTCACTGATCGGCGCGAAGAAGCGGCTGTCGCTCGCGCCCAGCTGGATGTAGGGGGTCAGGACGACTCCGGGATGCGATCGGGCCAGCGCGTCGTGGAGCCGGTCCCACGCCTCGCCCGCCCACGGAGAGACGGGCGAGGGCTCGAAGGGCTCGGAGAGCTCGATCTCGACCGCGTCGTCGCGGACGGCCCGTCGCACGTGCCGCACGACGTCGGCCACCGACGTGCCGACCTGGATGCGCACGTTCAGAGTCGCGCGCGCCTCCCGGGCCATCACGTTGTCGGCGGGCGCCCCCGAGAGGGCGGTGGCGACCACGGTCGTGCGCACCAGTGCGTTCATCTCGGGGCCGAGGAACGGCAGCGCTCGTGCGACCAGCGGCGCCGTCGAACCGAGGTGCGAGAAGACCAGGCGGAGTGGAGGAGAGGCCAGGGCGCTCATCCTCGCGAGGAATTCGCGGGTGGGCGCGGGGATGCCCACGGGGAAGGGATGCCGGTGGACGCGGACGATCGCACGTGCGAGGCGTGTGGTCGCCGGCAGTCTCGCGGGGATGGACGCATGCCCGCCCTGCTCGGTGACGCGCAGATGCAGGCTGACGACGCCGCGCTCCGACACGCCCACCACAGCGGCCGGTGCTCGGACGGTCGGGAAGACGTCTGCGACCACGGCGCCTCCTTCGTCGAGGACGAGCGCCGGGCGGAGGCCGCGGTCGCGGAACCACGCCACCATCGCGGACGCGCCCTGACCGGACACCTCCTCCGTGTGACCGAAACACAGGTAGAGGTCGTGGCGAGGGACGTGACCGTCGGCGACCGCCTCCTCGACGGCCTCGAGGATCGCGGCGAGCGCGCCCTTGTCGTCGAGGGTGCCGCGGCCGTGCAGGACAGCCTCGGTGGGGGCGCCGGTGACGACGGCGCCGAAGGGGGCGACGCTCCAGTCCTCGGGCACGGCGGGCACGACGTCGTAGTGCGCCATCAGCACTGTCGGAGACGCTGCATCGAGACCGCGCCAGCGCAGGACGAGCGAGTACCCGCCCACGCGCTCGACCTCGAGGGCGTGGTGCACGCGCGGGTACAGCTCGGTGAGAGTCGCCAGGAACCGCTCGAAGTCGGCGTCCCTCCCGGCGTCGTCGCGGCCGGAGACCGTCGGTATCCGCAGCAGGCTCCGGAAACGCTCGAGCGCTTCCGCGTCCTCGACCCGGCCGCGTCCCGCAGGGCTTCCGTCCGTGCTCGTCGATGCCATCGATGCCTCCCTCTCCCCGTGCTCGTCGAGACCACCCGGCGGGAGCGCGGACTCTCCGCACCGGCCGGCAGCCCGGCCCTCAGCCCACCGGGTGCTCCGCTGCGGGCTCGACGGTCGGCGCCGCGGACGCCGGCATCCCGAGCCCGCCGCGGCGGACGGCCAGGTCGAAGACCGGCGCGGTCATCAGTGTCGTGACGACGGCCATCAGAACGAGCATCGTGAACAGAGTCGGCGTGATGAAGCCGGCCTGGAGGCCGATGTTGAGCAGGATCAGCTCGATCAGGCCGCGAGCGTTCATCAGGCTGCCGACCGCGAGTGACTCGCTCCGCCCCATTCCGAGGAGCCGCGACGCTCCGTAGCAGGCGACGCCCTTGCCGAGCACCGCTGCGGCGATGAGCCCGACGGTGACCAGCCACAGCAGCGGAGTGTTCACCAGCCCGATCTGGGTGTTCAGCCCCGAATAGACGAAGAAGAGCGGCAGCAGCATGTTCTTCACGAACGGCTCGGTCCGGCGGATGACTGTCTCGGCCACGGCGCCTCTCGGCATCGCCACGCCCAGCAGGAAGCCGCCGAAGATCGAGTGGATGCCGATCGCCGTGGTGTACCAGGCGCTCGCGAGGACCAGGATGAGGACGACCATGTAGGCGGACGAGCTCAGCTCGCTCCCGCCCCTCGCCGGAAGGAAACGGGCGAGCAGGGTCTTCCCACCCGTCAGCAGGATCGCCACATAGACGGCCCCGCCGAGCACGGCTGCCACGGCGATCATCGGGTCGCTCTGGAAGACCGCGATGACCACGGCGAGCAGGATCCACGAGACGGCGTCGGTCAGGGCTCCGGAGGCGAGCGCGAGTGTGCCGGACCGCGTGCCGCCCATGCCGCGCTCGGAGATGATCCGCGCGAGCATCGGGAACGCGGTCGTCGCGATGGCGGCGCCCAGGAACAGCGCCGCGGGCCAGAAGTCGACGCCCTCGGTGAAGTACATCCCGGAGTCGGCCAGGAGCGGTGCGGCGCAGAGGATCCCGAGCGCGAGCGGCGCGAGAAGACCGGAGCTCGAAACGCCGACGACGGCGCGGGCGTTCGTGCGGGCCATCCGGGTGTCGAACTCGAGCCCGATGACGAACATGTAGAAGACGAGACCGAGCTGACTGAGTGTATAGAGGATCGTCATCCCGGCGCCGTCGCGCGGGAAGATCGCGGCCTGCAGCTCGGGTGCGAGCAGCCCGAACAGGGACGGACCGAGCAGGACGCCGGCGATCATCTCGCCGATGACCGGAGGCTGGCCGATCCACTGCGCCGCCCGGCGCATCAGCACGCAGGCGATCAGGATGAGGCACAGCTGAGCGGTGAAGTGCGCGGCGATCTCGGTGCTGGTCATCGGTGTTCCTTCTCGGTTGGAGAGGGTCGTGTCGGGCGACGGTGAGCTCGCGGCGGGGCGCAGGCGCGACAGACCCCGGCATCGCGTTCGGGCCCGAGTGCGGTGGCAGCGGTGGTGCACGTCCTCGTCCGGCTGCCTCGATCCGGTGGGCCGATAGTGCCCTAGATCGTCTTCCACGGCTATTCCTTTTCGATAATCACGGGCTATTACTGTCGATGTCCATCGTCGTGTGACCGGCGTGTTACGGCGGCGTAAACTCTGCGACCGATCAGTACGCACTTCTTCCCGGCAGGAAGTAGACCTGGGGCAGCAGTTCAGCGACGACGGGCCGATATCGGGTGAGGAGATCGGCATTCCCGTCGAAAAAGGGGGAAAGCGCATGATCAGAGACGGATCGCCCGGAGCACCTCGGATCCGGAGCGGCGACGCGTGCCGTGCCGCGCGCGTCCCGATACGGGGCGGACTGCGCTAGATGGCCGAGGTGCGCCGCGCGACGCGGGACGACGCAGCCCGGGTCTACGACCTCATCCGCTCCTCCACGCTGCGCAACGCGGCCCTCCCCAGCGAGGCCCGTGCCCGGCTCTTCGAGCCGGTCTGGGGCGGAGAGGAGGACTACTACGGCTATGTCCTCGAAGCAGAGGGAGAGGTCGTCGGCTTCATCGGGATGCTGTTCACCCGGCGCGAGATCGCCGGGGCGATGCGCAAGTTCTGCGAGCTGCACAGCTGGTACGTGAAGGATGAATTCCGCTCCGAGAGCCTGATGCTCCTGCTGCCCGCGCTCTCGATCAAGGGCATGACGCTGCTGAACTACACGCCCTCGCCCGAGGTCTACGAGATCAGCAGGAAGTTCGGCTTCGCCGAGCTGGAGCAGGAGGTGCTGCGCATCCTGCCGGTCCCCACTCCCGGTGCTCTGCGCGCCGATCTGAGGGTCGAGACGGATGAGGCCGCGATCGGCTCCGCTCTGACCGGGTCGCAGCTACGGATCTTCGAGGACCATCGCGGTCTGGACTGCCGGCACTTCCTCGTGCGCCGCCGTGGCCGCTCGGGCCACCTCTACGCGATCGTGAAGAAGATGCGTGTCACTCCGCGCCAGCCGGTCGGCCGCATCCTCTACTTCAGCGACGAGGACCGCCTCGTCGACGCGCTCGGCTGGCTCCGGCTCTACTGGAGCCTCGCGCTCGGCGTCCAGTGCCTCATCGTCGACCGCGCGCAGCTCCGGGTCGCGCCCGGCTCCCGTTCGCCCCGACGGTGGCGAGGGAGGTGCCCTCGCTCTACAGGTCGCGGGAGCTGACCGCCGACGACCTGCGGGTGCCCCTCTACTCGGAGCCGCTGCTGGTCGGCTACGCGTTGCACTGACCCGACCCCGACACCCGACCCCCGGCGATGACCGTCGACCCCGCGCGACCCGGAAGAGGACTGATGACTCGGACACAGGACGAGACGGCGACCGCCGATCCCGCCACGATGCTGCACCCGATCGATCCGCCGCTGCCCGTGCGCCTCCGCCTGCGGGGGTCGATAGGACTGCGCGGATCGGCGGTGCTGCGCGCCTCGACGGTGCTGACCGGAGAGGTCATCCGGCTGTCGACGCGCGCCGGCGAGCTCCGGATGCCCGCGGCGCGGCCGGGAGTCGGCACCGAGCTGCGGCTCGAGGTCGAGAGCGGCTGGCTCGGTCGAGTGGTGCTCCCGGCGCGGGTCACCGGGCTCGGCGGCGGGGACACCGTCGCGGTCGAGCTGCTCGGACGACCGGCGTCCGAGCGCAGCGCCGCGCTGCTCGTCGGGACGGTGGACGCGTTCACCTTCGGCCACCTGCGTGCCGCCGGAGTCGCTCCGCGTCGCCTCGACCGGTTCCTCGTCGTCGACGAGGTCACCGACGCCGACGCCTTCCGTGCGGCCCTGGAACTGCGGCTGCAGGCGAACCAGCACTTCGGGCGCCTCACCGACGTCGAGGGCAGCGAGCAGCTCGTGGACCGCTGGGACACCGCCTCCGTCACCCTCGTGGCCCGGCTCGGGAGCAAGAACGTGGGCTCGGCCCGGGTGGTGGTCAACAACGGTGATCGGGAGCTCAGCGAGCTCGAGCACGAGTGCGCCGACACGGGCGGCCTACCGCAGCGGCTCTGGGACGAGGGCTTCGTCGAGGCGTCCCGGGTGGGCGTGCATCCGCAGTACCGCGGCCACGGTGTGTTCTGCGCGCTGGCCAGGGCGATCGGCCGGACCGCGCTCGAGGTGCAGGCGCGGTTCGTCGTGCTCGACTCGATCGACAAGCTGATCCCGCTCTACGAGCACCTGGGCGCCGAGCGGCTGGGGATCACCAAGAAGCACCAGTGGAGCGAGGAGACGGAGCAGGTGATGGCGATCGACATCCGCGAATCCCTGGGGCGGATCGGGCGCAACGCCCTGTACTGGCAGAGCGTGTTCGGCCCACTGCTGGCCGACCGCAGCCTCGCGCCCGCGCCGCGATGCGGGGGCTCAGCCGCAGCGGCCGGGCCGTGTTCCGGGCGAAGTCCGCGGTCGGCCGACTGCAGCAGCTGCGCGCTGTCGCGCCGCTCTGATCCGGGGAAGGAGGAGGACCATGCAGATCTCCAGCGCGGAGCAGCTCGTGATCGACGACGTCTTCGTCGACCTCGACCCGGTGATCGGGGCGCCGATCGTCCTCAAGGTCGAGGGCCTGAACTTCGGCGGTTCGATCAAGCTCAAGACCGCCGTCTCGATGCTCGACGCGGCCGAGGCGGCCGGGGTGCTCCGGCCGGGATCAGTGATCGTCGAATCGTCCTCCGGCAACCTCGGAGTCGCCCTGAGCGTCATCGCGGCCGGCCGCGGCTACGGCTTCGTCTGCGTGATGGACCCGCGCTCGAGCGTGCAGAACCGCCGCCACATCGAGGCGACCGGCGGACGCGTGATCGTGGTCGACGAGCTGGACTCGAACCAGGGTTTCCTGACCAGCCGGATCGACTGCGTCCGCGCCCTCTGCGCGGCGGACGACCGTTATGTGTGGCTGAACCAGTACGCGAACTCCGCGAACTGGCTCGGCCACTACGCGAGCACCGCACCGGCGATCGTGCGCGAGTACCCGGACCTGGAGGTGCTCTACGTCGGCGCGGGGACGACGGGGACCCTGATGGGCTGCGTCCGCTACCTGCGCGACATCGGGCATCGCGCCCGGGTGGTCGCGATCGACAGCGTCGGCTCGATCACCTTTCCCGGCAGCGGCCCGGGGACCCGGTTCATCCCCGGACTCGGCAGCAGCCGCCGCCCCGAGATCTTCGAGCCGGCCGAGGTCGGCGAGGTCGTCCACGTGCACGAGGCCGACAGCGTGCGGATGTGCCGTGAGCTCGCCCGCGCCGGGTTCCTCTTCGGCGGGTCGACGGGCACGGTCCTGGCCGGGGCGCTGCGGCACCTCGCCTTCGAGGAGCCGGGCGGAGGGGTGCGCGTCGCGGTCGCCCCGGACCTCGGCGAGCGCTACCTCGACACGGTCTACGACGACGACTGGGTCGCGGAGCACTACGGAGCCGGCACCGTGGCGAGGCACTCGGGCGTCGTCCCACCGTCGTCGCTCGCCGCGGTCGCGAACGGGGCGGCATGAGCGCGGCACCGCAGTTCTCCGTCATCGGCAGTGGCAGCGTGCTGCGCGCGCTCGAGGGTCGGCACGCGGAGATCCTGGACGTCGTCGCGCACGCCTACGTCGAGCACGCGGCAGGCCGCAGCGTGAATCCGCCGAGCCACTTCCTGACTTTCCCCGATCGACCGGAGGCGCGGATCATCGCGCTGCCCGCTGCACTCGGCGGCTCCTCCGGTGCGGCAGGGATCAAGTGGATCTCGAGCTTCCCGAAGAACCTCGAGCGGGGTCTGCCGCGCGCCTCGGCCGTCCTCGTGCTCAACGACATCGACACCGGCTACCCGATCGCCTGCCTCGAGAGCTCCGTCATCAGCGCCACCAGGACCGCGGCCTCAGCCGTGGTCGCCGCCGCCGCTCTCACCGCCCGCCGTGAGCGGCCCCGGCGGCTGCTGTTCGTCGGATCCGGGTTGATCGCGCGGTACATCCACGAGTTCTTCCTTCGCAGCGGGTGGGAGTTCGACCGTGTCGATGTCGTCGACGTCGTGCACGGCTACGCGGAGGCTTTCGCGGAGTCGGTCCGCGGCTCCGGGCAGCAGGCACCGGTGCACACCGTCGAGGACGTCGGGACCGCGGTACGCTCCGCCGATCTCATCGTCTTCGCGACCACGGCCGGCACTCCGCACGTCGAGGAGCCCTCCTGGTTCGCGCACCATCCCGTGGTGCTGCACATCTCGCTGCGGGACCTCTCGCCGCGCATCCTCCTCGGCTCCGTCAATGTGCTCGACGACGTCGACCACTGCCTCCGGGCGGAGACGTCACCGCACCTGACGGAGCAGCTGACGGGATCGCGGGACTTCGTCGACGGAGTGATCGCCGAGGTGATCACCGGCGAGCTCGTGCCCGACCCGGAGCGGTCGATCGTCTTCTCGCCGTTCGGGCTCGGGATGCTCGACCTCGCGGTGGGGCGCTTCGTCCTCGACGCGGTCACCGCGTCCGGCGAGATCGAGCCCGTTCCCGGCTTCTTCCCGGAGGGAGGCCCTCCGTGAGCCCCTGATCCCGGCCCCTGGCCACTCGCCGCACCACCACGCAGAAACGGAGACGTCGTCATGTCGATCGAGCCCATCCTCGCCTTCGCGGGCATCGCGCTGGCCGTCGTGCTCATGCCGGGAGCGGACACGATCCTCGTGCTGCGCACCAGCCTCCGCGACGGAGCGCGCTCGGGCATCGTCACGGCCCTCGGCGTGGTCTGCGGCCCGATCGTCTGGGGCGCCCTCGCCGGGCTCGGCGTGGCGCTGATCCTGGAGCGCATCCCGATCCTCTACAGCATCGTGGCGATCGCGGGCGGTCTCTACCTGATCTACCTCGCCAGTCAGAGCTTCCGGGCCTCGCTGGCGAGCTGGCGGGCGCAGGAGGAGGTGGAGGTCGACGGCGGTGCCGCGATCGAGCACCGGGGACTGCGCTCCTATTTCTTCACCGGCCTGATGACCAACCTGCTCAACCCCAAGATCGGGGTCTTCTACCTGGCCGTGATGCCGGGACTGTTCCTGGACGAGACGGTCACCGTCTGGCTCGGTGCCCTGCTGGGACTCATCCACTCGGTGCTCGGGCTGATCTTCCTCAGCGGAGTCTCGGTGCTCTCGAGCCTCGCCCGGCGCTACTTGATCCGCCGCCGGGCGTACGCGATCACCGAGCTCGTCTGCGGACTCTGCCTCCTCGCTTTCGGCGTGTTCGTGCTGGTCGAGGTCGCTCGCGGAGGGTTGTTCTGATGCGCGGGATCGGCTCGCCGCCGCGGGCCGGCGATGAGCGCCGACTAGGTGCCGCGGCGGATCCGATCGATCGGGCGGCTGGAGGCGAGAGCGCCGACCAGCCCGCCCCCCAGATCCAGGTCGACGAGAGAGACCGGCAGGCGCTGCGCACCGGGCTCCGCGCGGACACCGGCCAGGACGCCGACGCCGGTCAGCTTCGCGGCAGCCTCGGTGCGGCACCACTGCTGCGTGAGCGCCCGGAGGCGGCTCGCGGCCGGCAGCGCCTCCAGAGCGGCCGACTCCGCCGGGTCGAGCGCCTTCGCGAGGAAGTGGCGGGAGATCTCCGCGGCCGGCATTTGGACATCGACGCCCACCCGCTCGCTGCCGACCACCGCGATGACGACCCGGCCACCGCTGTGGCTGACCGAGAAGTCGATCCCCGCGCCCGGAACGCTCGGCCGGCCGTGCGGGCCTCCGCAGCGCGCGCAGCGGCGATCGATGCGCACCTGCGCGGCGGTGACGCCCAGGTAGCGCGCGAGTACGGCGCGCTGCATCCGCCGCGAGAAGGTCTCGCCGGGGCTGCCGGCTCCGCGCCCTCGATCGCGCCCCAGAGCTGCACCTCGCCCGGCCCCGGAGTGGCGGCCCGCGCAGGCGGGAGATGCGCGAGGAAGTCCGCCATGCCCTCATCCGAGTGCAGGCGACGGACGCTGTCAAGGAGATCGATCCTCTGACGGCTTCCCGGGCCACCGAGACCTCGGTGGCCAGCACGCTCGTCCGGTCCGATGGGGACCGGGTAGGACGGGTCGGGAGCAGCTCCCGGCCGGAGAGGTGTCGTCATGGACGCTGAACTGATCACGATCATCGGACGGGTCATCGACGAGGTGAACGTCAGCCGAGCCGAGAAGATCCCGACGACCGATCTCGAGGCGCTGACGCTCTACGGCGAGGGAGGCGTCTTCGACTCGATGCAGCTGGTGAACTTCCTCGCGATCATGGAGTTCGAGATCACCGAGGAGTTCGACGTCGAGGTCTCGCTCACCTCCGAGAAGGCGGTCTCGCAGCGGGTGAGCCCGTTCAGCCGTGTCCGCCGGCTGATCGACTTCGCCGCGCAGGAGATCGACATCGCCCGCTCGGACAGCGGGGTGGCTGCCGTCGCCGGCGACGCCTCCGTGCGGTGAGACGGGCATGATCGTGGTGGTCACGGGGGCGCGGACGGGCATCGGCCGCGGGATGGTGGAGCACCTGCTGGCGGGCGGACATCGGGTGATCGGCTGCAGCAGGCGCCGCTCGTCGCTGACGCATCCCGACTACGAGCACCACGAGGCCGATCTCACCGACGGAGCCGCCGTGCGCTCGCTCTTCCGGCGGGTCGGCCGTGAGCACGGAGCGATCGACGCGCTGGTCAACAACGCGGGCACCTCCGTCACCAACCACTTCCTGCTGATGCCCGACGAGACCACGCGGCGCATCTTCGACCTCAACTTCTTCGCCGCTCTGCACTGCTCGAGCGAGGCCGTCCGGCTGTTGCAGGCGAGCGGCTATGCGGCGCCGACGATCATCAACGTCTCGTCGATCGCGGTGGCGTGGTCGCTGCCGGGACAGCTGGCGTATGCGGCGAGCAAGGGCGCGCTCGAGCAGATGACGAAAACGATGAGCAAGGAGCTCGGCGCCACCGGCATCCGGGTCAACACGCTCGGCCTGCCGGTAGTCGCCACCGCCCTCTCCCGCAGCGTCGACCCGGAGACGGTGCGGGCTCTCCTGGACCGGCAGGCGATCGCCCGGATGTGCACCCTGGAGGACATCGTCGGGCCGCTCGACTTCCTCCTCTCCACCTCGTCGGCGTTCGTCACCGGCGAGACCGTCTATCTCGGAGGGGTGCACTGAGATGCGGACCGGACTGATCGGGCGATTCCGCGAGCTGGGTGAGCGGACGGCGGTGATCGAAGGAGCGGAGCGCTACAGCTACGCCGACCTCGCCGACGC
This sequence comes from Rathayibacter tanaceti, assembly GCF_001634385.1. Classification (GTDB taxonomy): domain Bacteria; phylum Actinomycetota; class Actinomycetes; order Actinomycetales; family Microbacteriaceae; genus Rathayibacter; species Rathayibacter tanaceti. The sequence continues at coordinate 13,237 of NZ_LIIN01000010.1, read as the reverse complement.
CGTCGAGCGGACCCTCGCCGACCTCGAACGCGCGGGGCTCGAGCCGGGTGCCGCCGTCGTGCTGCACGCTGACTTCGGGATCGCCGGCATCGCGGGCTTCCTCGCCCTCTTCCTCAATCGCAACATCGTGGTGCCGGTCGTGAGCCTGACGGAGGCACTGCTCGCCGCTCTCGCGCGCAGCACCAGCCCCACCGCCGTCGTCGAGGTGGTCGGCGGCGTCGTCGTGCGGCCGCTCCAGCACGAGGAGGAGGTGCCCGCGCTCTACTCCACGCTGCGCGAGCGCACAGCGGCCGGTCTGGTGCTGCTCAGCAGCGGCAGCACCGGCACTCCGAAGGCCGTGGTGCACGACCTCGACCTCCTGATGGCCGAGAAGCTCGACGGCACCAGGCTGCCGCGGGGACGGCAGCACGTGATGGTGATGTTCCTCCTCTTCGACCACATCGGGGGCGTCAACTCTCTCCTGTCGGCTCTGCGGATCGGAGCCGCGGCCGTGATCGCCCGGGAGCGCACTCCGGAGGCGATCGGCGCCCTCGTGCAGGAGCACCGGATCGACCTGCTCCCGACGAGCCCGTCGTTCCTTAATCTCTTGGTGCTCGGCGGGCACCACACCCGGTTCGACCTGAGCAGCATCGCGGCGGTCACCTACGGAACCGAGGTCATGTCGGCGCCGCTGCTCGCCCGCGTGCGGGTCGCCCTCCCGCGGGCTCGGCTGCTCCAGACCTTCGGGACCAGCGAGACCGGCATCGCGGCGACGACCAGCGACTCCTCCAGCAGTACCTTCTTCCGGCTGGAGGGTGGGAGCGTCGAGCACCGCATCGTCGACGGGGAGCTCCAGCTGCGCAGCCGCACGCAGTTCCTCGGCTACCTCGGCCACGGCGGCGAGGATCCCGTCACCGACGACGGCTGGTTCCGCACGGGCGACCTCGTGGTCGAGGGGGCGGACGGGTCGCTCCAGATCGCGGGGCGCAGCAGCGACGTGATCAACGTCGGCGGCGAGAAGCTGCATCCGCTCGAGCTGGAGACGGTCCTGCTCGGCAGCCCGGCGATCCGAGACTGCGCCGTCTACGGGATGCCGAACTCGATCACGGGGCAGATGGTGTGCGCCGATGTGGTGTTCGACGGCGAGCACACCCCTGCCCAGGCGCGCCGGCATGTGGCCGAGTACCTCGCCGGCAGGGTCGAGCGCTACAAGATGCCCGCGCGGGTGCGGCCGGTGGCCGAGCTGGCGATGACCGCGCGGTTCAAGAGGATCCGAGGGGGATCATGACCGAGCTCACGCTGATCGGAGCAGGGCGGTTCGCGCTCGAGATGGCCCGGCTCGCCGAGACCGCGGGCGGATTCGAGCGGATCCGCTTCACGGCGCTGCCCGGAGAGGATGCGGTCGCGCCCCCGGAGCTGACGGTGGCGCTCGCCGATGCCGACCTCCCCGCGGGGACGCCGGTGCTCCTCGCCAGCTCGGACGTCGACGAGCGGCGCCGGCTGATCGACACGGTGCTGATCCCTCGGGAGCTGCACGCGGTCAGCGTCGTGCACCCGAGTTCGGCGCCCACCGCCGCGCTGGGTGGCGCGCGCGGAGTCGCGATCGGGCCGGGCTGCTACTTCGGGGTGAACACCCGCATCGGCGACTTCACCGTCTTCAACTACCACAGCACGGTCGGGCACCACAGCACGGTCGGCTCGAACACCGTCGTGGCCCCGAACTTCCACACCGGCAACAGCGTGACGATCGGCGACGACGTCGCGTTCGGCGTGAGCTGCACCGTGCATCCCGGAGTCACGATCGGCTCCGGCGGACGCTTCCAGATCGGCACCGCGATCGTGGAGAACACCAAGGAGCGGCACACCTATCTGCCGCAGATGCGAATCATGGCTCTACCGAGGCACGAGGGAGTTGCAGAGAATGACTGAATCCACTGTCGCGATCATCGGTGCGGGACCGGGTGGTGCCGTCGCGGCACTCACTCTCACCGCGCTGGGGCATAAGGCGGTCGTCTACGAGAAGGCCCCGATGCCGCGCTACCGGGTGGGGGAGTCCCTGCTCCCCGGCACTCTCTCGGTGCTGCAGCGTCTCGGACTGAAGGAGCGGATCGACGCGGCCGGCTTCGTCACGAAGCCGTCCGCCACGTTCCTCTGGGGGCAGGGGGAGGTGCCCTGGACCTTCTCCTTCTCGGCCCCGCAGGTCCAGCCCTGGGTCTACGACCATGCGCTCCAGGTGCTGCGGGAGGACTTCGACAGCCTCGTCGTCGACGAGGCTCGGGCACGTGGAGTCACGGTCAACGTGGGCACGGCGGTGACCGACGTCGACCTCGGCTCGCCCGACTCGGTCACGGTGCACTACCGGGACGCGGACGGGCCGGCCAGCGCCGAGTACGACTTCGTCATCGACGCGGGAGGAGTCGGCAGTCCGCTCGCGCGCAAGCTGGGCGTGCGCCGCTACGACGAGTACTTCAAGAACTTCGCTGTCTGGAACTACTACCGGATGGCGGATCCGTTCGAGAACGACCTCAAAGGGACCACTTACACGATCTCGTTCGAGGACGGCTGGGTGTGGATGATCCCGCTGAAGGGCGACCTCTACAGCGTCGGCCTGGTCGTCGACCGGTCCAAGAACGAGGAGGTGCGCGAGCTCGGGCCGGACGAGTTCTTCCGCCGTCACATCCGCAAGGCCGATCGGGCGATGGCGCTGCTCGGCGATTCCGAGATCGTCGGCGAGACGCGCATCGTGCACGACTGGTCCTACGACAGCGAGACGTTCTCGGCCGGGCGCTACTTCCTCAGCGGCGACGCGGCCGCCTTCACCGATCCGATGTTCTCGCAGGGCATCCACCTCGCGGTGCAGTCCGCGGTCTCGGCGGCCTCGGCGATCGACCGCATCAGCGGGAACCCGCCCGAGAGAGACGCCGTGCACGCCTGGTACAACCGCAGCTACCGCGATGTGTACGAGCAGTACCACGAGTTCCTGTCGTCGTTCTACACCTTCGCCTCCTACACGGAGCCCGACTCCGTCTTCTGGCGTCAGCGCCGCGTGGAGGAGTCGGACGACGAGCGCTTCGACCGGATGCGGTGGTTCGAGCGCATCACGGGCGAGGCCCGAGCGGCGTCGCGCCCTGTCGCGGACTTCCGCGACCGCGCGGCAGCCATGATCGAGATCGGCCGCCACCAGCGCGGGCACCTCTCGGACGAGTTCGCGGACGACGAGTTGAACCCGGCGCGGGTGCGGTGGGTGTCGCAGCTGACCCGGCAGCTGCACCGCATCGCCGCATTCGAGTGGACGGGAGAGCAGGTCGCCCTGAAGGAGCACTACGCGATCGATCCGCTGACGTTCGAGCTGCGCCCCGTCCTCGTGCTCGCCGATGAGACGGGGCGCGACATGGTGAAGTGGCCGATCTCTCCCGAGCAACTGCCCCTCTTCGAGCGGGTCGCGAGCGAGGGGATCGGCTATCGGGAACTGCTCGCAGACCTGAACTCCGCGGGGATGAACGAGATCAGCTCGCAGGTGATCATCCGCCTGATGGAGGCCGGTCTGCTGCGCGGGCGCGACCGGCACGGCGAGCGCGTGGTGGTGCAGGACCGGCTGCGGTTCGGAGGCGTCGGAGTCGAGTACGACGTGTGAGGTGGAGGGCCGTCGCGTCGTGCTCGGCGGCGAGACGGTCCTCCGCGGCCGCACCCCGCACGCACGGAACTCCCGGCGAGGACGTCTGCACGTCCTCGCCGGGAGTTCTGTGGGTAGCGCTGAGACCTACGCGGCGACCTGGTTCGCGTGGATCCAGAAGCCCGCGTTCTGCGCCAGCTGGTTGTTGTAACCACCGGACTGAGCGACCGCGCCGTCGATGACGATGGATCCGCCCGGGTTCGTGAAGCGCCAGCCCGCGCTGCGCGAGGTCGCGGGGAGCTGCGTCCAGCGCTGCGGCGTGTCGGTTGCGCCGAGGTTGGTCCGCAGGGTGGCGAGGTCATTGAGGGTCCAGTTGACGCCGGACTGGAAGGTGGCGCCGGCGGCGAGCGACAGCGTCCCGGTGAAGTAGAAGCGGCGGTAGGTGAGACCGTCGCGGACGTAGTCGCCGCCGTTCGAGATGGCCCAGCCCTGCTCCGAGGAGGGGTTCGCGGCCAGGATGGCGACGGGGAGGTCGATCTGGATGCGCACCGTGCCGGTCCAGGCGCAGTTCGTGGGGTTGCGGTAGGCCACGTTGCTCTTCATCCGCGATCCGGGGAGGACCACGCCGATGCCCAGACGCGCACCGGAGGCGTTCGACTGGAGCTCGCCGAGCCAGCCGTCGGACGAGTCGCGGATGTAGCCGGCGGACACGACTTCGGCGCGACCGACGCAGGGCGTGGTCGAGGCGGCCGCCAGCGGAGCGGCGGTGGCGCCGGCGATCACGGGGATCGACCAGGCGGCGCTCTTCACGATGGTGCGGCGGTTCAGACGGCCGTTGCCGGTCGTGGGGGTCTCGTCGGCGCCGGTGGCCGGGGTGTCGGAGTGCTGGGTCATGGAGTGGTTGTCCTTCGTCTCGGAACTGAGGTCTTGCACAGGAGCTTGGATGCTGCTGGGCACTCGGGCCTATCGCTTCCCGCGCACTGCATCGGAAACCAGGTGTTCGCGTGGCGCGTTCGGCCCCGGCCCTCGGCAACGGCGCCGTGGGCTGGCACAGTGGCGATATCAGCGGCAGGAGGGGGTTCGTGGTGGCGTCATCGGAGGATCAGGACGACGGTCCTGCCGCGGGATCCGGAGCGGGCGTCCGCGGGGTCGAGGCAGTCCGGTGGTTCTCGGAGCGGGGGTTCGCGTTCGACGGGTCGGATCCCCGGCTCGTCTGCGACGAGGCCGGCTCCCCGGGGTTCCGGTTCGCCCGGATCTGGCACACGGCGGGAGTCCTGCGGAGGAACGCTCCGCAACGCCGGGCGACGGTCCTCCTCCAGCTCGAAGGAGCCTTCGAGCTCACGTTCGGACCGGGCGGCCGGACGACGACGGTGCGTGCGGGAGATGTGGCCTTCGTGCCCAGCGGCTGCGCCTTCGCCCTCGAGCAGTGCGAGCCCTCGGCGCGCATGGAGATCGAGTGCGACGCACTCGCGCTCCCCAGTTCGACGTTCGAGGTTCTCGCGGACGGTGCGGTACTGCCGATCGGGAACGCCACCATGCGTCCGTGCTGATCGCCTGCATCAATTCCGCTCTCAACTCAGGGATCTGCTGCACCGACACCGGTTTCGCCGAGTTCCGGCTGGCGATCACGGGATTCACTGCGGCGGCGCTCACGGCCGCGAGCATCGAGCACCGGCCGCCGCGCACCAGCCGGGAGTCGGAGCACTTCACCCGGGCGATCATGGTGATCGGCGAGAAGGTCGCGGACCCCGACTTCACGGTCGCGGTCCTCGCTCGCGAGCTCCAGCTCTCGGAGCCGTACCTCCGCAGGATCTTCGCGACCCACGGGACGACGGCGCGCGATGAGATCCGCCTGCGCCGGGCCGCCCTCGCCCGCATGTACCGCGCGGACGGACTCGGCGGGACCCCGTACTCCGCCGACGAGGCGGCCCGGTACTCGGGCTTCCACGACGCAGAGACGATGCGGGTGACGCTGCGCCGTGACCGGCGCACGCGGAACGCGTCGACGGAGGACGGCTGACGCGACTCCGGCCGGGCCGTTCCCCGGCGTCCTTCCCCGGCGTCCCAGAGGCTCCGGACGGCCTTCCCTCAGGGAGCACCGGCATGATCGCCTGATACCCGACGGAAGGTTCACTGTGAGCATGTTCAAGCGCGTCCTCGGCATGGCGTCGAAAGCCCTCGATTCGAAGAGCGGTTCGGGGAGCTCCTCGAGCGGGACGACCGACTGGCGCGAGCTGGTCCGCACGGCCGCCGACAAGGTGACGGGCGACTCGCGTACCGCGCCGCCGCAGCCGGCCCGGCCGGCCACCACCGCCCGGCCGCAGGACGCCCGACCCGGGCAGCCCGTGGTGAGCCAGGAGGACCGAGCGGCGATCGCCCGCTACGACTACCTCCTCCGCACGGCCGACCCCGAGCAGCTGGAGCAGGTGCACCGCGAGGCGTTCTCGAAGCTGACTCCCGCGCAGCGCGCGCAGGTCGAGGCACGACTGCGCGACGAACTGCCCGCGAGCGAACAGCCGCGCTCCTCGGCTCCGGAGGATCTCGCGCGCGCGGCGACACGCGGCGAGGCGAACGCCCCGGGATTCCTCAAGACGATGTTCTCGAAGCCGGGGACGCGCGGAGCCGTCGCGGGTGCGGGCGTCGGAGCGGCGGCCGGCATCGGACTCGGAGCGGCCGGCGGGCTGCTCGCGGCGGTGGCGGGCGGCGCCGTGATCAGCAGCGTCGCCGGCCCGCTGTTGGCGCAGGCCTCGGGTCTCGGAGTCGACTTCGAGAATCTCGCGGGCGGATTCGGCGACCTGGGCGCGTTCGGCGACATCACGGGTAGCGCGGGCGAGTTCGTCTCGGGCGCAGGCGAACAGGTCTCGGGGCTGGGCGAGCAGGTCTCCGAGCTCGGCTCCGACTTCCCGCTGCCCGGTCTCGGCGACCTCGGGAACTTCTTCGACCGCTAGGGCCGGCCCCGACCTCGGCCTGCCGGACCTTCGCCCCGCTACAGTCCGGCCCGCTGGACCTGAGTCCGCGTCCTGCTGCGGCGGAGCGACGAGACAGCGGCGAGGGCGATCCCCGCGAGTAGCAGGGCCGCTCCGACTCCCGCGACCACCGTCGTGGACCAGTCGGGGCGGTCGACGGCGGTGGTCCCGTCGAGGAGCTTCCACTCGCAGGCTCCGCCGAGCGGCCACCACGACCAGAATCCGCGGACCAGCTCGCCCGCCTCGGGCGGTACCCCGCCGAGGCTGACCCGGCAGGCGTCGTCGAGCCCCTGGGCGCTCAGGGCCCAGTACTGCAGCGGGACGAGAGCAAGCGCGACGACACCGGCGAGGCCGAGGACGGCGACGGCGATCAGGACGAGGCGGCGGGTGGAGTGTCGGGCGGTCTCGCCGGGCGCAGACGTGTCAGTCATCGTCCGATCGTGCCACGGCCCACCGGAGCGGGGGCTGCCAGCGTGCACGACGACCGGGAGCGGGTCGTGCGCAGCAACGGCACAGACCCGGGCCGTCTCTCTTGTCGTCGCCCCCTCGTTCTCGTCGGCTCGGAACGTCGTGGGAACCTGGGACGGAGGCATGGGTGGGCTGTGCTCTGGCATGCTCTCCGTTCGACGATCGCGCGCGTCGCAGAGGTCACCGGGGCAGCGCTGCCGAAGGTCGTACCGGTGATACAGCTGCGCGGGCGGACGTGCTGTGCCACGCCGCATCGTTCTCGAAGGAGAAAATCATAGAAACTGACGCGAAGGAGAATGGTATGACGTATTGGAACTCGCGACCCTCGATGCTGTGGATCGTTAGTGGGCTTGTGGCGGCAGCTTATTACGTTCATCTTCTCTTGTCCGGTGTCACGGAGGTGTGGGAGGGTGCGTCGGTGATCGTCATCGGTCTTGCCGCTGTCGTCGCCCTCCTCGTCTCCTTCGTCACGTCGAAGCCTTCCACTGAGACGGGTGAGACGGACTCGCGCCTCTCCGGTGGGTCCGATCGCTGAGCGCGGCGTGCAGTGCTGCAACGAGGTCGCACGACAGGTGTTGAAAGCACAGTTCGTGCGACGACGAGCGACGGTCGTGGCTCCTGGCGAAGCGTGAGGAGGAAGGCCGGGAGGTCGTGGCCGCCCCGTCCGCCGAGGAGCTCGCGAACGTCGAGGAGATTCTGCGCGCGCTCGTGACTGGTCTCGGGGTGAACTGGAACGAGGTCGAGACGGTGCGGCGAGCGAAGACCGAGCCTGCCGGAGGCGCTCGTGCGTCGTACCCTCGTCGCATGGGGTTTCTGTTCTCGCTGCTGATCGTCATGCTGATGGTGCTGGCGCTGGTGGACGTCGTGCGGCAGCCGGACAGCGTGGTCCGCAACCTGCCGAAGATCGTGTGGGTGCTGCTGATCGTGTTCATCCCGATCATCGGCGTCTCGCTGTGGTTCCTGCTCGGGCACGAGTGGAAGCGCGGAGACGGCGGTTCATTCGTGCCGGGCGGCAGGGCGCCGCGTCGTCGCTCGCAGAGTCCGTCGACGATCATCGTCCGGCCCGCGCCCATGACCACGGAGGAGCAGCTCGCCGAGCTGGAGCGCGAGGAGGCGCACTACGCGAGGCTCGCCGAGGAGCAGCGCCGACGCCGCGAAGGGGACCGGCCGAGCACCTAGCCCGTCCCGTGCTCACGATCGGTGTCGACCTCGCTGCGGAACCGGTGCGCACCGCGCTCGCCGGCGTCGACTGGGCCGCGGGTGGAGCGGTCGTCCGCTTGCTCGTCCTCGGCGCCGAGGACGAGGCGATCGTCGACGCGTCGCTCGAGGCGGAGGCGATCGGCATCGACTGCGCCTTCGGCTGGCCCCTCGAGTTCGCAGCCTTCATCGCGGCGCACACCCGCCGCGAGGTCGCGCCGCGGACCCTGGCGGGCCGCGACTGGCGCAGGCGCCTGGCCTATCGCGAGACCGACCGCGTCGCCCGCGAGATCACCGGGCGCTGGCCGCTCAGCGTCTCCACCGACCGCCTCGGCATGACGGCGATGCGCTGCGCGGAACTCCTCGACGCGTTCGCGGCGCGCGGCGAGGTGGTCGACCGCTCCGGCGGCGGCCGTCTCGTCGAGGCCTACCCTGCGGCGGCCCTGCGGTTGTGGGGAGTGGAGACCACGGGCTACAAGACGCGGCCGGAGGCAGTGGTGCTCGCCGTCGATGCGCTTCGGCGCGCGGCCCCGTGGCTGGAGGTGCCGCCCTCGGCCCTCGCGCTGATGCGCCGCTCCGACGACGCCTTCGACGCGGTCGTCGCCGCTCTCAACGCGCGGGCCCACGCCCTCGGTGCGACACTGCCGGTGCCTCCGGAGCTGCGCGCGGCGGCCGAGGCGGAGGGGTGGATCGCGGTGCCGACCGGGCCGCTCGCCGAGCTCGCAGGACCCTCGGGACTCAGGCCGAGATCCTGACCCCGAGCAGGACTGCGGCGGATTCGGCGGCCCGCTCGGCCTCCTCGACCGTCGAGAAGGGGCCGGTGGGGACGGGAAGGGCACCGGTCGCGATCACCGGGTCGATCTCGAGTCGGAACCGGGGCAGTTCTGCTCCGGGGACGACGACGATCCGGATCCCGTTCCGGCTCCATCGCGCGGGTTGGATCGTGGGAATCTGTCTCATGGTGCTCTCCGCTGTCGCGTTCGTCGTCACGGGTGGCTGTCGCCTCGACCGTGCACGCCTCACGCTACGACCGGTGCCCGCCTTCCCGAACGGGCTTGACCTCCCAGCCCCGTCAGGCGTAGCGGTCACTGCAGCCGGTCGAGCGTGTCGCTGATGGTGCGCAGGCACTCGATCAGCACCGACACCTGCGCGGAGTCGAGATCGGCGAGCACCTCGCCCTCGGCGGCGACCAGGTTCCGCATCGCCTCGTCCACCCGCTTGGTGCCGCGGGGAGTGAGCGAGACGATCTTGCTGCGCGAGTCGGCGGCGTTCTGCTCGCGGACGACGAGACCGCGCGCCGCGAGGCGCTCCACGCGGCTGGCGAGGTTCCCGCTCGAGAGCGCGAGCTCGATCGACAGAGCCGACGGGGTCATCCCACCGCGACCGCGCTGACGCAGCAGAGACAGCAGCTCGAACTCCCACGGCGTGAGGTCGCTCGCCGCGAAGGACTGGCGGCGCACGTCCTGCACTCGGGGGCTCAGGCGGCGCAGGCGCGAGACGACGTCGAGGGGGGCGAAGTCCAGATCGGGCAGCGCGTGGGCCCAGGCGTCGATCACCAGATCGACATCGTCGTCTTCTCGCATTCCCCCGATTATCCTCGCGGCGGGATCGCGGCGGTGACGGCCCGCTCGCGGAGCCCGATCGGGCCTAGCCTGAGGAGATGGCGGAACGGACAGTGCGGACGACGCGCCTGCTCCTGCGCCCGCTGCTCCCGACGGACGAGGTGGCGGTGATGAGCTATCGCGGGGATCCGCGCGCGGGGCGTTTCCTCCGTCATCCCCCTCTGCGGCCGGGCGAGTACGAGAGTTGGCGGGCGGAGCGATCGGCGGAGTGGGCGTTCGAGCATCCGGGTGACCGCCGGTTCTGGGGTGTCGTCGTCACCGCGACCCAGCGGCTCGTCGGGGATGCGGTCCTGGTCCGCTCCGAGGACGGCGCGGCGGCGGAGCTGGGGATGTTCCTGCACCCGGACACGGCGGGACTGGGCTACGCGGTCGAGGCGGGTGTCGCTCTGATTGAGACGGCCTTCCGAGACCTGGGGATGTCGCGCGTGCTCGCGCGGGCCGATCCCCGCAACATCGCGTCGATCCGCGGGCTGCAGAGGCTCGGTCTGCGCCTCGTCCAGCAGGACGCCGAGGTCGTGCTCGCCTGCCTCGACGCGGAGGAGTGGGCATCGGCGGCGAGGCCGTCCCCGCCGGTTCGCGGCGCAGCTCAGCCGCGTGCGGCGCGGACGTAGGCGACGATCGCGTTCGCGTGGCCGTAGCCGAGGCCGTGCTCGGTCGTCAGCCAGGTGACGACCTTCTTGTGCGGCTCGTCGCGTAGACGCTCGTCCGCCAGGTCGAGCCACTCCTGCACGGGGCGGCCGTAGGTCTTCTCGATGCTGGCGAAGTAGGAGGCGGGGCCCTTCGGCTTCGAGCCGTCGGCAGGCGGTTCGGGGGCGAGCACGCGGTCGGTCATGGGGTCACCATAGCCAGTGCGCGGAGCCGAGTGTCGAGGGGATCGGCACGGCTGATCCCCTCGACACCGCGGTCGACGGCCGGCGCGGATGCCCGCTCGTGCGGATCCGGGTGGGAGGGGCACAGACCCGGCCTGCGCGGTGTCGAGCGCGGTTCGCCGGCCGAGCTCGCATGCGTCGACGCTGTGACCGGGTGCTCTGCGGATCCGACCCGCGCGACAGCTCGGACGATCCTGTGAGCCGCACACATGCTTCACGGCGGATCCCCATCAATGGGGGAGGTGGATCAGTACGATCCATCCGGTAGACGAAAGAGTCTCACCGTTTCTCCCCGCGATCGGGTGCCAGCTCTACCCGCCTTCGACACGTCAGTCCGGCCTGCACCCGCAGCAGCCGTCACTGCGTCGAGGAGATCCTGTGCTGGCTGCGATCCGACCCCGACGACGCAGACCACCCGCGGATACCCGACCTCCCCGCGGATACCCGGCCGTCGCCGGGCACTGCACTCACCCACCCCCGACACACAGAGCGGGCCGCTCCTGCGGTCCGACGGAATCGACTTCACTTGACTGCTCTCTACACTCGCGTGATCGCCCTCGCGTTGGCGACCGTGACGCTCGGATCACCACTGATCGATCGTGACCAGAATCAGCCGCACGTGGCGCATGCGGCTGCTCACCTGGACCACCGGGAGGCGGCGGGCACCATCCGCAACGCCTCCGCGGTCTCCGACGCGCCGACGACTGTCGCCACCGTCGACGCGCTGAGAACCGCCCTGCGCAACAATGCGCACCACATCGTCATCACGGCGACACTCGATGGCGGCCCCGTACCGATCACCGTCGACGTTCGCAACCCGTCGAACAGCAACACGATCATCGAGGGATCCGCTCCGTCGATCGAGCTGATCAACATCCAGATCCGCGTCATCGACGGCACCGTCACCGGAGCGGTGCACGACATCACGATTCGAAACCTCACCATCCACGGCCGGATATCGGATCTCGAGGCGCTGACGGGAGCGGACACGAGGCCGCACGGTGCGGGCACGAACTACGAGGCGATCTCGGTGCGCGGAGCGCGCGACGTCACCATCGACGCCATCACTGCCTACGACACCACGGACGACCTCATGTCGGTCACCAAGGGTGCGGACCGGGTCACCATCTCGAACAGCAACCTGTACTACACGAAGGCCTTCAAGGACATCTCGCCTTCGGTGAAATGGGACTGGGGATTCGGGTTCCAACCACTGGCGGACGAACGGCTCGGCATCCTCGTCGGCGCGCAGGCCGCAGACAGCTACCTGAAGACCGGCCTCCTGCACGTCACCCTCTCTCACAATCACATCGGGTCGCTCGTGCGCGGGCGACCGCTGCTCCGCGGCTATGTCCAGGTCTTGGACAACACGTTCGACAACACCGCCGCTGACTCGAATCAATACGCGGCGATCGAGGTCGGCAGCGGCGGATACGTCGTCGTCGGAGGCAACGTCTTCGATCATTCCCACAACCCGATCGTCGTGCACCTCGATGCGGCGAGCGACCCCTATCAGTTGTACGAAGGCGATAACCGGTTCGTCGGTACCACCGGCGTCATCGAGCGGGGTCAGGCGATGCCGTCCGGTTCCGGCGCGAACAAGAGCTGAGTGGTCGGCCCGCCCCGGACGCGTCTGCGTCTGTGGCGGGCCGCTCCTCGGCTGCTCCCGGGGCGGCCGACGACGACCGCGTGGACACCGCCAGCGGGCACGCGGCCGCCGGCCTGATATCACGACGCGTAGGCCGTCGGATCGAAGCGACGCAGCTCGTCGCGGAAGGCGAAGGCGAAATCCGGCCAGAGCAGGGCGAGACGGCGGTCGGAGGCGAGATACCAGCTGTCGCAGCCGCCGTTGGTCCACACCGTGTCGGCACTCAGGGCGTCGATCCGGGCGATGGAGGCGGCCTCGGCCTCGGCCGTCACCTCGAGGAGTTCGACGCCGGTGCTCGCGCAGTGGTCGAGCGCGGTGAGGACGTACTCGATCTGCGTCTCGATCATGTGCACGGCGGAGTTGTGTCCGAGGCTCGCGTTGGGGCCGTTGATGACGAAGAGGTTCGGGAAGCCGTGCACGACGGTGGACTCGTAGGCGGCCATGCCCTCGGCCCAGCGGTCGGCGAGGAGCTGGCCCCTCCGTCCGCGGATCCTCCGCGCGAACGGCGGCCGGGCCGCGTGGAAGCCCGTCGCAAAGATCAGGACGTCGACCTCGTGCGCCTCTCCGTCGTCACCGATCGCCGCGGCCCCTTCGACGCGCCGCAGCGCACCGGGGACGACGTGCACGTGGGCCCGGCTGAGGGCCGGGTAGTAGTCGTCCGACAGCAGCACCCGCTTGCAGCCGATCTCGTAGTCCGGAGTGAGAACGGCGCGCAGCTCGGGATCAGCGATGTGCGCGGCGAGATGGCCGAGCGCCTCGGCTCGCAGTCCCTCGATGGCGTCGGGCACGCCGACGCGGCCGGCGAAACCGAGCTCGGCCCGCCAGAACAGGTCTTCGCGCAGGCGCGTCAGCGCGCCCCGGCGCGCGCGCCAGGG
>NZ_LIIN01000009.1 GCF_001634385.1 Rathayibacter tanaceti | reverse complement strand
GAGCGCGCCGCGGCCTGCCGCCGCGCGACGCCTCCTGACCACCGCCGCCCCGAGGGAGGGCCGCTCGAGCGGCGGCCTGCCCCGCACGACGCACGAGGAGGCGCGGTGCCCGACTGGTCGGTGATCCTGCCCATCGCGGCTGTCGTCGTCGAGCTCGTGATCCGCGTCGTCGCTGTGATCGTGGTTCCGCGCAACCGCCGACCGACCACCGGCCTGGCCTGGCTGATGGCGATCTTCCTCATCCCCTACGTCGGTATCCTCCTGTTCCTCTTCATCGGGAGCAACCGGCTGCCGCGCAAGCGCCGTCGCAAGCAGCAGGAGATCAACCGCTTCATTCTCGACTCGACCGATGGAGTCGAGCGGGTGGCCCGCGAGCACTCCTGGCCGCAGTGGCTGGAGTCGGTCGTCACCCTCAACCGCAACCTCGGCGCGATGCCGCTCGTCGGAGGCAACGACGCACGTCTCCAGGGCGACTACGAGCAGACGATCCATGCGATGGCCGCCGAGATCGACCGCGCTCGGCGTTACGTGCACTGCGAGTTCTACATCCTTGCCGCCGACACGACGACGGCCCCCTTCTTCGACGCTCTCGACCGCGCCGTCAGCCGGGGAGTGACGGTGCGCATCCTCCTCGACCACATCGCGTCGATCCGGGTGCCGGGTTACTACCACGGCACCCACCGTCGCCTCCGCGCGCTCGAGGAGGCCGGAGCGTCCTGGTCGTACATGCTGCCCGTGCGGCCCTGGCGGGGCCAGTACCAGCGGCCCGATCTGCGCAATCACCGCAAGCTGCTCATCGTCGACGGCAACACCGCCTTCATGGGCTCCCAGAACGTCGTCGACTCCAGCTACAACAAGCGCGGCAACATCCGGCGCGGCTTGCACTGGCACGACCTGATGGTGCGCCTCGAGGGCCCCGTCGTGCAGGGCATCAACGCCATCTTCATCACCGACTGGTACAGCGAGACCGACGAGCTGCTCCTGCGCGAATCGGAGCCGATGGAGGCGTTGCAGCAGCGCGACACCATCGACTGCCAGGTCGTGCCGAGCGGCCCCGGGTTCGACGGCGAGAACAATCTGCGGCTGTTTCTGACGCTCCTCTACTCCGCGCAGAAGTCCATCATCATCACGAGCCCCTATTTCGTGCCGGATGAGGCGATGCTCTACGCGATCACGACGGCGACCCGGCGGGGGGTGCACGTGGAGCTGTTCGTCTCCGAGATCGGCGACCAGGCCGTGGTGTACCACGCGCAGCGCTCGTACTACGAGACGCTGCTCACGGCGGGTGTGCGGATCTGGATGTACCGCACGCCCACCATCCTGCACGCGAAGCACTTCACGATCGACGACGACGTCGCCGTGATCGGGTCGAGCAACATGGACATGCGCTCGTTCACCCTCAATCTCGAGGTCTCGCTGATGGTGCGGGGGGCCGAGTTCGTCGAGGATCTGCGACAGGTGCAGCAGGACTACCGCGAGCACTCCCGTGAGCTGACTCTGCGCGAGTGGCGGCAGCAGCCATTCCGCTCGACACTGCTCGACAACCTGGCGCGGCTCACCTCGGCGCTGCAGTAGCCGTCCCCTGCGGTAGCTGTCCCCCTAACGAGGTGCCTACGAGTATGTCTCACGTCTTGTAGCTCGGCCCACGGGGCGTGACGCTCCGCGTCTCGAACGGAGTCGTCATCGTGGTCCTACGCCCGACCCTTCTCAATCCTGTGAGCGTTCCGTTGATCGCCGGGCTGCGCTCGGTCCGCCTGCGCGGGACGAACGGTCTGGCGGCGGTCCGCCGCACGGTCGATCTCTCCGTCGACCTCCCCCTCGGCTTCCGGATGGACCTGCTGATCGGCTCGACCGACCGGGTCCGGGTGATGCACGTCGTCAGCTCCGACTTCGCCGTGCGCTGGCCCGGTGAGTGCACGGGCGACTCCTCGGTGTTCCTCCTGCCGATGGAGGGGGCGCTCGCGCTCGAGTCGTCGCGAGGCTGCTTCACCGTCTCCGACGGCGGGTTGGCGCTCGCCGCCGACGAGGCCGTCGTGGTCCGGTCGGTACGACCCTCACGCTTCCTCCTGCTCTGCATCGACGCCTCCGGAGGAGACCGGATGCACCGCGTCGAGATCTCGCGCCGCCTCCCGCCGTCCTCGGTCATCGCCACCGCCCGCACCGTCCTCCGCGCGTTCCTCGCCGATCTCGACATCGAGCATCCTGTGCAGTCCGAGTACCTGCAGGGCACGGTGCTCCGCCTCGGCCGGCTGCTCGGGGCCGAGCGAGAGGAGGACGGCCTCACGCGGGTCGGCATCCGTGACATGGTCGAGGCGGCGGTGCAGGTGATCCTCGCCGACTACGCCGACCCGCTGCTCGACCCCGGTGCCGTCGCCGACCGCTGCCGGGTCAGCCTCCGCTCGCTCCAGCGGGCGATGGCCGAAGAGCGCCAGACGACGCTGCGCGATCTCATCGCGACCGTGCGCACCCAGAACGCGCTTCGTCTGGTCGCCGCTGCCGGCGCCGAGGTCCCCCTCGCCGACATCGCCCGCAGTGCGGGCTTCTCCTCGTCCGATCGGCTCCGGAGGGCGATCGCCGCCGAGACCGGCCTCTCGCCCACCGAGTACCGGCGCCGGCTGCATCCGGGCACCCTCGAAGCAGGCTGAGCAGCCTCGCCGGCCTTTCCTCCGACCGTGCTGCTTGCGCCCTCGGCCGCGGCCCGCAAGGGCCTGGTCGCACGCCGGAGCCGCGCGTAGCGTCGGACCGTCCTCAGAACCACCCGGTCCCGCCCGCGCGGCTCCGGGTCCGAGAAGGGAACGGACATGACGGCATCCCGTGCGACGCGCATCCTCATCCTCGGCGGCGGCTACGTCGGCCTCTACACCGCCTGGGGGCTCGAGAAGAGACGGGGGGAGGCGCCGATGGAGGTCACCCTCGTCGAGCCGAACCCCTACATGACCTACCAGCCGCTTCTCCCGGAGGTCGCCGGCGGCCACGTCCAGCCGCGGCACGTGACGGTGCCGCTCGTCTCGGCGCTGAAGCGCACGCGGGTCATCCGCGGATCCGTCGCGGGAGTGAGCCTCGCCGAACGCACCGCGACGGTCGCCGCGATGGACGGCTCTACTCGCACGATCGGGTTCGACCAGGTCGTCTTCGCGCTCGGAGCCGTCACCCGCACCTTCCCGACTCCGGGGCTCGCCGAGCACGGGATCGGCTTCAAGACGGTGGAGGAGGCGGCGCACCTGCGCGACCGCGTCATCGAGACCATTGCGAAGGCAGCGCTCACCAGCGATTCCGCCGAACGCCGCCGCCTGCTCACCTTCGTCTTCGTCGGCGGCGGCTACACGGGAGTCGAGGCGTTGAGCGAGCTGCTCGACCTCAGCCGGCGCACCCTCGCGGCCCAGTCCTCGCTCTCAATGGGAGATGTCACCTGGCACCTCTCGAGGCTCTCGACCGCGTGGCGCCCGAGGTCGGCCACGAGCTCTCGAGGTGGACCCTCGACCACCTCCGCTCCCGCGGCGTGCACGTGCACCTGAGACGACGATGCCCTCGTGCGAGGGCGGCGTCGTCGAGCTCTCCTCCGGTGAGCGCATTCCCTCGGCCACCATCGTCTGGACCGCCGGCGTCAAGCCCAATCCGATCCTCGACGAGACCGACGCGCCGCGCGGGCCGAAGGGCCACGTGACGGCGGATGCTCGCCTCCGGGTCGTCGGCGACGACGGCGAGCCGGTCGGCGGCGCGTGGGCGGCGGGCGACGGTGCGCAGGTGCCGGACCTCACCGCCGCCCGGCAGCCCGCCTACTACCCGCCGAACGCTCAGAACGCCGTTCGGCAGGCCAAGCTGCTCGCGCGCAACATCGTCGCCGATCTCACGGGCGGGACGGTGGAGGAGTACCGCCACGCCTCCGTCGGCACGGTCGCCGAGTACGGCATCGGCAAGGGTGCCGGCCTGATCAAGGGCGTGAAGCTGCGCGGGGTCCCGGCCTGGCTCGCGCATCGCGCCTACCACGGAGCGGCGATGCCGACCCTGGACCGCAAGTGGCGGGTCATCACGGGCTGGCTCGCCGACGCTATCGCTCCGCGCGACCTCTCGCCGATGAGCGCTCTCCAGGATCCGCGTCGCGCCTTCCGCGAGACGGCCGAAGCGACCGATCGAGCCGCCGCTGCGGCTGCCGAGAAGGACCCCGCCTGAGGTCCCTCCTGTGTGCGTCCGCCTCGCTGCCTTCAGACGTCGCGGCAGTCGATCGCGACCACCGCGACCTCTGTGCACTCGCCGCGGTCAGCCCCGAGGAGGCGAGTCAGCCGCGACCGCGCGGGCGCAGGCGCACGGTCGGCAGCACGGGAGCGGGCAGCGGGCGCCCGTCGTAGCCGACGACCGTCCCGAATCGTCCGGACGCGTCGTCGCCCGCGATCACCTCCGACTGCCACCGGTCGCGTGCTGCCTCGATCTCGTCGTGGCTGCGGCCGATGAAGTTCCACCACATCACCAGGTCCTCGGCGAACGGCTCACCTCCCAGCAGCACGACGCGTCCACCCTCCGGTCCCGCGGTCAGCACCATGTGCTCCCTCCCCGGAGCGAGGAAGGCGAGCGCGAAACGATCGACAGGATGCCCCTCGACGTCCACCGGCCCAGCGTCGACGAGCACGCCGTACTCCCACCCCGCTTCGACCGGCAGCTCCACCCGGGCTCCGGGCTCGAGGTCGATCTGGGCGGCGACCAGCGGAGTGAAGACGCTCGCGGGCACGGCTGCGCCGAGCATGCCGCCGACGAACACCCGCACGAGCGCGCCGGGCAGCTGCACCGGCACCCCGCTGTGATGCTCGAAGATCGGATCGGCACGGCGCGCCTCCTCGGGCAGCGCGACCCACAGCTGCACACCGTGCAGCACCGGCACCGAGCCGGTCGAGACCTCTGAGTGCGAAATCCCGCGCCCGGCGGTCATCAGGTTCAGCTCGCCGGGCTGCACCAGCGCCCGGCTGCCGACGCTGTCGCGGTGCTCGATCTCTCCCTCGAACAGCCAGCTCACCGTCTGCAGGCCGATGTGCGGGTGCGGAGGGACGTCCATCCGCGCCCCCTCGTCGACCCGGACCGGACCGTAGTGGTCGACGAAGCACCACGCCCCGATGGTCGAGCGCGAGCGCTGAGGGAGAGTGCGGCGCACCTCGAGCGCGCGTGGCCCGCCGAGCGGCACGAGGCGCGCCTCCAGGACCTCGACGCCGCCCCGGGGGCGCGGACGCGGCTCGTCTGTCACGGGAAGCTCGTCCGGGTGCTCCTCCAGGTTGCTCATGCGCGAAGTGTATGCCTTCGCATGAAGTCGGGGCGGGTCAGGGGACGCCGCAGGCCGGCTCGGGAGCCGCTCCGGCCTGCGGCGACGAGACGGCGGGTCCGTGACCCCGACTCTCCTGGCTCCGCACACCAGTCGTCTCCCGACGGTCCCGACCATCGGACGGCCTTCGTCCGATCCCCTCTCACGCCCAGGGCGAACAGGCCTCCGCAGCGGGGTGACCGCTGGTTACAGTCGTCGTATCGGAGCCCACCCCTGCGGGTTCTGTAGGGAGTGACAGCATGTTCGAGAGATTCACCGATCGCGCGCGGCGCGTCGTCGTCCTGGCCCAGGAAGAGGCCAAGATGCTCAATCACAACTACATCGGCACGGAGCACATCCTGCTCGGTCTGATCCACGAGGGCGAGGGAGTAGCCGCCAAGGCGCTCGAGTCCCTCGGCATCTCGCTCGACGCCGTCCGCGAGCAGGTGCAGGACATCATCGGCCAGGGGCAGCAGCAGCCGACCGGCCACATCCCCTTCACGCCCCGGGCGAAGAAGGTCCTCGAGCTGTCCCTGCGCGAAGCGCTGCAGCTCGGCCACAACTACATCGGGACCGAGCACATCCTGCTCGGCCTCATCCGCGAGGGCGAGGGTGTCGCGGCCCAGGTGCTGGTCAAGCTCGGCGCCGACCTGAACCGCGTGCGCCAGCAGGTCATCCAGCTGCTCTCCGGCTACCAGGGCAAGGAGCAGGTCGCGGTGGGCGGTGAGCAGCAGCAGCCTCAGGGGGGATCGCAGATCCTCGACCAGTTCGGACGCAACCTCACGCAGGCGGCGCGCGACAACAAGCTCGACCCGGTCATCGGGCGCGAGAAGGAGATCGAGCGGGTCATGCAGATCCTCTCCCGCCGCTCCAAGAACAACCCCGTCCTGATCGGCGAGCCCGGCGTCGGCAAGACCGCCGTCGTCGAGGGTCTCGCCCAGGCGATCGTGCGCGGCGACGTGCCCGAGACGTTGAAGGACAAGCAGCTCTACACGCTCGACCTCGGGTCGCTCATCGCCGGCTCGCGCTACCGCGGAGACTTCGAGGAGCGCCTGAAGAAGGTGACGAAGGAGATCCGCACCCGCGGCGACATCATCACCTTCATCGACGAGATCCACACCCTCGTCGGCGCAGGGGCCGCGGAGGGCGCCATCGACGCCGCGTCGATCCTCAAGCCGCTGCTCGCCCGCGGCGAGCTCCAGACCATCGGTGCGACGACCCTCGACGAGTACCGCAAGCACTTCGAGAAGGACGCCGCACTCGAGCGCCGCTTCCAGCCGATCCAGGTCGCGGAGCCGTCGCTGCCCCACACGATCAACATCCTCAAGGGGCTGCGCGACCGCTACGAGGCGCACCACAAGGTGTCCATCACCGACGGCGCGATCGTCTCGGCGGCCAACCTCGCCGACCGCTACATCAGCGACCGCTTCCTCCCCGACAAGGCGATCGACCTGATCGACGAGGCCGGCGCGCGTCTGCGCCTCTCGATCCTCTCGGCGCCCCCGGAGCTCCGCGACTTCGACGACCGCATCGCCGTCGTCCGTGCAGCGAAGGAGGCCGCGATCGAGGACCAGGACTTCGAGAAGGCCGCCTCCCTCCGCGACGAGGAGAAGCAGCTGCTCGGTGAGCGCCTGCGCCTCGAGAAGCAGTGGAAGTCCGGAGACGTCAAGGCCACCGGCGTGGTCGACGAGGGCCTGATCGCCGAGGTCCTCGCCCAGGCGACCGGCATCCCGGTCTTCAAGCTCACCGAGGAGGAGTCGTCGCGGCTCGTCTTCATGGAGAAGGCGCTTCATCAGCGCGTCATCGGCCAGGAGGAGGCCATCGCGGCCCTCTCGCGCACCATCCGCCGGACCCGCGCGGGCCTCAAGGACCCCAAGCGCCCCTCCGGCTCGTTCATCTTCGCCGGCCCCACGGGCGTCGGCAAGACCGAGCTGGCCAAGGCGCTCGCCGAGTTCCTCTTCGACGACGAGAACGCGATGATCTCGCTCGACATGTCGGAGTACGGCGAGAAGCACACGGTCTCGCGGCTGTTCGGTGCCCCTCCCGGGTTCGTCGGCTTCGAGGAGGGCGGACAGCTCACCGAGAAGGTGCGCCGCAAGCCGTTCAGCGTGGTCCTCTTCGACGAGATCGAGAAGGCCCACCCGGACATCTTCAACTCGCTCCTCCAGATCCTCGAGGAGGGTCGTCTGACCGACGGCCAGGGGCGCGTCGTCGACTTCAAGAACACCGTCATCATCATGACCACCAACCTCGGTGCGCGTGACATCGCCGGTGGCCCCGTCGGGTTCCAGATCGAGGGCGACAACGCCACCGGTTACGACCGCATGAAGGGCAAGGTCAACGAGGAGCTGAAGAAGCACTTCAAGCCCGAGTTCCTCAACCGCGTGGACGACGTCATCGTCTTCCCGCAGCTGTCGAAGCCGGAGCTGCTCCAGATCGTCGACCTGTTCATCAAGCGCCTGGGCGACCGTCTGCTCGATCGCGACATGACCGTCGAGCTGACGCAGTCGGCGAAGGAGCGCCTCATCGAGGTCGGGTTCGACCCGGCGCTCGGAGCACGCCCGCTGCGTCGCGCGATCCAGCGAGAGATCGAGGACCAGCTGTCCGAGCGGATCCTGCACGGCGAGCTCGGCGCCGGAGACCACATCCACGTGGACTTCGCCGAGGGCGCCTTCGTCTTCACGACGACGCCGCGGTTGATCTCGATCAGCGCCGGCGCGACGTCGGGAGCGGCCACGGCCGGCCCGGCGACGCCCGACCTGATGGCGTAGCAGTCCGTTGCCCGGCGTGCCCGTCCCTCCTCGGAGGGGCGGGCACGCTGTCGTTCGAGGCGGGGCCGTGGTCGTCCGGCAGGCGGAGCAGGGCGTGATGGTCGTTGCGCGACGGGTAGTGCTGCTCCGGTCTGCCCGGCGGCCTAGGGTGGTGGGGTGACTGACTGGAAGTACCCGGTGCGCCGGGCGCGCACGAGTGATGTCCCCTTCATTCAGGAGCTGAGCGAGCCGCTCGTCAACGAGCGCGTCCTCCTCGGCAAGGATCGTGTGGTGCTCTACGGGGCCGTCCAGGAGTTCCGCATCGCGGAGGACGGCGAGGGCAACGCCATCGGCTGTGGCGCGCTGCATGTGATGTGGGACGATCTCGCGGAGGTGCGTACTCTCGCGGTCGCCCAGGAGTGGCTCGGCAAGGGGGTCGGTCACCACATCCTCGAACGGCTCGAGAACGACGCCCGTGAACTCGGGCTGTCCCGCCTGTTCTGCTTGACCTTCGAGATCGACTTCTTCGCCCGGCACGGCTTTCACCCGATCGGCGAGAAGGTCGTCGATCCCGAGGTGTACGCGGAGTTGCTGCGCTCACCCGACGAGGGTGTGGCCGAGTTCCTCGACCTCGCGCGCGTGAAGCCGAACACCCTCGGCAACACTCGTATGCTCAAGATGCTCTGACAGCCGGTACGTCGTAGCCTGTCGGGGTGACTCCGCCGCCCCGTCTGCCGCCCCGCGTCTACCGGCGCCGGCGAGCGGGGCTCCTTCTGGCGCTGGCGGTCATCGTCGCAGGGATCGTGACCCTGGTCTCCCTGGAGCCGTGGGCCGGGGCCTTCGATTCTGCTCCGAGCGCGACGCCGACACCGAGTGCGCTGCAGACCCTCTACCCGACGACGTCGCCCGATTCCGCGCCGGACGCTCCTCCGAGGTGCACCGCCGAGGCCGTGTCCGTCACCGCCGTCGCGGACGCCTCGAGCTACGCGCGCGGTGTGGATCCGCAGCTCTCGCTCTCACTGACCAACACCTCTAGCGCCGACTGTGTGATCAACGCCGGCACCGGCCAGCAGGTCTTCACCATCTCGAGCGGCTCCGATCGGATCTGGACCTCGACCGACTGCCAGACCGCCGCCGCCGATCTGGACGTCCTCCTCCAGGCGGGCAGCTCCGTGAGCGGCAGCGCGCTGATCTGGGACCGCACCCGGTCCTCCGCCGACACCTGTTCGGGAGGTCGGGAGTCGGCCGCCGCCGGCGGCGCAGCCTATGACCTCTCTGTGTCGGTCGCGGGAATCGCGTCGGGCTCGACCACGCAGTTCGTGCTGGAGTAGCCGCTCGGAGGACGCGCCGGCTGCGGCCCGCCCGTAACATCTCGGGGATGTGGGGATGGACGATTCGACCGTGTTCGGGGTTCGCGGGTGGCACGTGGTGAAGCGGTGGCGCCGGGTTGCCGTTGCGCTGGTGGTGGCGCTGGTGACCGTGCTCGTGCTGCCGGTGCCGGCAGCTGGCGCCGCAGTGTCCGTGCCGATGCCCGGTGCCGGTGCGGTCTCTGCCGGTGCGGGTGCGGTCATGGGAGGAGCTGCGGATTCCGGTCTTGGCGCTTCTGACTCCCGCCGTTCTGAAGGGGGCCGTCCTGACACTGCAGGTCTTGGCGCCGGGGACGCTGCGGATGCCGTCCTCGCCTCGCGTGCGATGGTGCGGATCGACGTCGAGGACTACCGCTTCTCGCGGTACTCTGCCGCCTTCCGGCTCGATCGTGACGCTGAGGGCCGCTCGACATTGACGACCGTCGAGACGTTCGTCGCCGAGTTCCCGCCCGAGCAGAACCGCGGAATGCGGCGAGCGATCCCGCTCGACTACGAGGGCCACCCGACCGACGTCGAGCTGGTGTCGGTCACCGACGGCGACGGTGCGCCGCGACCGGTCGACACCGACACCGACGACGGATTCCTCGTCGTCACGTCGGCCGCTGACGGGTTCGTGAGCGGGAGTCAGACCTACGTCTTCACCTACACGCAGCACAACGTGACGCTCCCCGGCTCCGTCACGACGAGCGGCGAGGATGAGTTCGTCTGGGACGCGAATGGCACTGCCTGGGGGCAGCCGTTCGACCGCTACGACGTCCGCGTCGAGCTCGGGGCCGGTCTGTCCTCTGCGGCGACGGGTGCCATGAGGTGCTATCGCGGCCCCGAGACGTCGACGCAGGAGTGCGCGATCGACCGCGACGGCGCGGTCATCTCCGCTTCCGGCGAGTCCCTGGCTCCGGGCGACAACGTCACGGTCGCGATCGGCTTCGCCCCCGGCACCTTCACCCCGCGCGACGATCGCTACACCGCCTCGGCCTGGTCCTGGGTGCAGCTTTCGGGCGCGGTGCTCGTGCTGATCGCGCTGGTGCTGGCCTCGCTCCGGCGGCGGACGGTACTCCGTGACGCCCCCGGTCGACCGGCGGTGGTCGCCGAGTACGACCCGCCCGAGGAGGGTCTGTTCCTCTCGGCCGCTCTGCTCGGGAAGGCGCCGAAGGCCCCTGCCGCCGCCTTTTTGGACGCTGCGGTCCGCGGGCTCGTCCGGATCGAGGAGACGGGAGACGACGGCAAGCCGGACTACGCGGTGCGAGTGCTCGACCCGGCCGCCGCACCGCCGCATCGGGCGGGTAGACCCCGGCCGGTCGCCTCCGACGACCGCCGATTCTTCGACATCGCTTTCGGCACGGAGTCGGGCGCGGTGCGGGTGCTGTCGTCGAAGGACAAGGCTTTCGGCAAGCTGGTGTCGGAGTTCCAGCTGGGGCTCGGCAAGCGGGTGGCGGAGGCGGGCCTCACGCGGCCGGGCACGGTGGTTGGCAGTGTGGCGGTGGCCGTCACCGCACTGCTCGGCTTCGCCGCGGCATTCGTGGGAGGTGTCGTGCTGCTCAGCAACTCTTTCGGCGGGTTGCTGCCGGTGCTGCTGATGCTGATGGCGCTCGCTGCTGCGGTCATCGCGGTGGCGCTCGTGGCGAAGGTCCCGATGACGCGCGCGGGCGCGGAGCTGCGCGATCACCTCCGCGGCCTGGAGCTCTACATCCGGCTCGCCGAAGCCGACCGGCTCGCGATGCTGCAGTCTCCCCGCGGGGCTGATCGGCGCATGCTCGGCTCGGTCGAGGTGGTGGAGGTCACCGAACGGCTGCTGCCGTGGGCCGTCCTCTTCGGGCTCGAGAAGGAGTGGGCGCGGGCGCTCGCGACCGCCTACGAGCAGACCGGGCAGGCGCCGGTCTGGTACTCGGGTAGCGGGGGTTTCCAAGCAGCGGTCTTCGCGGGGAGTGTGTCGTCGTTCTCGTCGTCTGCAGCCGGTTTCGTATGCTCGTCGGCGAGTTCGTCGAGCGGCGGCGCAGGGGGCGGCGGCAGCTCGGGCGGTGGCGGAGGCGGTGGCGGTGGTGGAGGCGTGTAGACGTCCGCTGGGAACCTGTGGCCGGCTCGGCGTCTGAGCGTGCCGCGCGAAGGAGTGCTCGGTCTGTGATGAAGGGGTCGCTGACGGCGTCAGCGGGCGGGTGCCGGTGCGAATCCGCATGCTCAGCCTGCGGGAATCCGCTCGGGCACCGGGACGAGCGCGTGGGTGATGGCGCTCGAGAGTGTGAAAGCGCTGGAGTCGAGGTGTGAGGCATGCCCCAGCCGCGTCGCCTCGCTCGCCCGCTGCTTCGCACCGGAGGCGGGGCGTATGTCGCCGGAGAGGCTGATCTCTCCGAATGCCGCGATTCCGGGGCGGAGGGGCGTGTAGGCGTGGGCGGAGGCGATGGCGACCGCGATGGCGAGGTCGGCCGCCGGCTCCATCAGCTTCACCCCGCCCACGGTCGAGACGTAGACATCGCAGCGGCGCAGGGGGATGCCCGCCTGGCGTTCGAGGACGGCGAGGATCATTGCGACCCGGGACGCATCGACACCGTTCGTGACGCGTCTCGGATGCTCGCCGTCGTTCGCGATCACGAGCGCCTGGATCTCGACGGGCAGTGCGCGGCGCCCCTCCATAGCCACCGTGACGCAGATCCCCGGAGTGGGGAAGCGGGTGCGGCTGAGGAAGAGACCGCTGGGGTCGGGGATCTCAGCGATGCCCTCGGCCGTCATCTCGAAGCAGCCGACCTCGTCGGTCGGGCCGAAGCGGTTCTTGAGCGATCGGACGAAGCGCAGGGCGGTCTGACGATCGCCTTCGAAGTGACAGACCACATCGACCAGGTGCTCCAGCAGCCGGGGGCCCGCGATCGAGCCGTCCTTCGTTACGTGGCCGACGAGCACGAGGGGCAGACCGCGCTCCTTGCAGACGCGGATGAGGGTCGCCGCGACCTCGCGGACCTGGCTCGGACCGCCGGGAAGTCCATCGATCGTGTCGCTCGCGACGGTCTGCACCGAGTCGACGATGAGGAGGTCCGGCAGGACCTCGTCGATCTGGCCGAGTACCGTGCCGAGGTCGGTCTCGGCCGCGAGGAAGAGGCTGTCGTGCATCGCGCCGGTGCGTTCGGCCCGCATGCGCACTTGCGCAGCCGATTCCTCCGCGCTGACGTAGAGGACGCGCTGGCCCTCGGCTGCAGCTCTGCTCGCGACCTCGAGAAGCAGTGTGGACTTGCCGACTCCCGGCTCGCCCGAGAGCAGAACGACCGCACCGGCGACGATGCCTCCACCGAGCACCCGGTCGAGCTCGCCGACTCCTGTAGGCCGGTGCGCGGCGGAGGTGGTCTCGATCCGGGTGATGGGCCGGGCGATCCGACCGGCGGCAGGAGCGACGGCGGCGACCGCGCGCACCAGCCCCGTGCGTTCGGTGCTCTCGACGACGCTGCCCCACTGCTGGCATTCGCCGCAGCGGCCGACCCACTTCGCGGTCGTCCACCCGCACTCCGAGCATCGGTATGCGGCTGTGCGCGTCTTGGAGGAGGCCATGAGGTCCTTTCGAGGCGGGAGGGGGCGATGAGCGAGACGCTACGGGTGACCCCCGACACGGGTGTTCGTTCGAACGTGTCTTCGACTGTAGCGTCGACCCCCGACGTCGACGTCCGGCCACGCCAGCTCTGGGGAGAGATGTGGCGAGGCGTCGGTTGTGGAGAGTGTTTCGATCCGAGTGCCGCCGCGTCGGTGTCAGTGGTCTGAGCAAGACTGGAGCCATGCCCTCGACAGTGCACGTCCTCAAGTCCGGTCGCAGGCTCGGCGTGAGCTGGTCGGGCGCCGAGGTTGCAGAACACACCGTCGTACTCGCTCATCCGGCTCCCGGCTCCTCCGATTTCGATCCCGATCCGCTGACCACCGCACGCGACGGAGTGCGCCTCCTCTCGTTCGACCGGCCGGGCTACGGTGCGTCGTCCCTCCTCACCGACCTCGATCCCGCCGGCGCCGGAGCCGGCGCGAATCCCGAGCAAGCCGCCGCCGACATCGCCGAGTACCTCGCGAGCGTCGGAATCGCCTCCGTCAGCGCCGCCGGCTGGTCGGCCGGGGGGCGCGTCGCGCTCGCCCTCTCGGCCAACTACCCAGGGCTGGTCGAGCGCCTGGCCGTGATCGCCACCCCTGCGCCCGACGACGCGGTTCCCTGGGTCGGCAGCGACAACCGCGTCGCGTATGACGCGCTCGCCGGGCTTCCTCCCGGCGAGGCCGTCCGCTCGCTGACGACCACGCTCGATGCGGCGTTCGGCGGCGCGCCGGAGCTCGATGCGCTGCTCGGGATGCTCTCGACGGGTGAGGCGGACGCATCCGTGCTCGACACGCCTGGAACGCGTGAGCGCCTCGAGCGGATGCTCGAACGCTCGGTCGAGCAGGGCACTCTCGGCCTGGCCGCCGATCTCGTGGGCTACGGCGTGCAGGAGTGGGGATTCGCGGTCGAGGCGGTCGCATCGCCCGCGCTGCTCCTCTACGGCGCCGAGGACGCGCTCATCGGCCGCCGGCACGCCGAGTGGTACGCCGAGCGTCTACCGGATTCGCGCCTCGAACTCGTCCCCGGCCGCGGCCACCTGCTGGTCGTCCCTGAGTGGCGGCGCGTGCTCGATTTCCTGCTGCCCGCCTGACGTCCGCCGATTGGCGCGACCTCAGGCCGTCGCGTACACTCGACCCCGGTACCGTGTCCGAGCGGCCGAAGGAGCATGTCTCGAAAACATGTGTGGGCTTGCGTCCACCGTGGGTTCAAATCCCACCGGTACCGCCAGTGACAAGGCCCTCTGCTTTCGTGGAAGCAGGGGGCCTTCGCTGTCCTCCGGGACCGCCGCCTCGGCTCGTGCTGAGAGGACCTGTTCTGGCATCGAGCGGCGGCACCGACTCGACGTCGTGTCGTCTCCGTCGCTGGCTGCACCCGTTCATATCGGGTCGCCATCCGTCCGGGGCGCTCACTGTCCTCCGGGCTTCTCTGCCTCCCCGTGAGCGATCCGCTGGCCTCTCCGCGACGCCGAGTGTGCGATCAGGGTCGATGCGACTCCGACGAGTACTCCCAGCGCGGTCTCGAGGGCACGGTCGCGCAGCAGCACCAGCTCGTCGGTGCGGTGCGCGAGTTCGACCATCAGGATCGCGAGCGGGGTGACGAACGCGAGGGTCAGGCCGTAGTTTCGGCCCACGAAGAGCTCGGCAGTCATCTGAAGCAGCACGACGACCACGATGACGGCGAGCGGCGGGAGGGGGAGGGCGAGGAGTCCGGCCGCGATCAGGACCCCGACAACGGTGCCGAGCATCCGCTGCCCGGCGCGGACGAGGCGGGCGCCTGCGTCGACTCCCGAGACCGCAGCCACGGCGGAGACCATCGCCCAGTAGGGGTGGCCCAGGCCGGTCGCCGTCGGGATGGTGCCGGCGAGGAGGACGACGGATCCGAAGCGGAGCATCGCGGACCGGGTGGCGGGGCGGGTCGCGGCGGCGCGGAAGGAGGTGCGCCACGGAGTCGGCGTGAGTCGTCGCGCACGGGGGAGCGCGGATCCGCTCGCTCCGACGAGAAGGGCGAACGCGGCGGAACCGGCCGCGAGTGCGAAGGCGAGCGGGATGCGCGCGGGTTCGGTCGGCACCGAGGCGCAGGCCGTGACAGCGAAGACGGGGAAGAGCGGTCCGGGCGGGTGCCAGTGCAGTGCGTCGCTGAGATAGGCGGCGGCGACCGTCACGGCGACCACCACGGGGATGATCAGCCACTCCCGCTGAGGTGACAGGGCGACAGCCGAGCCGATCGTCACGGACGCGACGAGGAAAGCTGCGGCCGAGAGCTGCATCCCGAGGCGCGGCCGGTGTGTGTGCTGGCGTCCGTAGAGCGCGGTGAAGGCGCCGAATGTCGCGTAGAGGGCGAGGTCGGTGCGGTCGGCGGCCCAGAGGGCGACGAGGGGCGCGGCGATCGACATCCCAGCGCGGACGGCGACACGGTGGGCGCCCGCATGGGGTCCGAAAGCGACGAGTTCGCGGGGGTGCGGCAAGGTGGTGGCGGGCATCGGTTCCTCTGATCGGCGGACGATCCGAGCGGCTCTGGCCGGAAACATGCTTCACGCGTGAAGCAGATATACTTTACCCATGAATGACTCCGAGGGTCGCCCGGTGGACGCCGTCGACGAGATCCGCGCTGGCTGGGCGGCGCTACGGCCCGAGCTCGACACCTCCGCCATCGACGTCGTCGGGCGGGTGATCCGCGCATCGGCCCTGATCGTGCGGGCGACCGAAGCGCTTCTCGCGGAGCACGGGCTGACCCGCGGCGAGTTCGACATCCTCACCACCCTGCGCCGGGCCCGAACCGCTCAATCGCCCACGTCTCTGCGGACGATCGCTCTCGCCTCCGCCCCCGCGATCACCAAGCGGGTGCACTCGCTGGAGCGACGTGGTCTGCTGCGGCGCTCGGCGAATCCGGCCGACGGCCGCAGCACGCTCATCGCCCTTACCGAGGCGGGGGAGGAGCTGGTCGACCGGGCTTTCCCCGAGGTGCTCGCGATCGAACGGGAGCTGCTGGCCGGCGTGTCCGAGGAACGCGGCGCGGAGGCGTCCCGTTCGCTGCGCGCGGTCCTCGCGAGCGTCGAGACGGCCGCGCACCGGTGAGCTCGGACGGGATCGCTACCGTGGGTGCATGCGCCTGACCTCCAGCTTCACCGTGCCCTCGCGGCCGCCGGTGCTGCAACTGGTGAAGACGGCGGCGGCCACGGTCGTCACCTGGCTCCTCGCCGCCCTGATCTTTCCCGGGACGCTGCCGGTCTTCGGCGCGATCGCTGCGCTGCTGGTCGTCGCGCCGAGCGTGAATCAGTCGTTCTCGAAGGCGATGGAGCGTTCGGTCGGCGTGATCATCGGCGTCATCGTGGGGTCGGTGATCGGCACGGTCCTCGGCGGTGACAGCCTCATCGTGCTGCTCGCTATCGTCGCCGCGATCGCAGTGGGCTGGGTTGTCCGGCTGACTCCCGCCTCCGCTGTGCAGATCCCGATCAGCGCGATGCTCGTGCTCTCGGTCGGCGCGGTGACCCCGAACTACGCGCTCGACCGCATCCTCGAGACGCTCGTCGGCGCAGCGGTGGGAGTCGTCGTCAACATTGCGATCGTGCCCCCTGTCGCGCTCGCCCCGGCCGAGCGGGCGGTCGGCGACCTCACTGCGCAGCTCGCGGCCGGTCTCGACGACCTCGCCGATGCGCTGCAGTCCCCGGTCCCGCGGCGGCGCCTCGACGAGATGCTCATCACGCGCGGCTCCTGCAGACGATGCAGCGCAAGGCGGAGGAGGCGATCGCGACCGGCGAGGAGTCGCTGCGCTTCAATCCACGCCGCTCCGGTCACCGCGATCGGCTGCTGGCGCTCGATTCCGTGATGCCTCGCCTCGGGCGCATCGTCACCCGGGTGCGCGGCATGACCCGGACGGTGCACGACCTCTACGACGACGAACTGGTCGGCGAGCCGACCATCGCGGACATCGCCGTGCAGCTGCATCGTGCAGCTCACGACCTGCGGCTGCTCGTGCAGACCTCCGTCGCCGTGCCCGAGCCGGAGGCGATCACCGACGAGCTGCCGGCCCTCACCGCGCCGTTGGTGATCGTCGCTCCGCATCCGGAGCACTGGATCCTGCTGGGCGCCCTGGCGGAGGACCTCCGGCGGATCCGCGAGGAGATTCTGGGCGAGGAGTCCTGAACCGCGACGGCCTCGGCACTGACGTCGTCGGTACGTCTCCTCCTTCTTCCGGGTCTAGTGCTCGGTGCGCCCGTCGTCGACGATCTCGCCCTCGCCCGGGTCGGGAGCGACCTCGCGCAGCGCTGCGGGGTCGCTCGCTTCGGCGTGCTGGGTCTTGCCCTCGGCGATGAGGGAGTCGTCGTCGACGAGGATGCCGGCGAGCTCGGTGAGGCGGCCGCGGAGGGCGCCGATCGGATCCTCGACGGGTGCATCCTCCTCGGATCGGTCGACCTCGGAGTCGGGGTAGCGGCGCAGGGCTGCCTCCTCTCGATCGGGTCGCGGAGCGCGTGCGTGCTCGACGCAGAGGCGGGCGACCTCTTCGGCGTGGGCGTGCATCACCGAGTGGGAGGCGTCGGGGATCTCCCAGGCGCGGGCATGCGGCACGGCGTCGGCGATCTCCTCCACCCACTCGCGCGGCACGAGCCTGTCGTGCTCTCCGCGGATGATCAGCGTCGAGGCGAGGATCCGGGGCACGGTGTCCTCGATCCGGTACTGCATCATCTCGGGGAGGACGCGCGAGAACCAGCGTGGTCCGCAGAGAAGGTACGCGCCGGCGGCGATCACGGCGACCTTCACGGGTTCGCGCACGCTCGACTGGGCGAATCGGAGCGCCGCTATCGGGATGCGCCGTTCGTGGCGGTTCATCACCGGGCCCAGCAGGACGATCGTCGTCAGCTCGGGACGCCGGGACGCGAGTTCGGCGACGACCTGCGTGCCCATCGAGTGGCCGAGGACGACGGGGTCGTCGAGATTCAGCTCGTCGATCACAGCGCCGACGAGCTCGGCGTAGTCGCCGATGTCCATCCGCCGCGCGTCGACCGGGTGCGGTACGCCGCCGAAGCCGGGAAGGTCGAGGGCGTGCACCGGGCCGAACTCGTTGAGCGCTGGAGCGAGACGCTCGAAGTAGGTCGCCGCGACTCCGATGCCGGGCACCAGGACGAACGTGCGCTCGCCCTCGCGACCGACGGTGCTGACCCGGGCCCAGACGTCGCGATGATGCACGCGCTGGACCGAGACGTCGGTGCTGCGGTAGCGGCGGCGCGGATCGCGGCGGCGGGAGCGTGTGGTTGCGAACACATCGCGCAGGCCGCGGCGCAGGGTCGACGCCAGGGTGGGAAGGAGGTCGCTCGGGCGGAGCACGGGGCCTCCTTCGTTCAGGGTGGTCGGTCGCACAGAGCCTAGGCGCTCGCCGTCGGGGTCAGATCAGCATGTCGTCGGATCTGTGGAGGAGGAGACGCGCAGGGCCGATGTGGAGGACGCCGTTGGTCAGCGGTGCCGCCCGG
This sequence comes from Rathayibacter tanaceti, assembly GCF_001634385.1. GTDB lineage: Bacteria > Actinomycetota > Actinomycetes > Actinomycetales > Microbacteriaceae > Rathayibacter > Rathayibacter tanaceti. The sequence goes on along the minus strand of NZ_LIIN01000009.1, from coordinate 22,750 downwards.
ACGCCTCCGTGACGACGCATCGCGTGGAACGCTCCGGGGTCGAGCACGACGTCCATCCAGGCGCAGGGGTTGGCCGGCCGGCCGCCCTGGAACTCGATCCGCTCTCCGTCCTGCTCGAGCGCGAAGGTTCTGCCGGCCAGGGCATCGATGTCGGCGCCGCGAACGATGATGTTGCGCCGAGTGTCGGCGGGGTCGAACGGATCGGTCCGCAGATCGGTGGCCATGCGCTCGAGCGTCTCGATCGCGAAGAGGGTGATCGCTGCAGAGCGGTGGGCGCGCTGGGCGAAGAAGCGGTCGCCGACGATCCCGAGGCCGGCACGGACCTCGATGCGCTCGGGCTGCTCGTTGCCCTCGAAGGTGATCGGCCCGTCAGGGGGTCGGCCCTCGTAGCGGTGCAGTGGCGAGACCACGAATCGCTCGAGCTCGATCGCTGCGGCCTCCATGGGAGCAACGGTACGCGTCTCCGCGGGGGTCGCTTCCGTGACCGCGCCGGGCCGGTGCGGCTCTTCGGACTGCCTGAGTCGACCGGCCGATTCGGACGGCCAGCCGGCGCGGACGGGTGACTCGCTCGGCGCCGGCCGGACGCTCCCGGCGATTCGCGGACGCGGTCGGCGCCATGTATAGTCGTACCTCGTTGCGTGCCCTCCCAGGCCACGCGATGCACTGCGCCCGTAGCTCAACGGATAGAGCATCTGACTACGGATCAGAAGGTTGGGGGTTCGAATCCCTCCGGGCGCACTCTGGTTGAGACAGAATGAAACGGTCCGCGAAAGCGGGCCGTTTTCGTTTTTCTGGTGCTTCATCTGGGGTTTTCCTCTCTTGGCGGGTGGATCTGGGAGGGACGAGCTGACGGCGTCGGCCTGCCGATCTCGGTCGTGGCGGGACGCTGACAGCAACCGCGACAGCAACGCCCCCGGTTCTCGTCTCACGGCGGCGCGTTCTGGGAGCGCAGCGCTTCGTGCGCGATGTCGTAGAGCTCTCCGTCGATGAGTTCGCCGTCGAAGGCCGCCGCGACCTCGTCGAAGGAGCCCGGGACGAAGTTGAGCAGGTCGTCGTGGAGCCCGGCGGTGCGTTGCTCGCCCGGGACGTAGCGCCAGGTGGTCAGGATCTGCACGAGTTCTTCGCGGCTGATTGCGCCGCATCGGTAGCTCTCCGCAGCTTCGTAGGGCCCGGGTCCCGTCATGAGTCCGCCCTCGTGAACGCCTTGTCGATGGCGGCCGCGGCGTTCGTCAGCGCCGAGGGCATCACGTGCGAGTAGATGTCGGAGGTGATCGCCATCGCCGAGTGCCCGAGGATCTCCATCACCACGCGCATGGGCACACCCTCGGCGAGCAGGAGCGACGCGCACGTGTGCCGCAGATCGTGGAAGCGGATGCGGCGGACGCCGGCCCGCGCGATGGCCGCATCGAAGCTCCGTCGCAGGTTGGTCGGCTCGATGATGGTGCCGATGCTGGTCGTGAACACGAGGTCGTTGTCGGTCCATCGGTCACCGGCGAGCTGTTGATCGACGAGCTGCGCTCGTCGACGAGCCATGAGGGAGTCGATCGCGAGCTGGGGGAGAGGGATCGTCCGGCGTGAGCGGGCGGTCTTGGGGGTGCCGATGACCATGCCCTGACCGGCTCCGAGACGCTGCACGGTCTGGCGCACGCGGAGTTCCCGGGCATCGAGGTCCACGTCGGCCCAGCGGAGCGCCAGCAGCTCGCCCTTCCGCATCCCGAGAGCCAGGGCGGTCGAGTACAGATGGACGTACTGATCGCCGCGGTTCGCATCGAGGAAGGCCGCGGCCTCGTCGGGCGTCCACGGAGACACGTCGGTCCTCTCGACGCGTGGGGTCCGGACGAGCGACGCCACGTTCCGCGCCACGACCTGTTCGCGCATGGCCTCGGAGAGCATCGTGCGGAGCACCGCATGGGCGAGCTGGACGGTGCGGGAGGAGACGCCGGCCGCGCCGACCTTCGTGTGCAGCTCGCGGACGTGCGCAGGGGTGAGGCTGTCGAGACGAACGCGGCTGAGCGCGGGAACGATGTGCTTCCGCATCATCCACGAGTAGTTCGCGACGGTCGCGGGCTTCAACGACCCGTGCGCGGTGTTCGCGAGCCAGTGCGCGGAGTAGCTCTCGACCGTCCATGTGCTGATCGAGGCCGGAATGCCCCGGTCGGTCTTGGCCTTCAACTCCGCGAGCTGCTTGGAGACCTCGGTGCGAGTGGCGCCGTAGACCTGTCGACGGCGGCGGCCTCCATCGGGTTGCAGAACGTACGTCGCCCCACTCCACCGACCGTCCTTCCGCTGGTAGACGGATCCCTCGCCGTTGGCGCGCTTGCTCACTGCGGCACCGGGGCTTCCATGAGCGTGCCCACGTAGGCGCGCAGATCCTCTACGCGGACGCGACGCGAGCGGCCGATGCGGACGCTCGGCAGGATCTTGAGCCGCATCAGGTCGTAGACGGTCGAACGACCCACACCGAGTGCGTCCGCGACTTCCTCCGGAGTGAGCATGAGCTTCTCCATGACATTCACCTCTCCTTGTTCTTGTTGGTCTTCATCTGTTCGCGGCGCTGGTCGTTCCATTCGCGCGCGCGAGCGGCTGCCTCTGCTGCGAGAGCGGCGTCGCCGTTGGTGAGCCAGCCCATCCCGGCGAAGCTCCACTGGGCCACGACGAGGGTCGTCTCGTCGTCGAGTTCGTCGTCTTCCTCGTCGCTCTCCACGCCATGGGTCGCGTCCCTCTTGGCGGAGATGCGCTTCTGCCAGAGACGGCGGGCGGAGCGGAGCTTCCCGAGCGTCGTCGAGTAGCGGCGGGACTTGGTGGCGAAGTGGCCGCGGAATCCGAGCATCCCGACCCATTTGCCGAGGAGCGCGTAGTCGTCCTCGGGGCCGAGGCGCGTGATCCGTGCGAGGTCCTCGATGGTCTGCTTGAGCTGCGCGACATGCGGGCGAGGGCCGTTTGCGACTGCCGAGGGATCCACCTCCTCGGTGGCCTTCGTCGCGTACTTCGCGATGTAGGCCGCGACCGCTCGATCCGTGAGCTCGCCATCGTTCTCCGCGTGGTGGCGAACGACGGCGCGAGCATCGACTTGGCGACCGAACCGGAGGGAGCGAGGGGATTCGCCGGGGACGACAGGGGCGGCCGTCACCTGGACCGCTGCCGCGCTCTCGATGGCCATGCGCGACAGATCGGACGAGGAGATGAGCACCGACGGAACCGGATACGGATCATCCGGGCGAGCGTCACCGTCGAGACGGATCAGCGCGTGGAAGTGCACGGGACCGCGCTTCTGGAACTCCGCCACCTTCGCGAACTGCACCCGCACGAGCTTCCGCGTCGCTGACTCACTGAGACCGAGCGACTGGGCGATTCGACGGCGGAGCGCGATGGTGAAGCGCCGCCACAGCTCAGGCGCGTGCCACTGCCAGACGATGTGCCCGACGTAGTCGTAGCACTCACGGCAGATCGGCTCTCCGACGAGAGGCGAGTCGGCATCGTGCACGCTCATGCATCCGCCCGGTCGGCCGTGCGGGCACAGCTCCTTCTTCGACCGGGGGCGGCAGCGCGTCGAGCCGGATCCCCGTGCCTTCTTCGACGCATGGACCGCTCCGAAGGACGGAGCCGTGAGGGTCAAGAACACGAGCGGGTGGGTGCCCACCGACTCGGGAACGTCCTTGGACCCACCGGCAGCCCCGGCGACCACGAGGTGCCACATGTCGCCCTTGTACTCGTGGCTGCACGAGGGGCACCGGACGGCGCGGCGGTTGCCGCAACGGACGTAGGTGATTCCATCCGGCTGCCGCGCGGATTCGTACGACGAGACGACCTCGCCGGACACCGCATCGACCACGTGAGACGACCCGACGAGGCGGACGGGGTTGGCGCAGTAGCCGGTGGCGGCTGCGCCCTTCATCCATTCCTCGAGTCGGGGCGCCGCACGCGGTCGGTGACGGTGTCGGCGAGGGTCGGCATCAGTAGCTCGTGGTCGTCGTCACGGTGCACACGTAGGCACCGACTAGTGCGGTGAGCTGGTCATCGAGCGTGCATGCGCGCTTGTCTGACCCGGCGTCCTCCTGCCCCTGGTTCCAGGCGCTCACGAGTTCCGGGGAGCATGCGCGATCCGCGACGATGAGGTTCGCGGGCAGGCCGCTATAGGTGCGCGGATCGTCTGCACTTGGCTTCCCGGCTTTTCCTCTGAACTGGAGGTTGCAGAAGTCCAACCGGGTCGTGGTGATGCCCGCCTCGTATCCACGCGAGAACGGTTCACCTGTCGTGCTTGCTACCTCGAAGCCGACCGCTCCTGCGGCGGCGACTGCGACTACTCCGCCGACGATGCCAACGGTGAGACGAGTTCGGGTCGAGATCTTCATGATTCCTCTCCTGTCTTACGGTTGCGTCGCGCTCGGGGCGAGCGCGGCGACGTGTGGTCCGTCTCGGCGGTTGCCGGGGCGGGAGTCCGAATGAGTTCATGCCGCGGTGCCTCGTATGTGGCGGCGGCATATCGGATGACGTCGTCGGAGGCATAAGCAGCGCGGACGCGAATGGGGACCCCGCCGTCCTCGGGTGCGACGAAGGCCACGCCGGGCAGCGTCGCCGGTATCTGATGGCAGAGCGCGCCCTTCTCTCGCATGCCCTCGCCGAGGACCATCGAGGTCTCCAATGCGTCGCGAAGACGGAGGCCGATGGTCTGGGTGAAGAGTCCGCGAACAGGCAACGTCTCCTTGCGGGGGTCCTGCAAGCACGCGAAGACCGTGAAGCCGGGAGAGCGACCTTGCGAACACAGGAGCGCGAGTGCCGCATTCGCTCGACGTTGGAGATCGCGGTCCGTCTGGTAAGCCGTCAGTGCTGCCAGCTCGTCGATGACGACGAGGACGTGGGGGCTCTCGATGCTCACGGTGTGTTCGCGAACGTTGCCCGCCAGGAGGGCGGCGCGCTCCCGCATGTCCGAGCAGGCGCGCTCGAGCAGGATCACCGCGGCCTCCGGCTCGGTTGCGTACTGGGTGAGGAGGCCCTCGCCCATCGCCAACTCCATGCCGCCCTTGAGGTCGATGCCACGGACCTCCACGAGCCCCTTACGGATCGCCGGTCCCAGCCCGATGAGGAGGCTCCACAGCATCGAGCCCTTGCCCGAGCCCGAGGACCCGGCCACGAGGGTGTGCGGCCCCACACGGAAGGCCCACGGAGCGCCGGACGCTTGCACGCCCATGGGCACGGCACGGAGGTCGACGTGATCCCCGGGATCTCCGAGTGGGATCGGCTCGCGAAGAGGATCCGCGTAGTTCACGACGACGAGCGCTCCACCTGGTGCAGCATCGACGGTGACGGACACAGCGCCGAAGGACTCCGCGATGGCGGGCCCAGCAGCGGTGATGTTCTCCCTCGTCATGCCCAGCGGGAAGCGGACCAGCAGCGACACGGAGTACCCGTTCCACTCGGCCGCGCTGATGGCGGGGATCTCCGAGGACGCTGCTGCCGACCGAACCGAGAGTCCGAGGCGGATCATGAGTTCGGGCCAGGCGGAGCGGATGAAGGCACGGCTCCTTCGCTGCCACTTGCCGAACTCGTGGGCTTCGAGCGACCTCCCGTCGCGATAACGCCACACGAGTCCTGCACTCACAAGTGCGACGGCCACGATCGCGAAGAGGCCCTGGACCGGCCGCCACTGTCCGAGCAGTAGCCCGAGGACCGCGAGCAGCAGCGTGATGCGCTTGTGCCGCCGCACCAGTGCCCAGAGAGCCAAGGCGTAGTTGCGCAGCTCGGCGACGATCACGAGTCGCCGGCCTTCTTCACGATGGCGGGCCGGATCCCGCCGGCTCGGAGCGAGTAGGCGACGCGAGGGCGGCCGGCCCCCTCCTTCACGTACGGGACGACCACGAGTCATCGAAGATGACAGGGCGGAAGGGGAGCCCCGGCAGCTCGGGCGGGAGTGTCGGGTGGGTGGCCGACACGATCTTCACGGTGACCTCGCCCTGGCCCTTCGGTGCCTCGGGATCGGCATCGAAGACGCGCACGGTCCACATTGGCTTGTTGGTCCTCGGGTCGTGCTGCTGCTTGACGGCCTGGCCGTTCTCGAACTCCATCAGCTGCTCGACCTCGCCGACGGCGTAGGCGGGTCCTCCGAAGTAGGTCTCGCTGATGACGGGAAGTCCGGTCTTCTTGACGGGCATGTTGTTCCTCCTGGTCTCGGTGCGCGGGGTGCGCACGCTCTGGGTTCCGGATCGACGATCCTCAGCGACCCTTGATTGATCTCTTGATTGACCGGTCGAGCGCCGGAAATTTTCGAGGATCAGCGGCACGCATGGATCCGAGGCCGTCCAACCGGGTCGCCGCTGCGGCCAACGTACACATTTGTGTATGTCAAGCGCAAGAGCGAAGCAAGATCCGATGTGCGAACCCGATGCGCGTGCGCAAGACTGGAGGCATGGCGGACCTCGATGACTCGGAGCCACTCGGCGGGTGGGGACTTGTTCCCGTTCCTGTCGTGGAGGCCGTGCATGCGCTGAACCGCAAGATCCTGCGGAACGGGCAGCATCTGGACGGCCTCGTCTGGCCGAAGAAGCCACGTGACGTTCAGGACCTGCTGCGGATGTCCGTATCCGACGCGCACAAGGTCGCTCGGGCGAGCACTGATCTGCGGGCCTTGCTGACCGCATACGCCCATCGCTTCCACCAGCCGCGCCCCGTCATGGCTGATCTCGCGCGAGCGCAGGAGGCGACGCCTCAGGGCATTCCGCGAAGGTACGGACAGGCGAACGTCGACGCGTTGACGGCGCTACTAAGCGACGAGCCGGACATCGAGGTGATCCTCGCCGGTCTGCCATCGCTGGCGCTCCTCGACCTCACCGATTTCAGCGGGGCCGTCGGTCGAGCCGCGAAGGCGATGCGAGACGAGGGTGTGCGTCCTCGGTCGGCAGCGCGACTGAAGGCTGAGGAGCGGGGTCGAGCAGGCGCAGAACGCAAGAGACAACTTGACGGCGTGCTTTCTCCGATCCGCAAACAGGACTACGGCGGATAGTAAGACAGTGCCGCCGAGGCTAGCTGTACGACCCCACAAGAGACTAACGGCGTGCGTGAACCGCATCGAGTGTAGGTGAATCATGGCCGAAGAATATGAGGTCGCAGCAGCGCAACTCTGGGTCTCCGTTTTACACGCTAAAGGGCAACCTATTCCGCTTTGGCTTCTGGAGCTAAGTCAGGAAATGCCGAACGGGCGCCCTGCTTTCACTTGGTTCAAAAACTGACGGCAACCATTTGCTCGAACGCGTGTCAATAGTCGAGGGTGGTGGTCTACCGCGTGCGAACTTGAGCGGCGGTCCGGGCCGAGGCCTGAATTCGTAAGCCCGCACGAACTTGGTCAAATACATTGACGGATGTGCTGGGCGCCACTTCAAGGGAGGTAACGAGCGCAAAGCGAACTGGAGTCGAATCTTTAATAGCGTCTGAATGCGCGTCAACGTCTAGCCGAATGACTCCATTCTCGCCAAAGTTCACACCCGCAGATCCGTCCAGTACATGTTGTTGGACGGTGCCGTTTAGGCTGGGCCAATAATCGGCTTGTGAGGCGCTCGCCCCGATAATATTTGTGTCCGGATCCTTAAGTGTGAGCTTTACTCCTCGGTACTTGCGTGAGCTCGGCTCAATTGGTGTCAGCCATGCGAGCGTCACGGTTAGGCGGCGCCAAGCCGTAGAAGATCGAAGGTCGGCCGGCAGGGGAAACTCAAAGCGCTGCCGATCCCCGGCCCGAAGGGTCCCAGCGCCCACGATAAGTGCACGATTTGTAAGGGCAGACATTGCGCGATTCGAATCTACGCTGCCATAGCCAAGAAGTTTAGTGAGGTTTCTTCGAGCCCGAAGAGTTTCATGCAAGGGTCCAAGCTCTGCGATCAGTCTGTCTTTATTGATCCCCCATCGTGCCGAATGCACCAATAGGGCCTTGACTAAAACGGGGTGATATTGGGCGTCGGGCCAGGGAAAAGGGTCTCCAACTTGAGAAGGATCCTCTAGAGTTGAAAAAATAGAAGCTGCGGTGCGAGTCGCCAGTGCGGCAGCATTACTCGAGCCATGAGTGTACGCCACGCCCGTTTTCAGTCCCGAGTGCGGAGGGCCAGCCACTAGGTGTCCGGGTCCTTCGTTTCCAGGCTGGCCTGGCTTGATGCGAACAGAATTGCCATCCTGGGGCGGGCGGGAGTAGAACGCCCTCCCAGCAGACATGTATAGGTCTGGTTTCACGGATCCACGGAAACCGAGCCCGACGGCGCTGTACAGCGCGGGTGCGCCCTCTGCCGTGGCATCCAAAACGGTGTCAGGTGCTTGCGCTCCTGAGCTGTCTTGATGGAGGGCGCCGACCGAGATCGCGTTAATAGACTCGGCTGGAGACAACATGCCACGGTGTCGCGCGGATGCGTAAGTCGCCTGTCGCGCGGCGGAGTGGAGAGTCTCCGCACTGCTGGTGGCACTCGCCGGTATTTCAATAGGAAGTCTTACGTGATTTCCGGCACTTACAATGATGAGTACGTTGTAGTTCACCGACAGCCAGTCGATGACTCTCGCTGCCGGACTCATGCGGTTTACGAATACTTTAGTATCGTCACCTATCGATAGATTGATAACTCTCACGCTTGGTGCGGCGGCGGGGGAGCCGTCGTCACCGTCAACTATCCGTTTGATCGATCGATGGAGGAGGTCGGGAAATAGCAGGTCACTCTTGGCAACCTCTCGATCACCGAATTCGTGGGGCGTAAGTATGGGGCGAACATAGATGCGACCAGCGATGGGCTGCGATCCGTCCCTGAGGTCGCCTCTAATGATCAAAGAAGCCATCGCCGTGCCATGTGCGCGGGCCGAAATGGGATACTCTTGCGCTAAGTCATCGGGGTCGTCGACTATGACTTTGCCCGCAAGGTGGGGGTGATTGGCTATCGGCAACCCATCGAGTAGGGCAACTCGAGGGGGCGACGTATCAGCTTCCGTGGGGGTGGGGAGTTCTTGTGGCTCAAATGCGCTGGTTGTTTCAAAGGACATGGGCCGATATGGGCTCACGAACATAACGGCATCGGTCGTCAAGACGGCCAAAGACTCCGCCCCATCTTTGACGACGGACTCCACGGCTTGTATGGGAATGTCGGCAAGGAGGGCATGGTAGCTTGCCTCCGCAATTATTGTTGAAGAGACTACCTGACCACCGCTTGCACTAACTACTCTTCGTACGTGACCTTCTGCCCTTATTCGCAGGTCCGCGTCGCTTCGAAACCATAACTCAATCTCTACGCGCTTACTGCTTCTGTACGGGCCCGCTGCTTCGAGATCTTCGCTCCACTCCTCCAGGAGGCCTGTCTCTCGAACTCTATCCTGAATACTCCAAGGTCGAACATTTCGTAGTTGCGCGAAAACTTGCTTAAGGGGATTGAAGCCCGTCCTTAGTGTCACGCGTGGATTTTCTTCCCACTGCTTGAAAAGAGACACGAGTTGACGTGCGGCGGCTGCGTCGGACATGACAACGTGAAGTGTGCGAGGCACGGGCTTGTTGACTGCTACGGAATGTTCCTCTAGATGAAAAAGGGAATCCGGTTGACTCTTTTCCTCGTCAACTTCCAGCAGGTAGTCGAAGCCCGGCACTTTTGCCGCCGCTTTGCGGAAATCCTCTACTGTTCCGGCGAGGTCAAAGACGACAATGAGCGAGGGGTCACCCTCGTCGGCTGCTTCGTGCACATTGACCCGACGCGCCTCTAGAGCGCTATGAAGTCGATCGAGCTTAGGGCCGATGCGTGCTGCCTGCTCTGCCGGCGGTGGTCCAACTACTTTGGGGCCGGGAAAGCCAGTCCCGCTAGGCTGCCTCACAGTGGCTGCCGCAGGGAATGCTAAGTACGGGCGAGGGTCGCTCACGACGATGCCTGGCTACGCCACATAGCGATTCGTTCTCGCACTATGGTCGGCGTATCGGCGCCAGGGCCTGTCAAAATCACTCTGCGGCGAATATCTTTTGCAAATTCTTCGACCTCGGCATAGCTCGCGCCGGCTAGCTTGTCAGCCAAGGTGCGGGGGGTGAAACCTAAATGACCCCCGAGTTGCTTGACGAGACCCTCAAGATAAGCGGTCATATTGGTGCGAGACGGGCTCTCAAGTGTTATGCGTAATTGAAAACGTCGCCACGCTGCCCTATCAAGCAGTTCGCTGTGATTGGTTGCGCCAACCAGGATGACGTGAGCCGGCAGTCTGTCTATCTGCATTAGCAGGGTGGAAACTACGCGCTTAATTTCGCCCGTTTCGTGGGCGTCTGCTCTTTCTTTCGCTAGTGTGTCAAGCTCGTCGAAGAACAGGACGCAGCGACGCGTCCGCGCGAAATCAAACACCTGGTCCAATCGAGCCGTGGTTTCTCCAAGAAAGCTCGATACAACACCCTCGTACCTAACCGTGTAGAACGGGAGCATTAACTCCGTGGCAAGGGCCTCAGCTAAAGACGTCTTTCCGTTGCCGGGGGGGCCTTCGAAGAGTACGCGATTCCTGGGTTCGATGCCGTAGCTTCGCAGAAGATCTCCGCGGTGGTGCTCCTCGATCAACTCGCGGACGCTCTGCTGTACGAGCGGCGCGAGTCTAAGGTCGTCAATTCGCTTGCGGGGTATAACCTCGTGGACCAGGTCCGAGACGGCGGAGCTGTAGCTGTCGCGCTGAGGGGTGCCACTATGCCCATGCGTAGTGATTAACTCTGCAAGGCGATCCGCTAGAAGATGATGCTGATTCGCCCGCTCCTCGGCAATGATGGTCTCGACGAGACCTCGGAAGCGAGACTTATCACCGCGCTGTTCGGCTTCGATGAGATCGAGTAGGAGATCAGAACGGGCCATCGGTGTCTCCTCGTGCCGTAGTTAACACTCCAACTGTATCCGACGTGGGTGCCCCCGTGCCAACCATGCCGTGAGAACTTTCTTTACTCGTTCAAGCGCCGGGCTTCGCCCGGCGTGCCCCACCTGCGGTGCGTCCGGTCCTCGCTCCGCTGCGGTCCGGGCGCTCCTCGGCGGGCCGCCGCGATGATGCCGGTCCCTCTTAACCAGCAAGATCCGCCTCTCCACGTGTGAGGGGCGGGTCCGCGTGCCGACGCCATCGCGAGGCACGTTGCTGGTCCGGGGGACGGCGCTACGTCGAGGCGCACCTCCTGGTCGCAGGTCCCGAAGGCTTCCACGAGGGGCCTAGGGCTTCACGGCCCGCTGAGGTGAAGAGCAAGTCAGGCGCGCTCGGCACGACGATCTGCCCCACGAGCAGTGACAGGTCGAGGTGGATCTCGACATCGCGGAGCAGCTTGAGGCGTGCGAAGGCTCGCTGCACGTAGGCGCGCGCTTCCTCTCTTGTCCAGCCGTTGAGCCCCATCAGGACCTCCATCACCTGGTCAAGGTCCGGGGCCCGGCCGATGTGCTGCGTGTTGTGGCACGTCTTGCACAGAGCGATGAGGCCAGCAAGGACCTGAGTCAGGCCGTCGCTACGCTCCTCGAAGCGCCAGATCTCGTGGCAGTCGGGATGCTGGACTTTGCGATACGGGCCGTACGACTCGCCACCGCAGATCTGGCACAGCTTCCCGGCGCGGGCCGAGACGCCCAGGCGGATCCGATCCCACTCCGACTCCCGTGCGATCTTGCGGACGTTGGACCCGAAGACCTGGGGCGGGAGCACATCGGCACGCATGCGCACGTGACCGGCCGGCGCATCGGGCATGAGCGTCGGGACGAACAGGTCGTGCCAGTCGGCGGTGGTCATCGGAGCACCACCCCACCACGGACAGCAACGCTGACAGCAACGTGTCCACATGCGTGGTCGTCTCGGCGGCCTCGGGGGACGCAAGCCGCGGGCTCCAGCGGCCTCGGCGGACGACCGTGGACGCCCCGGCTCTGACTACGGATCAGAAGGTTGGGGGTTCGAATCCCTCCGGGCGCACTCTGGTTGAGACAGAGCAGAACGGCCCGCTTCGGCGGGCCGTTCTCGTTTTTCCTAGGGCTCATCTGGGGTTTCTCCTTCTCGCGCGCTTCAGGGGTGCCTCCCTGGTCGCGGGCGTGGTTGCTGCGTTCAGGCGCCCCAGGTGCCGTGTCAGGCGGTGGTGCCCGCGGCGGGAGGCGGCGGTCCTTCGCATGTTGGCGATCGACTCCTCCGCCGCAATGAGATGTGGTGGCAGCAGGGGCGCAACGGTGATGGCGGCCCCCCGACTCACCGGATACGGACGTCCTGCTGACCTCGTGACCGAGCCGCTCCTCCAGTGGTTCCGCGGAACGGAAGCGGAACCCCCTGATCTGCGCGCGGTGTGACGAACATCTCGGATCCGGGCGACGCAGCCGTGAGTCGTCGAGGAGGGGGCCGCCGACCGGGGGAGAGAGGCCAGAGCGGTCCGCCTCGGCGAGATGCTCGGGCTTCTCGGCGGATCTGGTGCTGCGGCGGTCGATGAGCGTGGACGCTCTCGGCGAGCGGAAAGTCGTCCTGCCGCTCGCGAAAAGGAGCCGCCGGACCGCCGGCACGCCTGGCTGTCCTCCTCCCCAAACGCCATCTCGCGCCGTTCTCCCCAGATGACGCCGTCCGCGAGACGGTCACATCGACCTGAGCAATATTCTTTTTTCGTGGGGCTGAAGAGTCGCCGCCGACGCGTTGCGTTCGGACGGCTGAGGAGAGGACATCGGATGAGTCGAACGGAACAGTCGGGGCGGGACGAGCGCGGACGACCACGAGCGCGAACCGCGCGAGCACTTGTCGGGACGACGGCGGGCTGCGTGCTCGTCGGCGGCCTGCTAGGTGGAGGATTGGCGCCGCCTCCTGCAGTCGCCGCCGACGCCCCGCATACGACGATCGAGAACACTCTGCTGCACGGCGGTGCGACGAACGCGGGAATCACGACGATTTCGGCGTGGGTCCGTGCGGGCGAGACGCTCCGTGTGGACCTGCATCCGCTCAAGGCCGGCTCCGGCGCAGGCGAGGGCGAGAGCGGCGGAGGATCGGCCAAGGTGACCGCTCCCGACGGCTCCGTCCTCGACGAGCAGGTCTTCCCACGGGGCGCGCCGCCGTCGGTCTCTGCAGGAGGCTCCTTCGTCGCTCCCGAAACGGGGGTCTACCGGATCGATGTCGCCGACGACGATGTGACCGCTCCGGTCAATCTGCTGTGGAGCGTCGGAGTCGCTGACGCGGGCGGCACCGGGCTCGCGGGTCGTGTGTGGTCGAACTCCTACGCGATCCAGTCCGGAGCGCGCGAGTCGTACTCCTCTCCGGAGGAGCGGCGTTCCTCGTTCACGCTCCACGCCATCACCGAGACGGGCGCGCGGTACGAACTTGGCCTCCGCGGGTACGACGGAGTCGCGTCGACGCTGCAGGCCACCAACAAGGGGAACGTGCGGGTCGGCTCCTCCGACCCCTCCTACCTCTCGGTGCCCATGCCGCAGTCGTCCGAGGCAGGCGGAGTGGGCTCGCAGTACGTACAGGCGTCAGGCCGCTCGGGGATCGACGGCTTGCAGACCTACAAGCTCTTCCTCGATCCGCCGTCGCCGGATCTGCCCGAGTCGATCGCCCCCGACTACCGCGCTCCGACCATCGAGGGGCTCGCTTTCCGGAGGGCGTCGGCGGGGTCGAACGCAGGTTCGTTGACCGGCACGCTCGGTACGCAGCCGGGCACGGTCGTCGTCGATGTGGATGTCGACGGGGACGGCGCCTACGACGGTGCCCGTGACGTCCACCTCTCCAAGATCGCCGGGAAGACCGGACCGTTCTCGGTCGACTGGGACGGCCTCGACGCGCAGGGTGGAGCCGTCGACATCACCGATCCCGACGTGACGTTCCGCGCTGCCGTCGGGAGGACGAACGAGTTCCACTTCACGCGGGTCGATGCGGAGTCCTCCGCGGGCGGAGTCTCGATCGTCCGGTCGACGGGTGGCGACAGCAGCCCGTCCTCGATCCACTGGGACGATTCGCTCCTCCAGGATCCGGGTGCGAAGCGCTACTCGAGCACCGCCGCTGCCACCTCGGGTGAGGGAGGCAGCGACTCGACGGGGGGAGTCCACCGCTGGGAGGGTGACGACTCCGGCGAGGGTCGCGCGCCGAATGAGAACGACTCGGTGCACGGCTCCTACGGGGACCTGCGCGCGATCGACGACTGGACCTCCGGCTCGGATGGAGCTGAAGCCGTCGCCACCCTCGCGCCGCTCACCCCGCACGTGACGATCGCCAAGACGTCCACCGTCGATCCCGGCACCCCGCTCCTGCCCGGGGCGAGGGTCCCGTACCGGGTGACGCTCACCTCCGACGGGTCCGGCGACTACGCCGATGCATCCGTCGTCGACTACCTCGACGAGGGCGTCCTCGACGACGCCGACCTCGACGCCACGACGATCCACACCTCGCACGGCTCGGCGACGGTCGACCCCAGCACCGGTCGGATCAGCTGGACGGCGGGAACGCTCCCCGTCGGGACGACGGCCGAACTGACCTTCGACGTGGTCGTCACCGGGGCGGGCGACGACGCGCTCAGCAACACGGCGTGCCTCGCCGGAGCACCGTTCACACCCTCCGAGTCCGGAACGGGCACCGACGCCAATCCCTGCGCGACCGTTCCACACACCGTCGGCGACGGCGCGCTCCGCCTGAGCAAGACACCCTCGCAGCCCAGCGCGGAGCACGGCGGCACTGCCGGCTTCGACATCGTCGTGGCGAACACCGGCTCGGTCGACGCGACCGACGTCACCGTCACCGATGTGCCCACGCTCGATCACCTGATCGAGCCGACCATCGACACCGGTTCCGGAGGCGTCCAGCCGGCCGCGCAGCCCGTCACCGGTCTCGACATCCCGGCCGGCGGGCAGGTCTCGCTGCACGTGAGCGGGCGAGTGGCCGAGGGCGTCGACGCCTGGACGCTACCCAACAGGGCGACGATCACTCAGCAGCCGGAGGGCTTCGACCCGCCGACGGTAGACAACGCCTGCGTCGACGATGCCGCGTTCTCCTGCGCCGAAATCCCGGTGCCTCCCGTCGAGGGGAGACTCTCGATCGACAAGACGGCCATCGACGAGACCGTCGAGCACGGGCAGCGCGCCGGCTTCCGGATCGTGGTGACCAACGAGGGGACCCGCCCGGCCGAAGGGTTCACCCTCACCGACGTCCCCGAGCTCGAGCACCTGAGCGGCGTGTCGATCTCGCAGGACGGCGGCCCTGAGTCGGCCGACCTCTCCGTCGAAGGACTGTCACTGGCACCGGGTGCCTCGACAACGTTCACCGTCACCGGGCAGGTCGCCGAAGGCGTGGACGCGTGGACGATCCCGAACCGCGCGCGGATCGATGGCGTGCCCGAGGGCTTCACGCCGACCTCGGTGGCGCACGCCTGCGACGACGACGCCTCCTCCAGTTGCGCCCTCGTCACGGTGCCGCCCGTCGGAATGGTCCCCACGGTGCTCGCCTCGACGGGAGCTGTCGCCGGTCCGCTCGCACTGGGCGGGGGTCTGCTCCTGCTCTGCGGGGGCGTTCTGACGGCCGTCCGTCGTCGCGCACTCCGCGCGACGAGCGCGAAGTAACGACTCCGGGTCCCGGGCGGTCGCAGCGCCGCCCGGGACCCCCGATCTCCTCCGAAAGCAGCACAGCATGACTCACGCCGACCTCCCGCTCCGTGTCACCGAGCGCTTCCCCCTTCCCGACGGACGGAGAGGGGTCAGCACCTGGTGGGCGAGCGACCCCGAGCAGCTGGAGCAGCAGCTGCGCACCCGTGCAGGTCACGGGCATCCGGAACGCGAACCCCCGCGGAGGCTTCACCGCTGTCCACCCGGCGTCCTCCTCATCGAGGAGCGCGTCGGCGATGCGCTCCGACCTGTCGCCCCCGAGCTCCTCGCCCGCACCGATCGGCGCTGGCATCGGGCGCTCCTGCGATCGCGACGAGCGGACTGGCTCCGTCGGATGATCGGCCCGCGGGACCTCGCGTCGACGGAGGCGCCGGCCGCCGCCTCTCGATGGGTAGAATCCGCCGATCGCCGGCATCCGCCCGGCTGACGCCGGTGTCGCTGAGGGATGTGATGGATAGCTCTCAGCCGCGATCGTTTCTGGGACCGGGGGAGGGGAATGCCTTCCGAGAAGACTCCCCGGGCCATAGCCTCTCGGAATGAGCGCTCCCGCCGCGTGGTATCCGGATCCGACCGTCCCCTCACTTCTCCGCTACTGGGACGGGAAGGTGTGGACGGAGCATACGCATCCCGTCCCGCAGGCGGGAAACAGCTCAGAGAATGCAGCCCCCCTCGCGGCCCAGCCGATGTCACGACGCGAAAGGCGGGCGGCAGAAGCGGAGGCGGAGGCGCAAGCACAAGCCGATGTTCAGGCGCAGGCAAGTGCGGAGAGGCGATCGGGTCCCGAGTCCACATCCCGTTCGGAGAGGAACTCGCCCGCCTCGGTGCGGTCCCGATCCGAATGGAGTGCGCCAATGCACCTGCCGCTCCCCGTGGAGGAGGAGGCGCCGACCCGGCCCGTACTCCATTCGGATCAGGAAGTGCCCACACAGTCTCGATCCCTCTCCGCGGCGTCCGCGTCTCAGGAAGCGGAGATCCTGAGCCAGGAACCGGACGTGCTCGACGAATTGACCAGACCAGCCGAGGAGCCGCCGCTCACCGGGTCGGCGTCCGTGACCGTCCCGTTCTTCGGGGCCCGCAGGTTCGCCAGGGACCTGGCCGCCCGCGTCGCCGAACTGGAGGCGTCGATCGAGAAGTACGGGCTGCTCGAGCTGATCGAGCTCGACGCGGAGAAGGAACGCCGGGCGTCGGAGATCGCCGCTCAGCACTCCGCGAGCGAGGCGGCCGCCGCGCAGCGCATCGCCGAGACCACTGCGCGCCTCGCCACCTCCGGCGCCGTGCTCGCGGCGCTCGAAGCAGATATCGCTGCGCGGCGATCAGACCTCTCGGCACTGCAGGAGGAGATCATCGGTGTCCGCGGTTCTCTCGAGATCCAGGAACTCGGTCTGTACGACTACGAGCATCCAGCGGAATCCTCAGCGGACCTCGCGACCCGCTTGGAAGCACTCCGATCCGAGATCAAGACCGCCGTACGGGAGAAGAGGGCGGCACACTCGGCCGCCACCTTCACGTTCAACAACTCGCAGACCCAGGGTCGCACGTTCCTGCGTGATATGACCAAGCTCCTCCTGCGCGCCTACAACGCAGAAGCGGAGAATTGCGTGAAGACGGTGCGTGCCGGCAATCTCGCCACCGCCCAGGCGCGACTGAGCAGGGCCGCCGAGACGATCGAGCGCCAAGGATCGATGGTCTCCCTCACCATCGATCCGGAGTACCACTGGATGCGCCTGACGGAGATCCAGCTCGCCAACGACCACCTCCAGGCTCTGCAACGGGAGAGAGAACTCGAGCGTGCTCGACGCGATGAGCTCAGGGAGCAACGGAAAGCGGAACAGGAACTCGCCAGGGAACACGAGCGCCTCGACAAGGAACGTGCCCACTACATCGCAACCCTCTCGGCCCTCGAAGCCAACGGCGACACCGCCGGAGCCGAGCGCCTCCGGGCGAGGATCGAGGACGTCGATCGAGCGCTCACGGACGTGGACCACCGCGCCGCCAACGTCCGCGCCGGCTACGTCTACGTCATCTCGAACAGAGGAGCCTTCGGCGGTGGCATCGTCAAGATCGGGATGACGCGCCGCCTCGAACCCATGGACCGGGTGTACGAACTCGGCGGCGCCTCTGTGCCCTTCCGCTTCGATGTCCATGCGCTGTTCTTCGCGGACGACGCGGTCGGGATCGAGACCATGCTCCACCAGACGTTCGCATCCCGCCGCGTCAACCGCGTCAATCTGCGCCGAGAGTTCTTCTTCGTCACACCCGAGGAGGTTCTGGAGCAGCTCAAGGCGCACTCGGTCGAAATCGTCGAGTTCCGAACAGAGGTCGCGTCGGAGGAGTACCTCGCCAGCGTCGCTCTCACCACACCGGCGAGCTGAGGAGAGACCCGCCCGACGGGGCGTCGACGCGGGACCAGGCCGTTCGCGCGCTCAAGCGGCGTGCTCCGCCGGATCCGCACACTCACGCTCGTCCGTCTCACCCCGCTCGGCGCGGTCCTCCGGCCCGTCGGCAGTCGCGAAACGCGCCCGCTCCAACCCGGCGAGCAGCACAGCGAACGCGTCCTCGAGGGCCTCCGTGTCACGCAGGAGCACGCGCTCGCCAGTCGCGGCATCGAGGCGGACGGTCCGATAGGTCGGGCGCGGGAGGTCAGGGACAAGGGTGATGACCCCCAGCACGGCACCGTTGCGCCTCGCGCGGGCGACCCAGCGGTTGGCGTGGGTGCGGGACAGGATCATGACCGGGACCGTCCTCGGTGACGTGATGCGGGAGCGGGACTGCGGCGATCCTCTCGGAGTTCGCTGCACGAAGCACCACCGATTCCTGTGCTCGAGACCAGGAGGGCGGATCAGCGTGCTTGCGCCGCGCCACCCAGCGCGCACACGAACCCGGGCGCGACCGGATCGGCGGCGCCGCGACCGGTCCGCTGCCGGTCGCGGAACCGTCAGGCGCACCGCAGCCGGAACCGCTCGTGCGCCTCCGCGCCGTCGACGAGATCGGCCAGCAACTCGCCGAGGACCGGCCCGAACTTGAATCCGTGCCCCGAGAATCCGGTCGCGAGAGTGATCCGCCCGACCCGGTCGAGCACGAAGTCCTCCGTGGGCGTGCTGTCGTACAGGCAGCTGATCGGATCCGCAGTCGCGGCGTCGACCCCGGGGACCCATTCCGCGACGTAGGCGGCGAGGCGGGCGAGCGCTTCCGGCTCCGCGACGAAGCTGCGCAGATCGGGATCGACGACCGGCCCGGTGCCGTGCTCGCCGACCTTCACGCCGACTCCCGGCGTCGACAGCCCGTAGACCACCGGCAGCCCGGCCCGGTGGTGCGCGAAGCTCGGCCACGGGTCGAGGGGGAGCACCGTCGTGAAGTGGGCGGGCTGCTCCTGGGTGATCCGCACGGGAGGGAGGCGCCGACCAGCGTCCGCGACCAGGCCGCGAACGAGCTCGGGCGTCCAGGATCCACCGGCGACCACCACCGCATCGGCCGTCAGATCGCCGTCGTCGGTGAGCACGCGGACCCCAGTCGCCCGCTCCTCGAGGCCGAGCACCCGTGTCCCTGTCCGGAGGTGCGCGCCGCGCCCGAGAGCGGAGTCGAGCATGGCGTCGATCGCCGCCGCCGCGTCCAGGCGACCGCCCTCCGCGTGCAGCAGCACGTCCGTCTCGAACCGCAGCCCGGGCCAGCGGCGCTGAGCCTCGGCGGCGGCGAGCCGCACCACTGGAATCCCGTCGCGGAGCAGGGCCGCCTCGATGCCGCGCAGAACGGAGGCGTCGCCGTGGTCGAGCGCACCCACCGGGCTCAGCAGTCGCCTCCCCGTCTCGGCCTCGAGCCGTGCCCAGGCCCGCCCAGCGAGTCCGGTGAGGGCGCGGTAGTCGTCCTCGACGTAGCCGCGGCGGAAGATGCGCGTCGCGCCGTGCGAGGAGCCGCGGTCGTGTCCCCGCTCGAACTGCTCGAGCAGCACCACGCGATCGCCGCGTTCGGTGAGGGCGCGCGCCGTCGCCGCTCCGACCAGGCCGGCTCCGACGACGACGACGTCGCGGGTCACGGGGCTGCCCTCGCCGCCCGGCGGCGGACGGGCAGCGCTGCGACATCGCGCACCCGCTCGCCGACGTTCACCTGGCCGGGTTCGGGGTGGGGCGACCTCGCCTCGACCTCGCCTGGCGTCGCCTGCCGCCCTCCGATCACCACCGCGACACTGGCGAGCTCGGAGGCGGCCGGCCCGCTGAGCGGGACGGGCGCTCCGGTGAGGATATCCATGCGGGCAGTCAAGCAGGTCAGGACGAAGACCGCGTCCTCATCGCCCGGTCGGCGTCGGTGTTGTCCGTCGGTGACTGAGGCAATCTGCTGGCTATCTCGCGTGTCTTCCTGCCGCAGATGTGAGTGGCTCTCTCGGCTCTCTCGGCGCTCGACCGCCCCACCTGGGGGCTCAGACGCCGCCGGATGCCTGCTCGGCGTGCCGGTCGTAGGCGACAGTGCGACAGTGCGACAGCGCGGCGGCGATCGACGGTGACCGCCGCAACGGTGTCGAGTAACGGCCCTGGTCGGTCATGCCGGGGCCGACGCGGGAGACGGACGTTGGTCGCGCCCCTTCGTCACGTCGGATCGTGTCCACGTCGATCACCGAATGCCGCCACCGTGTCGCCGCCACATCGCGCGAGTGGCGTTGCATCGCCCATCGGTGAACGCAGCCCGAGACCGTCGTCCTGCGCGCGTCATCGTCGTCGCCGAGCCGGCCTCCCTCCTGCCCACGCGCGCGACGATGCGGTCTCCGCTCTCGTGGCCGACCGACTCGCCGCCGCCCTCCGGCTTCTGCCGCCCCACCCGCCTTCGACTCGCCGGTGTCGAGCCGGTGCTCCAGCTCCTTCGGGGTCATGGTGACGGCGTCGCAGGTCGTCAGCTTCTCGCCGTGGGTGGGCGGCGCGTCAGTGGGCCCCCGCGCGGGCATCGATCGTCACCGTCGCAGCGTGACCGAACAGGGAGAGGTCAAGCCCCGTGCGTGCTCCGACGGCGCGCGTAGCGTCGGAGGAGTCCGTACCAGCCGACCAGCGCCGGCACTCGCCGCCGGCAGAGAAAAGGTCTTCATGCCCTCCCGCAACACTCTCGTCCGCAGTCTCCACGACCTCGGAGCCGCCGCCTGGTTCGGCGGCTCGCTGATGGGCGCTGTCGGGTTGAACGGCGCCGCGTCCACCTCGGCAGACCCGGCGGAGCGTCTCCGCCTCTCCTCGAACGGATGGGCACGCTGGACCCCGGTGCAGTTGGCCGCGATCACCGCGCACGGCGTCGGCGGCATCGGTCTGATCCTCGCGAACAAGACGCGTCTCACCAACCAGCGCGAGAGCCGCACTAACACTGTCGTGAAGACCATCGTCACCGGCCTGGCCGGCACCGCCTCGGTGGTCGCCGCGGTCGCCGGAGCGACGCAGGCCAAGCGCGCCGACGAGGGCGCGCCCGGCGTGACCGAGGCGTCCCCGCAGAACTCGCAGGAGCTGACCACGGCCCTGCGGGTGCAGAAGATCACTCAGTGGGCGATCCCGCTGCTCACCGGCGTCATCATCGTCCTCGGCGCCCAGCAGGGCGAGCAGCAGCGGCCGGTGAAAGGCCTCTTCGAGACGACGGCGCGGATGTTCCGCCACTAGTCGTCACCACTCGTGCGGAGAACCTCGGCTGGGAGTACTCGGACTCCACCGTCGTGGACGAGGGCTGCTCTCGGCCGAGGTCCGGCGTGCGGGGCTCGCGCCGGCCTGCGCCGCGAGGGAGGTGGCCTGGGCGCCCCGCCTCGCGCGCCCCGCCGCCGCTGAGGTGTGACCGCCTCGACCACTCCGGACGGATCCGTCGGAACGTCCCGGGATCCGCGCGGCTAGGCCGTTCCTCCGACGGTCATCCGGAGTGGCGAACGCGATCGACCGGGCGCGGGTCTGCCGAGGAGGCCTCCTCCGGCACGCGGCTCAGGATGTCGCCCGGCTGGCAGCCGAGGACCTCGCAGATCGCATCGAGGGTCGAGAAGCGCACGGCCTTGGCGCGGCCGTTCTTCAGGATCGAGACGTTCGCCGTGGTGATGCCGATCGCCGCCGCGAGGTCGGTGACCGACATCTTTCGCTTGGCGAGTTCGACGTCGAGGTGCAGGACGATCGCCATCAGACGACCTCGGAGAGTTCACTGCGCTGTGCGACGGCGAGGTGCAGGAGCCGCCGCATGACCACCACGAGCAGCGCGAGGGCACCGGAGGCGGCGGCCACGAGCAGGAGGACGACCACCAGGAGGGGGACGGAGACGACGACGGCCGAGGCGACGGCGCCGAGCACCGCGAACACGGCGCCGAACGCGAAGGCGCCGATCGCGACGTCGACCCAGATGTCGGAGCGGCGGTCGCCCGAGAACAGCACGTCGTCGTAGGCGAGGGTCAGCAGGCGCCAGACCGCGACGATCACCGCCTCCACACAGAGGACGCCCGCGATCGCGACGGCCACGAGCACCGCGTCCATCGGGCCGCCCTCCAGCACCTTCGCCGCCATCGGTCCGACGCCGGCCTGGATGAGGACGCAGCCGAGGAGGAGGACGATGAGCAGAGTGCGCAGGGCGCGGAGGACGTTTCGTGGCATAGCGAGCTCCAAAGTATCGAAAGACATGCGTTTCGTATCGACTTTCAATACTGTCTCCCGATCGTCCCCGGGGCAAGCCGTCGGCGAGGGGTGGCGGTCCTGGCGGCGCGGCGCGCGCCCCGGGCGATCGAGGCAGCGGGTCCGGAGGCTCGACCAGCGTCGCGATCGCCACAACCGCGTCCGGGGCCAGGCTGTGGTCCGCGCTACTGCCGCGCGAACGCCTCCCGGTAGAGGGCGGCGAGCTCGGGGGAGCTCTGCCCGCTGAGCCCGCAGGTCAGGATCGTGTCGCCGTCGGCTGCGATCAGGTAGTCGACGCCCGTCTCAAACGCGATCGGAGCGCCGTCGACGGCCGACTCCCGGCCCTGGCCGACCGTCACGGAGTCGCCGACCTCGCCCGCGAAGCGCTCGAGCACGCGCAGCGTGACCGTGCGCCTGTCGATCGAGCGCACCTCCGCGCGGAACGCGAGCTGAGCCGGGGCGAGCGCGGCGGCCGTCACCGGCGAGCACATCGCCGAGGGCCCGCCCGTGCTCGGCAGCGTGAGCGTCGAGGTGCTGCCCCCGCCCACTCCGAGCGCGAAGGGCAGCAGGAGCGAGGCGGCGGCTGCCGCGCTGAGCGCC
>NZ_LIIN01000008.1 GCF_001634385.1 Rathayibacter tanaceti | reverse complement strand
TCGGCGGTCGCCGCGTTCGTCGCGTAGGCGCCTCCCGCGCCGACCAGGACGACCGCGAGCACCGCGCCCGCGATGGCCGTGCGGCGCCGTCGCCGACGGACCGGCACTGCAGTGCCCGACAGGTCGAGCGCATCGTCGGGCCTGCTCGGGGAAGTCACCCCGTCATCGTAGGGGCGGGACCCCCGCCCTCCGGCCGATCACGCCCGCCTCAGCCGCTCCTGAGGCTGATGACGCCGGGAGCGGGCGCGAACCGGCCTTCCGAGCGACGCGCGAGCGCGTTCCGCGACCGTTCGGGCGCGGAACCGGGTGGGTCAGTGGGTCAGCGCCCAGAGCGCAACGGCGCCGGCCGAGGCCACGTTCAGCGAGTCGACGCCGTGCAGCATCGGGATCGTCACCACCGTATCGGAGGCGTCCACCGCCGCCCTGCTCAGCCCGTCGCCCTCCGCGCCGAGCACGATCGCCACCCGCTCAGGGCGTCCCGCGGCGAACTCGTCGAGCGGTACCGCCTCGGGCGCCAGGGCGAGCGCCGCGACTGAGAAGCCCGCGGCGAGCAGCGACTCCCTGGCGGGCCCCCACTCCGGCGTCCGCGTCCACGGCACCTGGAGCACCGTTCCCATGCTGACCCGGACGCTGCGACGGTAGAGCGGATCCGCGCAGCGCGGCGTCACCAGCACCGCGTCGGCGCCCATCCCGGCAGCCGCGCGGAACACCGCGCCGACGTTCGTGTGGTCCACCAGGTTTTCGAGGATCACGACCAGCCGGGCGTCCTCCAGGAGCTCGGCCATCGGCCGCAGCGGCGGGCGGTGCATCGAGGCGAGGGCGCCGCGGTGCAGGTGGAACCCGGTGAGTTCCTCGATCAGCGGATCCGGCCCGACGAAGACCGGCGCCTCGGGGAAGCGCTCGAGCACCGCTGCCGCCTCGGGGAGCCTTTTCTCCTGCACCAGAACCGAGCGCGGGCGATGGCCGGCGTCGAGCGCTCGCCTGATCACTTTCGCCGACTCCGCGATGTAGAGCCCGCCCTCCGGCTCCAGCACCCGACGCAGCGCCACATCGGTGAGGCGGTGGTAGTCCGCGAGGAGGGGGTGGTCGAGGTCCGTGATGTGCACGATCGGCATCCCGGCAATCTAGGGCACGCCGCGGACTAAACTCGGCGGAGGACCGCTCGGACGGTCCTCGAAGGAGGCGCGGATGGAGTCGAGTCCGACACCGGTCGCCGAGGGCCACGAGGCCCTGGCGATCGAGCAGGCCGTCGAACTCCTCCGCGGGCGCCGCATCGCCGCCGTCACCGGCGCGGGCATGAGCACCGACTCGGGCATCCCCGACTACCGCGGAGCGGGTGCGCCGGTCCGCAGCCCGATGACCTACTCGCAGTTCGTCGCCGACCCCGACTACCGCCGCCGCTACTGGGCCGGCAGCCAGCTCGGCTGGCGCCGCTTCACCAGCACGGTCCCCAACGACGGCCATCGCGCGCTGGCCCGCCTCGAGGAGCGCGGACTGCTCACCGGGGTCGTCACGCAGAACGTCGACGGCCTGCACGTGCGGGCCGGATCCCGTCGCGTCGTCGACCTGCACGGCTCCGCCGACCGTGTGCGCTGCATGACGTGCGGCCAGTACTTCGCCCGCGACGCGGTCGCCGAGCGGATCGAGGAGCTGAACCCCTGGCTCGACGACCCGGGTGTCTCCTCCCTCAACCCGGACGGCGACGCCGAGGTGCACGACGTCTCGGCGATGACGGTGCCCGAGTGCACGGTCTGCGGCGGGATCCTCAAGCCCGACATCGTCTTCTTCGGCGAGTTCATCCCCACCGAGCGGTTCCAGGAGCTCGCGCCATCGTCGCCGGCGCCGACGCGCTGCTCGTCGCCGGCTCCTCGCTGGTCGTCAACTCCGGTATCCGCTTCCTCGAGATCGCTCGACGGGCGCGGATGCCGATCGTGATCGTCAACCGCGGCACCACCAAGGGCGACTCGCGCGCGACGATCAAGATCGACGGCGGTACGAGCGAAGTACTCCGCGACCTCACCGAGCGCCTGCCCGCCCTGCGGTCCGCGGCCCTCTGATCCGGCTCCCGACCTCCCGAGAGGCCCCTGTGACCCAGCTCACCCTCGTCCGACACGGCCAGACCGAATGGAACGCCGCGCGCCGCATCCAGGGGCGGAGCGACATCCCGCTCAACGCGGTCGGCCGCGCGCAGGCCCGCGCCGCCGCCCGCCTCCTGGGCGAACGGAGCTGGGACGCGTGGTGGCGAGCCCGCTGCAGCGCGCCTACGACACGGGCGCCATCATCGCCGACTCTCTGGGCCTGGAGGCGCCGCTGGCGGTGCCCGGTCTGGCCGAGCGCTCCTACGGCGAGGCCGAGGGGATGACCGGCCCGGAGCTGAGCGAGCGGTTCCCGAGCGGCATCGAGGGAGGCCCCATCCCCGGATGCGAGACCCGCGCCGAGGTCGTCGCGCGGGCGACGGCGGCACTGCTCGAGGTCGCGGAGCGGTTCCCGGGTGCCTCCCTGGTGGTCGCGACCCACGGCGCCGTGATCGGCAGCCTGATCCGCACGCTCAGCAGCGATGAGCTGCCGCCGCACGGCATGTCGGTCGGAAACGGCTCACGGCACGACTTCGCGATCGTCGACGGTGCGCTGCGCGTGGTCGGCATCGACGACTCCGGCGACGTGGTGGTCGCCGACGTCGACCTCGACGACGTCGTCAGCCCTGCGGCCGGAGCCCGATCCGTCGGTTCAGCGCCCGTCCGCTGAGCGCTCGCCCAGGTCGGTGAGCAGCTCGAAGAGCACCCGGGCGGAGTCGCGCCACGAGAACGCCGCTGCGCGCTCGCGGGCGCGGGCCGACTGCGCGCGCCA
The DNA here is from genome assembly GCF_001634385.1 of Rathayibacter tanaceti. GTDB lineage: Bacteria > Actinomycetota > Actinomycetes > Actinomycetales > Microbacteriaceae > Rathayibacter > Rathayibacter tanaceti. The sequence continues at coordinate 38,334 of NZ_LIIN01000008.1, read as the reverse complement.
CACGGCGCCGTCCTCGAGCGAGCGCACGCCGTCGGCGATCGCCTTCGCGCTCGACGGATCGACGTAGACCGCCGCCTCCTGCGCGATCTCGCGGAAGATCGGGATGTCGCTGACGACCACCGGCGTTCCGAGGGCCATCGCCTCGACCAGCGGGATCCCGAAGCCCTCGTCGCGACTCGCGGTGACGAGCGCGGTCGCGCGCGCCAGCACGGCCCGGTACTCGGCGTCCGGCGCGCCCTGGTGGAACACGAGCTCGGCGGTGGGGGCGAGAGCACGGAGCGTCTCGACCGTCTCGTCACCGGCCCGGCTCATCAGGTGCAGCTCGTAGTCGGGCAGGAGGCGCATCGCCCGCGCGAGCGACTCGACGTTCTTGTACGGCATGAACGAGCCCATGTAGACCAGCGAGCGGGCGTCGGAGCGGTCCGGCAGGGAGGCGGCGAGTGCGACGCTCGCCTCGTCCGGCTCGGTCGTCGCGTTCGGCACGACCACCACGCGCCGCGTGGTCAGGCGGTTCGCGCGGAGGAGCTCGCGGGTGGTCTCCGAGACCGTGACGACCGCATCAGCGCGCTGGAGGAGCCTCCGCTGCGGCCACCAGGCGAGGTGGTAGAGGCGCCAGAGCCCGCGTATGGGCGCCGGCAGGTCGCGCGGGGGCGTGCGGTGACGGTAGTAGATGAGGTCGTGGACCGTGAGCACCAGCCGGTAACGGCGTCCGAGCGAGCCCATGGTCTGCATCGGCGAGAACACCACGTCGGGTCGCAGCCGGTTCACGAGCAGCGCGACGAAGGGCTCGAACGGGCTCGTCGGCCCGGTCACACGCTCCCACGGCAGCGAGGGCAGCATCGCGAGCTGGCGGCGGTCGCTGATCAGCATCGTCACGTCGTGCAGCAGCGCGAGCTCGCGCACCAGCTCGGCGGTGTAGCGGCTGATGCCGTCGTGGCGCTCGAGCCGGGTGTACCGGCAGTCGACGACGATCCTCATCGGTCGATCCCCCCTTCGAGGACGCTGCGCAGCACCGAGGCGGCCTCGTCCGGTGTCTCGTAGTGGATCAGGTGGCCGACTCCGTCGATCACGTGCAGGCGGGCGTGTGGCAGCCGCTCGAGCAGGCGGTACTGCGCCGAGAGCGGAGTGATGTCGTCCTGCGCCGCCGCGATCAGCAGCGTCGGCACGCTAATGCGAGCCGCGTACTCGCCGACGTCGTGCGAGACCGACGCGCGGAACGCCTCCAGCACGGTGTCGCGCGAGGCGAAGGCGCTGAAGTAGCGGTCGTGCTGGTCGTGCACGAAGCGGCGCAGCGCCGGATCCTTCGTCTTCACCATCGCCAGGCTCATCACCCGGACGATCAGGGGGTCGCTCAGGAGGCGGTGGCCGAGGCGGCGGGGCAGCACCGCGCCGAGGCGGTAGTAGAGCACGGCGAGCCTCGTCAGAACGCCGCGAGGCCCCGCCAAAGCCGGAGCGCCGATGGGGTTCACCAGCACCAGGAGGGGCGTCGGCAGTCCGCCGGCGACCGCGCCCGCCGCGACGATGGAGCCGAAGGAGTGGCCGAGCACGACCGCCGTGCCGCGCAGCCCGAGCGCGTCCAGGAATTCGCCGAGCCAGGCCGCGTAGCCGTCGACGTCGTGCGCGTGGGCCGTCATCGGCGCAGAGGCCCCGAAGCCGGGAAGGTCCGGGGCGACGACCCGTGCGTCTGCTCCCCCGGCCAGCAGCCGGGCGATCACCGGCTCGAGCCCGTGGTGCTCGCCCCGGAACCCGTGCACGAGCACGAGCACCGTCGCAGCCTCCGGAGAGCCGTAGGTCCAGTAGGCGGTGGCCGATCCGGCGACGTCCACCGAGGCCTCCCGCACGGGGAGGCGGCCGAGATCGGCGGCGTAGGGGGAAGCTGAGGTCATCGCAGTTCCCATCGTAGGGAAAGCCTGTCGAACTTCTCGCCGCAACGCCTTGCGTGGCCGCGATCCGAGCCGGGAGCATGAGCAGGCGCTCGCTTCGGGGCGCACCGCCCGCCCGTCTCCCCCGACGGTCATCCGCTCAGCGTCTCCTCCGACGGTCATCCGCTCAGGGTCATCCGCTCAGGGGTCATCCGCTCAGGCAGCAGCAGAAGGAGCACCGTGAGCTTCACGTCGCCGATCCAACTCCCCGGTCTCGCCCTCGACCCCCAGTGGTACCGCCGCGCGGTGTTCTACGAGGTGATGATCCGGTCGTACTACGACTCCAACGGAGACGGCGCTGGCGACATCAACGGGCTCGCGTCCAAGCTCGACTACCTGCAGTGGCTCGGCATCGACGCGCTCTGGCTCCCTCCGTTCTACATGTCCCCGCTGCGCGACGGCGGCTACGACGTCTCGGACTTCACTGCGATCCTCCCCGAGTTCGGCACCATGGAGGACTTCCGCGACCTGGTGCGCAAGGCGCACGAGCGCAACATGCGCATCGTGATGGACTTCCCGCTCAACCACACCAGCGACCAGCACGAGTGGTTCCAGCAGTCGCGCTCGGACCCCGAGGGCCCTACGGCGACTTCTACGTCTGGAACGACACCGACGACAAGTGGCCGGACATCCGCATCATCTTCGTCGACACCGAGGACTCCAACTGGGCCTTCGACGCCGAGCGCCGCCAGTTCTACTTCCACCGTTTCTTCTCGCACCAGCCCGACCTGAACTTCGAGAACCCGGCGGTCCACGAGGCGATCCACGACGTCGTCAGGTTCTGGCTCGACCTGGGCGTCGACGGGATCAGGCTCGACGCGATCCCCTACCTGTACGAGTCCGACGAGGGCAATGGCGAGGGTGAGCCGCCGACCCACGACTTCATCAAGAACCTGAGGCAGATGGTCGATCGCGACTACCCCGGCCGCATCCTCATCGCGGAGGCGAACCAGTGGCCGCGCGAGGTCGCCGCGTTCTTCGGCACCGAGGAGGAGCCGGAGTGCCACATGGCCTTCGACTTCCCGGTCATGCCGCGGATCTTCTACTCCCTCCGCGCCCAGACAGCCAACGAGCTGAAGAAGGTGCTCTCCGAGACCTTCGACATCCCGAGCGGAGCCGCATGGGGGGTCTTCCTCCGCAACCACGACGAGTTGACGCTCGAGATGGTCTCGGAGGAGTACCGCCAGGCGATGTACGGCTGGTACGCCTACGACCCGCGGATGCGCTCCAACATCGGCATCCGGCGCCGTCTCGCGCCGCTGCTCGACAACTCCCGCGCCGAGCTCGAGCTCATCAATGCGCTCCTATTCTCCCTCGCCGGCAGCCCGTTCCTCTACTACGGCGACGAGATCGGCATGGGCGACAACATCTGGCTCAACGACCGCGACGCCTCCCGGACCCCGATGCAGTGGACCCCGGACCGCAACGCCGGCTTCTCCGCCGCCGACCCGGGCAAGCTCGTGCAGCCGATCGTGCAGTCGCTCGTCTACCACTACAACCAGGTCAACGTGGAGGCGCAGCTCGCGCAGTCGCGCTCCCTGCTGCACTGGATGCGGAACGTCCTGCACGTGCGGCGAGGGCACCCCGCGTTCGGTCTCGGCTCGATGCGCGTGCTCGAGACCGACCACGAGTCGGTTCTCGCCTTCGTGCGTGACTACGCCGGATCCGGCAGCGAAATGGGCGATCAGCCCGAGGAGGTGCTCTGCGTCTTCAGCTTCAACCACAATCCGGTCTCGGTGACGATCACCGATCCCGAGAATCCGGGCTCGAGGCTCACCGATCTCTTCGGCGGCGGACGCTTCCCCGGCTTCACCGACGAGGGTGCGCTGACGATGACGCTCGGCACCCAGGGCTTCTATTGGCTGCACGTCGCCAAGGCCCCCGTGGCCCGCTGAGCCCTCCGCCTCAGAGGATGTCGGAGGCCCCGCCTATGCTGTCGGCGTGAGCAGCACCGCAGCGACCGAGCCCACCCTGTTCGACGACGCCGATCTCGAGGTCCCGAGCGAGCGCGCCCCCGAAGCGGGCGCACGCTGGTTCGATCACCTCGCCGTCTTCGATCTCGAGACGACCGGGATCGACGTCCGCACCAGCCGCATCGTGACAGCGCACGTCGGCGTGCTCGACACCGCCGGTCAGCCGGTCGAGGGAACGACCTGGCTGGCCGATCCGGGCGTCGAGATCCCCGAGGGCGCCAGCGCCGTCCACGGGATCAGCACCGAGCACGCCCGGGAGCACGGCCGGCCGGCCGGCGAGGTCGTCGCCGAGGTCTCGGAGGCGCTGCGCTCCCTCCTGGCCCGCGGCGTCCCCGTCGTCGTCTACAACGCCCCGTACGATCTCTCGCTCCTGGCCCACGAAGCCCGCCGCTGGGGCGTGCCGGTCCTGCTCGATCCGAGCCCGGTGATCGATCCCCTCGTGATCGACAAGGCGGTCGACCGCTATCGCAAGGGCAAGCGCACGCTGACGCTCGCCGCCGAGCACTACGGAGTCGCCCTCACCGAGGCGCACGACGCCGGCGCCGACGCCGTCGCGGCCGGCCGCGTCGCCCAGGCACTCGGCCGCGCCTTCGCCGACGAGCTCGGTGTCGATGCTGAGGCGCTGCATGCGCTGCAGATCGACTGGTGCCGCACCCAGGCCGAGTCGTTCCAGGAGTACATGCGCCGGGTGCGAGACAACTCCTTCGTCGCCGATGGATCCTGGCCCGTCCGGCACTGAGCCGACGCGCCGGCGAGAGTGCCTAGGTGAGCGTCCGCCCCTCCCGCAGCAGCACCAGGTACTCCTCGATCCGCCGCGCACGAGTCTCCGCCCGCTTGAGCTGAGAGAGCCGGAAGAGGAACGCGAACCGCTTCTGACCGCCGACCGTCGCGAAAAACGCCTGGGCTGCCGGATCCGCGTCGAGCGCTGCCTGGAAGTCGTCGGGCACCTCGGCGTCCCGCTGCCGGTACGCCGCGTCCCAGCGACCATCGGCCCGCGCCCGCTCGACCTCTGCGAGCCCGGCGGGCAGCATCCGCCCCTCCGCGATCAATCGGGCGACGTGGTCGCGGTTGACCTTCGACCACGGGCTCGCTCGGCGCCGCGGCGTGAAGGCCTGGAGCTTGAACTGCTCATCGAAGGCTCCCGCCTGCCCGTCGATCCAACCGTGGCAGAGCGCGACGTCCAGCGCCTCGACGTAGGTGATGCCGGGGTCCACGGCCGCCTTCTTGCGCAGCTTCAGCCGGACGCCTCCCGTGTCCGGCTCGCCGCGCAGGTAGGCGTCCCACTCCTGCGGAGTGGTGAACGGCAGGATCAGCTTGTCAGCGAAGGACACCATGCCGGGACGCTACCGCGCCCACTCGCGAAACGGCGACGGTCGGAGATCCGCCGCAGACCCCTCCACCCACGGACCGCTCCGCAACCGGAACGCGAGGGCCGCGCGTTCCCCCGCAGGACGAGACGCCGCTTCCCTCGAGGAACGACGGAGGCCCCCGACCGCGAGGTCGAGGGCCCTCCGAGAGGAGCTGCTACTTGCCGAAGTTCTTGTAGCGGCTGTTGAACTTCTCGACGCGACCGGCCGAGTCCATGATGCGCTGCTTGCCCGTGTAGAACGGGTGCGAAGCGGAGGAGATCTCGACGTCGATGACGGGGTACGTGACGCCGTCGAGCTCGATGGTCTTGCTGCTCGTCGCGGTCGAGCGGGTGAGGAAGGTCTCACCCGACGCGAGGTCGCGGAAGACGATCGGCGCGTACTCGGGGTGGATGTCGGTCTTCATGGTCGTGTCCTGTCGCTTGATGGTCCTGAACCGCACCTGTCGTCGACGGGAACGGGTGGAGGGGGCGGGCGCACCGCGAACGGGCCCGAACCGGCTACCGAGAATACCAGACCGGCTCCGCCACGAGAAGGCGCGCCGCGCCCGAGAGGAGTAGTACCCCGCCCCGGTCAGCCTCGGGCGCGAGCCGAGAAGCGGCCGCTGTCTCGGTTCAGAGCGATGTCGAGCCCGAAGGTCTCGGCCAGCGTCGCCTCGGTGAGAGACTCCTCGAGCGGCCCCGCCGCGACGACGGCGCCCTCGCGGAGGAGCAGCGCGTGCGTGAACCCGTCGGGGATCTCCTCGACGTGGTGGGTCACCATCACGATCGCCGGCGAACCCTGGTCCTTCGCGAATCCGCCGAGCAGCTGCACGAGCTCCTCGCGGGCACCGAGGTCGAGGCTGGCGGCCGGCTCATCGAGCAGGAGCAGCTCGGGATCGGTCATGATCGCGCGCGCGATCTGGACGCGCTTCTGCTCGCCGTCGGAGAGCGTCCCGAAGGTGCGGTCGGCGAGATGCTCGAGCCTCCACTCCGCGAGCACGCGGCGGGCACGGCGGTCGTCGATCGCGTCATAGCCCTCGTTCCACCGGCCGGTGACGGCATAGGCGGCGGTCATCACGACATCGAGCACACTCTCGCCGGGCGGGAGCCGACGAGCCATGGCGGTCGAGGCGTAGCCGATCCGCGGACGCAGCTCGAACACGTCGACGCGGCCGAGGGTCTCCTCGAGGAGGTGGACGGCTCCGGTCGACGGATAGTTCTGCGCGGCGGCGAGCTGGAGGATCGACGTCTTGCCCGCCCCGTTGGGGCCCAGGACCACCCAGCGCTCGTCCTCGGCCACGTCCCACGACACGTGGTCGAGGATCCGCTTGCCGTTCCGGACGAAGGACACATCGACGAACGAGACAACGCTGGGCATGAGAGCCATCCTAAAGGGGGCGACCGGAGGCTCAGACGAGCGATTCGTAGATCGCGCGGGTGTCGTCGGCGATCCGGGTCCAGCTGAAGTGGCTCTGCGCTCGCTCCCGACCCGCAGCGCCCATCCGCTTGGCGGCCTCCGGGTCCGCCACCACCTCGGCGAGGGCGGCGGCCAGGTCGGCGACGTAGCGGTCGGGATCCACGGGCGTGCCGGTCCCGTCCGTGACCTGCTCGATGGGCACCAATCGTCCGGTGACGCCGTCGACGACGACCTCGGGGATGCCTCCGGTCGCGGTGCCGACGACCGCAGCGCCGCAGGCCATGGCCTCGAGGTTCACGATGCCGAGCGGCTCGTAGATCGACGGGCAGACGAAGGTGGTCGCAGCCGTGAGGACCGCCGAGAGCTGGTGCCGCGGCAGGTGGCGGTCGATCCAGACCACTCCCGTGCGCTCCTCCTGGAGACGGCGCACGAGCGAGGTCACCTCGGCCATGATCTCGGGAGTGTCGGGAGCGCCCGCGCAGAGGACGAGCTGTACCTCGGGGGGCAGTGTCGCGGCCGCCCGGAGCAGGTACGGCAGCCCCTTCTGACGGGTGATGCGGCCGACGAAGACCACGGAGGGCCGAGACGGATCGAGGCCGAGCCCGGCCAGGACCTCGTGGTCCTCGACAGGGTGCCAAGCGTCGAGATCGATGCCGTTGTAGACGACGTGCACCTTGGCCGGGTCCAGGGCGGGGTACGAGCGGAGGATGTCCTCGCGCATGCCGCCGGAGACGGCGATCACGGCGTCGGCGTTCTCGTAGGCCTCGCGCTCGATCCAGCTCGAGACGCGGTAGCCGCCGCCGAGCTGCTCGGCCTTCCACGGGCGCAGCGGCTCGAGGCTGTGCGCCGAGACGACGTGCGGGATGCCGTGGAGGAGCTGCGCGAGCCGTCCCGCCGCGTTCGCGTACCAGGTGTGGGAATGGACCAGATCGGCGCCGGCGGCGTCCTGCGCGATCTGCAGGTCGACTCCGAGGGTCTGCAGCGCACCGTTCGCGCCAGACAGCTCGGCGGGGACGGGGTAGGCGAAGGTGCCCGCCTCCTCACGCGGAGCACCGAAGCAGCGGACCACGACCTCGAGGTCGCTGCGCAGCGCCTTCGTGAGCTCGGCCACGTGGACTCCGGCTCCCCCGTACACCTCGGGCGGGTATTCCTTGGTCAGCAGATCGACTCGCACCCCCGAACCGTAGTACAGCGTCCTCTCACGGCGACAGCCCGGTCCACCGGCAGGCCCGAGCCTCTACTGTTGTGGCATGCAGTCAAAGAAGATCTTCGGCATCGTCCTCGCCGGCGGCGAGGGAAAGCGGCTCATGCCCCTCACGGCCGACCGGGCCAAGCCCGCGGTGCCGTTCGGCGGCCAGTACCGGCTGATCGACTTCGCACTGTCCAACCTGATCAATTCGGGCCTGACCCAGATCGTCGTGCTGACGCAGTACAAGTCGCACTCGCTGGACCGCCACGTCTCGCAGACCTGGCGCCTCTCGGGGCTGCTGAACTCCTATGTCGCCTCGGTTCCCGCGCAGCAGCGGCTCGGCAAGCGCTGGTTCAGCGGCTCGGCCGACGCCATCCTGCAGAGCCTCAACCTGATCCGCGACGAGAAGCCCGACATCGTCGTCGTGGTCGGCGCCGACCACGTCTACCGCATGGACTTCTCGCAGATGATCGACGCCCACATCGCATCGGGCGCCAAGGCGACCGTCGCCGCGATCCGACAGCCGATCGAGCTCGCCGATCAGTTCGGCGTGATCCAGCTCGCGGGCGACGAGGCCGGAGACGGCATCGTCCCGACGAAGATCGCCGAATTCCTCGAGAAGCCCAAGGACGCGGTCGGTCTGGCCGACGCTCCGCACGAGGTCCTCGCCTCGATGGGCAACTATGTCTTCGACGCCGACGCCTGATCGACGCGGTCATCCGCGACGGCGAGCTCTCCACCTCCGACCACGACATGGGCGGCGATATCATCCCGGACTTCGTCGCACGAGGCGAGGCGGGCGTCTACGACCTCAAGCTCAACGAGGTCCCGGGCTCCACCGACCGCGACCGCTACTACTGGCGCGACGTGGGCACGATCGACTCGTTCTTCGAGGCGCACCAGGACCTCATCTCCGCCCTCCCCGTCTTCAACCTCTACAACCAGCAGTGGCCGATCTTCTCGTCGCAGCTGAACTCGCCGCCGGCCAAGATCGTCCGCGACGGCAAGGGCAACATGGGCTCGACCGTCGACTCGGTCGTCTCCCTCGGCACGGTCATCTCGGGAGCGCACATCGAGCGCAGCGTGGTCGGCCCGTGGACCGTCATCGAGTCGAACGCGACCGTGACCGACTCGGTCGTCTTCGACAAGGTGCGGATCGGTCCGGACGCCCTGGTGGTGCGCGCTATCCTCGACAAGGATGTCGTCGTCGAGCCCGGCGCCCGTGTCGGCGTGGACCACGACCACGATCGCGAGCGAGGGTTCACCGTCACCGAGTCGGGCATCACCGTCGTCGGCAAGGGCGTCGTCGTCCACCCTTAGCACCCCCGCGGGTCGAGTCCCGCGCGACCACCCGACCGATTGGCCCGGCCCCATGAGTGAGCGTCCGACGACGCCTGCCCGCTTCCTCGTCGTCCTCGATGCCGACTCGACCCTCCTCCGCGACGAGGTCATCGAGCTGCTCGCCGAGCACGCAGGATCGGAGGAGCGCGTCGCTGCCATCACCGAGCGGGCGATGCGCGGCGAGCTCGACTTCAGCGAGAGCCTGCGTGAGCGCGTGGGCACTCTGGCCGGGGTGCCCGCCTCTGTCTTCTCCGGCGTCAGTGCCGGTGTCCGGGTCACGCCTGGCGCGCTCGAGCTCGTGGACGGCGTCCATGCCGCAGGCGGGCGCGTCGGAGTCGTCTCCGGCGGCTTCCACGAGGTGCTCGACCCCGTCGCGGGCGGGCTCGGCCTCGACTTCGTCCGCGCGAACCGTCTGGGCTGCCTCGACGGCGCCCTCACCGGGGCCGTCGCCGGACCCGTGATCGACGCGGGGGCCAAGGCGGAGGCGTTGCGCGAGTGGGCGACGGCGTCCGGCGTCCCCGGCAGCGCACGGTCGCGGTGGGCGACGGCGCCAATGACCTCGAGATGATGGCGGTCGCCGCCCTCGCGGTCGCCTTCAACGCGAAGCCCGTGGTGCGCGAGCGCGCAGATCTCGTGGTCGGCGGCCTCGATCTGGCGCAGCTGCTCCCGGTGCTCGGCCTTCGCGGCTGACGCCTCTCGCGTGGGATCCGCGGCTGATGCTCGCGGGCCCGCGAGCGCGATCAGCCCCGCACAGCCGAGGGTCGGCGGCTACCTCCCGGCGAGATCGACCCCTGCTCCTTCTGCGACGCGCCGGGCAGCCTGCCGAGAGCCCCGGTCAGCGGTCACGAGCGCTGGGGGCGCCGACCGGGGCGTCGGGCGCCTGCCCGATCGGCCAGAGAGCCGGAGGTGACCGGGTCCAGGAGGACCGCGACGACGTCGGACGAGCTCATGGCCTAAGGCCACGCGCCTTGCGTCGGCGAAGGGACGTGTATCGGCCGACGATCAGCGTGTTCACCGACGATGAGGTCGCCGCTCATCGATCAGTGGCCCATCCCGAGGCCGCCGTCGACGGGGATCACGGCGCCGGAGATGTACGCCGCCTCATCGCTGGTCAGCCAGCGGGTCACCTGCGCGACCTCGGAGGCGGTCCCGTAGCGCCCCAGCGGGATGCTCGTGCGGTACTCGGCCTGCTGGTCGGCAGGCAGCCCGGCGGTCATGTCGGTCTCGATGAAGCCGGGAGCGACGACGTTCGCAGTGATGTTGCGTGCGCCGAGCTCCCGGGTGAGCGAGCGGGCGAAGCCGACGAGAGCGGCCTTCGACGACGAGTAGTTGGTCTGGCCGGGCGAGCCATAGAGGCCGACGACGCTCGAGATCAGCACGACGCGGCCGAACTTCTGCTTGAGCATGCCCTTCGAGGCGCGCTTCACGACGCGGAAGGCCCCGGTGAGGTTGGTGTCGACGACCGAGGTGAAATCCTCCTCCGACATGCGGAGAAGGAGGGTGTCGCGGGTGATGCCTGCGTTCGCCACGAGGATCTCGACGGGGCCGAGCTCGGCCTCGACCTGGGTGAAGGCGGCGTCGATGGACGCGGTATCCGTCACGTCGGCGACCACGGTGAGCGATCCCTCCGGCCCCGAGCCCGAGCGCGCCGTCACGGCGACCCGGTGACCGGCGGCCACGAACTCCTCGGCGATCGCGTAGCCGATCCCCCGGTTGCCTCCGGTGACGAGGACGGTGCGCGGCGTGGTCATGGTGTCCCTCCTGCCGGCGCTCGTGCGGCGCCCGGCGACGCGTACATCTTAGAGGCGCCCCGCGCAACTGATTCCGGGATGCAGCCCGCTCGGCTTGCGCACCTCCGTCGGGACGTAGGCTTGCAGGGCTGTGAAACCACGCGAGACACTCACCTCCCTACCGCCGTCGCCGAGCGCCGAGCGGCGCTCCCGTGCGATCAAGTATTCGATCGCGATGGGCATACGTATGCTCTGCGTGATCTGCCTTCTCTTCGCCCACGGCTGGTGGCTGCTGTTCTTCGCGATCGGAGCCGTGGTCCTCCCGTATTTCGCAGTCGTGCTCGCCAACGTCGGCAGCGTCGGCGAGCGGGGCAACGTCGAGCGGCCGGGGGCGATCGTCCTCTCCCGTCCGGTTCCGCCCGCGCCGAGCGCTCCCGACTCTCCGCAGGAGCAGGGCACCGAGGGCGGCGATCCGCGGGGAGAGCGGTGATCCCCCTGGGCCGCGTGCCCGACGCGCACGCCTGCTCGCGTGCCGGCTGCCCGAACACGGCCACGTGGGCTCTGGAGTGGCGGAACCCGAGGATCCACGCCGAGGACCGCCGGAAGACGTGGCTGGCCTGCGGCGAGCACCTCGAGTTCCTCCGCGAGTTCCTCCTGGCCCGGGATTTCCCGCTCGAGGTGAAGCCGCTCTACACGGTCGACCGCGGAGCAGTGCGGTGAGCGACGACACGGCCCGCCCCTCCTGGCGCTTCGTCTTCTCGCGCCGATGGTTCGGCTACCTCGCACTCGCGGTCGTCTTCGCCGTCGCCTGCGTCCTGCTCTCGCGCTGGCAGGTGGCGCGCCTCGATCAGGCCGCCTCGACCAACCGACTGGTCACTGCCAACTGGACCGCCGATCCCGTCGCGCTCGACGGACTCCTGCCGGCCGACTCCGCCTGGGACGACGCACTCGAGTACCGCCCCGTCGAGGTCAGCGGCGTCTACGAGACCGAAGGCCAGACCCTCGTCCGTAACCGGCCCTACAACGGCAATCCCGGCTTCGAGATCCTGACGCCCCTCCGGCTCAACGACGGCAGCGTTTTCGTCGTGGACCGCGGCTGGGTCCCGGTCGGTTCGACTCAGGATGCACCCGATGCGATCCCCGCGCCGCCCGAGGGCGAGGTGACGGTCGTCGCTCGTCTGAAGCCAGCCGAGGGGCGGATCGACGGACGCTCCGCCCCGGCGGGCCAGATTGCGACGATCCAGCTCGACGACCTGTCGGCCCAGCTCGACGAGCCGCTGCGCACCTCCGCCTACGGCCTGTTGGTCGCTGAGTCGCCCGCACCGATCGACGCTCGCCCTCTGGCCGCGATCAAGCCCGTCGCCGACGAGGGCCTGCACATCAGCTATGCGATCCAGTGGGTGCTCTTCGCCGTCATGGGGTTCGGCGGGCTCGGCTGGGCGGTCAGGCACGAGTACCGGCTCCGCAACGCGGACGATCCCGAGGTCGTCGCGGCAGAAGAACGGCGCGAGGAGCGCCGCCGACGCCGCGGACGCAGCGACGCCGAGGTCGAGGACGAGCTGCTCGACGCCCGTTAGGCCAGCGTGATCAGATCGAGGTAGTCGGCCGCCCAGTGGTCCTCGGTGCCTTCGGGCATGATGAGCACCCGCTCGGGGTTCAGTGCCTCGACCGCGCCCTCGTCGTGGCTGACCAGGACGACCGCGCCCTCGTAGTGCGCCAGGGCGTCGAGGATCTCCTCGCGACTCGCCGGGTCGAGATTGTTGGTGGGCTCATCGAGCAGCAGGACGTTCGCCCCGGAGACGACGATCATCGCGAGAGCGAGTCGCGTCTTCTCGCCCCCCGAAAGCACTCCGGCAGGCTTGTGCGAGTCGTCCCCGGTGAACAGGAACGAGCCGAGTACACGGCGCGCCTCGGTCTCGGTGAGGTTCGGGCTGGCCGACACCATGTTCTCGAGCACGGAGCGCTTGACGTCGATCGTCTCGTGCTCCTGGGCGTAGTAGCCGATTCGCAGGCCGTGACCCGCTTCGATCACCCCGGTGTCCGGCTTGTCGACACCGCCGAGGATGCGCAGCAGGGTCGTCTTGCCCGCTCCGTTGAGCCCGAGGATGACGACCTTCGAGCCCCGGTCGATTGCCAGGTCGACGGCGGTGAAGATCTCGAGCGAGCCGTAGCTCTTCGAGAGGTTCTCGGCGTGCAGTGGAGTGCGGCCGCACGCCATCGGAGTCGGGAACCGGAGCTTCGCGACGCGGTCGACCGCGCGCACCTCCTCGAGGCCGCTGAGCATCTTCTCGGCGCGAGCCACCATCTGGTGCGCAGCTGCCGCCTTCGACGCCTTGGCTCCGAAGCGGGCGGCCTGGAGCTGGAGGGCCCCCGCCTTCTTCTCGACGTTGGCGCGCTCCTTCTTGCGGCGCTCTTCGTCGGCGGCGCGCTGACGCTGGTAGTTCTTCCAGTTCATGTTGTAGACGTCGATGACCTGGCGGTTCGCATCGAGGTAGAAGACGCGGTTCACCGTCTCACCGACCAGCTCGATGTCGTGGCTGATCACGATGAAGCCGCCGCGATACGTCTTGAGGAACTCGCGCAGCCAGACCACGGAGTCCGCGTCGAGGTGGTTGGTCGGCTCGTCGAGGATGAGAGTGCTCGCGTCCGAGAACAGGATGCGTGCGAGCTCGATGCGTCGGCGCTGGCCACCGGAGAGCGTTCTGAGCGGCTGGTCGAGGATCCGGTCGGGCAGGTTGAGATTGCTCGCGATCGACGCGGCCTCGGCCTCCGCCGAGTATCCGCCCAGGGCGAGGAAGCGGTCGGTGAGGTTGCCGTACTTCTTCATACCGGCCTCGCTGACGGCCGTGTCGCTGCTCGACATGGCGACCGTCGCCTCCTGCATGCCGAGGACGAGCTGCCCCAGCCCGCGGGCGCGAGGATGCGCGTGCGCGCCAACTCGTCCGGGTCGCCCGAGCGCGGGTCCTGCGGCAGATAGCCGATCTCGCCGCCGCGGTCGACCGTCCCCTTCGCCGCGATGAGGTCGCCGGCGAGGACCTTGGTCAGCGTCGTCTTCCCCGCGCCGTTGCGGCCGACGAGGCCGACCTTGTCGCCGTCGCCCACCCGGAAGGAGACGTTCTCCATCAGGAGTCGGGCGCCGACTCGGAGTTCGAGGTCGTGCACGCTGAGCACAGTGCTGTCCGTTCCCGCCAAGAAATGGCGTTCGGTTCGGGAGGAGTGGGGCAAGGGGCCGCGACGCGGCAGCCCCCTAGTATATTTCCTGAGCCGCGGGGCGGATCCACGTCCGCTCACCGCGGACGCGCTCGCTCCTCGCTCTCGGGCGACCAGGACTCCGGAGATCAGTCATGTCCTCTTCCTCTTCCGCCCTCTCGCGCCCGGTCCTCGCCGACCGCCTCGTGACGCGCTCCGTCGCGTCCGATGCGCTGCTCGTCCTCGCGGGCGCCGGTCTCACGGCGGCGATGGCCCAGCTGTTCGTCCCGATGTGGCCGGTCCCCTTCACCGGCCAGACCTTCGCCGTCCTCCTCGTCGGCACGACCCTCGGCGCTCTGCGCGGGGCGCTCTCCATGGTCGTCTACGCGCTCATCGGCGCACTGGGCGCCCCGGTCTTCACGGAGGGTTCGCACGGCTGGGCGGTTCTCGCCGGCCCCACCGGCGGCTACATCGTCGGCTTCGTCCTCGCCTCGCTCGTCACCGGCTGGCTGGCCCAGCGCCGGTGGGACCGCCGCGTCGTCGGCACCCTGGTGAGCTTCCTCGCCGGCACCGCGACCATCTACCTCGTCGGACTCCCCTGGCTCGCTGCAGCCCTCGGCACGCTGGGCCTGCCCGCCGACCCCGGATCGGTGCTCTCCGCGGGCCTCGTTCCGTTCCTCGTCGGCGACGTCCTCAAGGCTGTGCTGGCCGCCGTGCTCCTGCCCAGCACCTGGGCTCTGCTCTCTCGCCGCTCTCGCTGAGGGAGCGCCGACGCCGAAGGGCCGGGAGGACGATTCCTCCCGGCCCTTCGGCGTTCAGGAGAGGTCGAGCTGTCCGGTCGTCCGGCTCGACCTCAGCGCCCATGTCCACGCCACGCCTCCGACGACGGCCCAGATCGCTCCTGTGAGCGCTGACAAGCACAGCAGGCCGAGACTGCGGTCAGCATGTCCCACCAGGAACTCGTCGACGGCCTGCACCGACGATGTCAGCGGGAACATATAGGCAGGAATCCGAGCGACGGCGTCATAGGAGGAGATCGGCGCTACGACTCCTCCGAGCAGGATCATAAGGCTCACCACAATGCTCGCACGAAGAAGTGCGTCGCGCAGGCGGAGGCTCAGGGCGGCGACCGCGAAGCCAAATCCGGCGCTGGCCAGTGATACGACAATGACAGCCAGAAGTGAGAGGACGAGCGGGAAGTCGGCCGTCGGGCCGAAGAGGATGGAGGCGAGAACGAGCCCGGCACACCCTGAGACGATGCCGACGCCGGTGGCGGCTAGGACATGGCCCAGCCAGACCAGCGCCGCGGGAAGTGTTGAGAGTACGACGGCGGACAGTACTCCGTCGCGGCGGCTCGTCGCCAAAGTGACGGCAGTGCTTTCCACCGCCACGACCGCGCCGGCGAGCAAAAGCGCGGCGATCGCAACTCGCACGCTCGCCCCGCCGGTCGCTCCACTCATCCCGACCAAGTAAACGATCTGGAGGCAGGGACCGACGGCGAGGGAGACAATGATGGCGCGCAGCGATCGGGTCACATCGAATGTTCTCAGGCCGATCCTCGCGGCAGCCGAAACGACATCTGCCGCTAAGGCGAGAGACGCACGAGTCATGACAGCTGAAGAGTCCCCTCGACCCGGGCCCGCTTCCGGGCGATGTGCAGTATGACTCGGGCCGCTACCAGGAGGAGAACGCTGGACACCGAGAATTGGAACAGCCAGAAGCTATCGAGGGTTCCCTGAGGGCTCGACGCGGCGTGGAGGACTGCGACCGCACCGGTCAACGGATGGAGTGCAGCCACAGTGCACCACGGCTGCACGATCGACGCGAGAGCAACCACGGCACTGCAGAGCAGAAGAACCGGCGCGACCAAGACGGGCTCGTAGACGATCGCATGGCGTGTGACGACAAAGAGGCCCGACAGACAGAGTGCAGAGAGCGAACAGGCGACAGCAACCATAATCGTCCCCACCGCGAACAGAAGCGCCCCCTCGACAGCCAGACCTCCCCTCGCGGTGGCGACCACGAGCGCGGTGACCGGGACTGCCAGAAATCCGAGGACCCGTCCGGGCCAACTCGGGCGGCAAGTGCGTCGTAATGAGAGCTGTGACCTTGCCGACCCCTCCAATCTCAGCGATCCGCGGAACAGAGCCACGAGCGACGATGCGGCCATCAATGATCACGGCCACATCATCTGCGAGCGACTCTGCTTCAAAGAGGTAATGCGTCGTCAGTAGCACCGTACAACCCCGGGCCTTGAGCTCCCGGATCAATCCGCGCAGCGCTAGCGCAGCTTCAGGATCAAGCCCGATCGTCGGCTCGTCGAGAAGTAGAAGGGCAGGATTCGACAGCAGGCCGCGTGCGATGTGCAGCCTCTGCTTCAAACCCCTGGAAAGCGTCTCGACAGGATCGCGGCGCCTGTCCTGCAGATGAACGGCATCGAGCACCTCTGTGATAGTGTCCGCTCGGCGGCCTCGATCCACTCGGGACAGCGAAGCGAAATACCGGAGGTTCTCCTCGACCGTCGCCCGCAGATAGAAGCCGCGGTCGCCACCAAGAACGAGACCCGTGCGTGCGCGCACCTCGCGCTCGTTCCGTCGGGAGTCGAAACCATCGACTCTGATCGATCCGGATGACGGATCGAGGAGAGTGGCGATCATGCGGATGAGAGTGATCTTCCCTGCGCCGTTCGGCCCGAGGAGCGCGAGTACTTCTCCGCTCGCGATCGAAAGATCGACACCGTCCACCGCGACGACTCTCCTCCCGCCTCTGGAGAATTCTCGAGAGACACCGGAGACGTTTAGAACAGTGCGGTTCACGATCTGTCGCCTCCAAGAGCTGCGTCGAAATCGAGCGGATCCCGCATCAGCCTCTCTGCGAGGTTATCGGCCTCATCGTGGCGACCTTGCGCCCGAAGAATTCCGACACCGATTTTACGGACCGTCGCGAGCCTCCGTGGCGCGCGCTCATCCGAGACCAACGCGTACGCCTCGGACACGAGCGACCAGGCGCGATCCAATTGGCCGTCGAGATAATAGTAAAAGCCGGCTATAGAAAGCGTCTCGCTCCGTGACGCACGATGCTTCACGCTGGCCAATTCGAGGTTTTCCTCAATATTCGCAAGCGCTCTCGACCGGTCTCCAATCTTCCATCGAATCTGGGCGAGGTTCGTCTGAATCTGAGTTCGGTAATGATACGCCGCATCGAAATTCACAGCAACCCACAATTCCCCAGCCGACAAGCGCCGCGCCTCGACCATCGCAGCGAGCGCGCGAGTCTGATCTCCACGAAGACCGTCGCGACGCTTGCCTCCATGTTGTCACCATAAGTGTGGTGTATATACGCGGATTCCTCAACCTCTGCGTCGTGATTGCGCCAGGACGCTCATCATTCGGCGCTAGACCACAACGTGAGACCGACCAGCTGGTCCGCGGTAGGCGACCACCGCCCTTGACACTGGAGCCCCGACCACCGCTGAGATGCCGCGACCGGCCGGAGTGAGCACCGACGCCGAAGGGCCGGGAGGACGATTCCTCCCGGCCCTTCGGCGTTCGTCTGCAGCGTCTAGATCGAGAAGCCCAGGGCGCGCATCATGTCACGGCCGTCCTCGGTGATCCGCTCCGGACCCCACGGCGGCATCCAGACCCAGTTGATCCTGAAGGCTTCGACGATGCCGTCGAGGGACTCCGCGGTCTGCTCCTCGAGCACATCGGTGAGCGGGCAGCCCGCCGAGGTGAGAGTCATGTGGATGACCAGCGCGTCGTTCTCGTCGTCCCAACCCAGGTCGTAGATCAGGCCGAGATCGACGACGTTGACCCCCAGCTCGGGATCCATAACGTCCTTGAGAGCCTCCTCGACCTGGTCGAAGAGCTTCGGCTCGAGCGTGGTGACTGCCATGCTCAGACCGTCGCCGAGGTCAGGAAGCGGTCGTAGCCCTCGTCCTCGAGTCGCGTCGCCAGCTCCTTGCCGCCCTGCTCGGCGACGCGACCGGCGACGAAGACGTGCACGAAATCGGGCTGGATGTAACGGAGGATCCGCGTGTAGTGCGTGATCAGCAGGACCCCGAGCCCCGTGCTCTGATGGGCGCGGTTCACGCCGTCTGACACGATCTTGAGCGCATCCACGTCGAGCCCGGAGTCCGTCTCGTCGAGGACCGCGAACTGCGGGGCGAGCAGCTCGAGCTGGAGGATCTCGTTGCGCTTCTTCTCGCCGCCCGAGAAACCCTCGTTGACATTGCGTGCCGCGAAGGATGAATCCATGCGGAGGTTCGCCATCGCGGACTTGACGTCCTTGGTCCACGTGCGGATCGCAGGCGCCTCACCGGCGATCGCGGTCTTGGCGGTGCGGAGGAAGTTGGTGTTGGTCACTCCGGGGATCTCGACCGGGTACTGCATGGCGAGGAAGAGGCCTGCGCGGGCGCGCTCGTCGACCGACATGTCGAGGACCTCGACGCCGTCGAGCGTGATGGAGCCGCCGTCGACGTGGTACTTGGGGTGCCCAGCGATCGTGTAGGCCAGGGTCGACTTGCCGGACCCGTTGGGACCCATGATCGCGTGGATCTCGCCCTGGTTGATGGTGAGGTCGACACCGCGGAGGATCTGCTTGGTCCCCTGCTCGGTCTCGACACTGACGTGGAGATCGCTGATCTGGAGAACGGACATTCAGACTTCCTTCGTGACGGTCGGGTCGATGTAGACGTCGCCGTCGATGATCTCGACGACGAAGACGGGGACCGGCTCGTAGGCCGGGAGATTCAGCGGCGTGCCGGTGCGGAGCGAGAACTGGGAGCCGTGCGCCCAGCATTCGAGGCTCTCGCCCTCGACGAAGCCTCGGAGAGGGAGATCTCGCCGTGCGTACAGGTGTCTCCGATGGCGTGGATCTCGCCGGCCGAATCCTGAACGACGGCGATCGCGACCCCGTCGACCTCAACCCGCATGGCCTGGTTGGGGATCAGCTCGGAAACCGAGCAGATCATCGCAGCATTGCTCATGCGCTGACCGCCGCTCCCTGCGCGGAACCGGTCTGGCCGGCGCTGCCAGCCAGCTCGGCCTCGATCGCGAGCTGCAGACGGTCCTCCAGCTCCGCGACCTTGATCTGCTGCACGATCTCGCCGAGGAAGCCGCGCACGACCAGGCGACGCGCCTCGTCCTCGCGGATGCCCCGCGACTGCAGGTAGAAGAGCTGCTCGTCGTCGAAGCGCCCGGTCGCCGAGGCGTGGCCTGCTCCGGCGATGTCGCCCGTCTCGATCTCGAGGTTCGGAATGGAGTCGGCACGTGTGCCGTCGGAAAGGACCAGATTGCGGTTCTGCTCGTAGCTGTCGGTGCCGGTAGCGCTGTTGCGGATGAGGACGTCGCCGATCCAGACGGTACGCGCCCCCTCACCCTGCAGCGCACCCTTGTAGGTCACGCGGCTGCGGGTGTCGGGAGCGTCGTGGTCGACGTACACCTGCTGCTCGAGGTGCTGGCCGCCGTCGGCGAAGTAGAGGCCGAAGAGCTCGCCGTCGGCCCCCCGCTCGACGAGGTGGGCCGAGGGGTTCACTCGGACGATGGAGCCGCCGAGGGTGACGACGATGTGCTTCACCCTCGCGTCGCGCCCCACGCGGAGGAAGTGATTGGCCAGGTGACGGGCGTCGTCCGCCCACTCCTGCACGGTGACCACCGTGAGCTGGGCTCCCTCGCCGACGAGGATCTCGACGTTCTCGGCGAGCGTCGCCTGACCCTCGTTCTGGAGCACCACGACTGCTCGCGCGTAGGGCGCCGCGTCGATGATCGTGTGCGCGGCGCGGGGACTGGAACCGAGACCGGAGCGGAGCAGGGTCGCGACCTTCTCGTCCTCGCCCGAGACGCGCACGGCGAGCGCCTGCTCGAAGCTCGACCACGCGTTCGCGGCAGCGCGGTCCTCCGGCAGGCCGGCGGTGCCGATCCGCTCGTCGTCGCGACCGACCCACGAGACGTCGACGCCGTCGACCGCGGTGTGGTCGACCGCAGTCGGCGAGCCGTCGAGGGTGCCGTCGATGAGGTCGGCGAGGCGCGCGACGGGCGTCAGCTTCCAGGCGATCTCGCGACCGGTGACGGCCTCGAAGGCCTCGACATCGGTCGACGCGAAGCGCTCGGATCGGGTCTGCACGGGAGTGAACGCCCCGTCGGAGTGGGCGCTGATGCCCAGACGCTCGGCAGCGGTCGCGCCGTCA
Organism: Rathayibacter tanaceti; assembly: GCF_001634385.1. Lineage (GTDB taxonomy): Bacteria > Actinomycetota > Actinomycetes > Actinomycetales > Microbacteriaceae > Rathayibacter > Rathayibacter tanaceti. The sequence continues at coordinate 18,038 of NZ_LIIN01000008.1, read as the reverse complement.
ATCTCGGGGGTCGTCGCGGCGCTCGTGGGGACCGTCATCAGGCGGTGGTTCCTTTCGATGGGTGCGGGGTGCCCCGTTCGGGCATCCCTTCGAGGGGGGAGACGAGCGTCAACCGACGCTGCCCTCCATCCCCATCTCGATGAGCTTGTTGAGCTCGAGGGCGTATTCCATGGGCAGCTCGCGCGCGATCGGCTCGATGAATCCGCGGACGATCATGGCCATGGCCTCATCCTCGGGGAGTCCGCGCGACATCAGGTAGAAGAGCTGCTCCTCGCTGACCTTCGAGACGGTCGCCTCGTGACCGAGCTGGACGTCGTCGACGCGGATGTCGATGGCCGGGTAGGTGTCCGAGCGCGAGATCGTGTCGACCAGCAGAGCGTCGCAGCGCACCGTGTTCGCCGAGTGGTGAGCGTTCGCATCGACCCTGACCTCGCCGCGATAGCCGGCCCGGCCGCCTCCGCGCGCGATCGACTTCGAGACGATGGACGACTGCGTGTACGGCGCCATGTGGATCATCTTCGCGCCGGCGTCCTGGTGCTGACCGGGACCGGCGAAGGCGACCGAAAGGGTCTCGCCCTTGGCGTGCTCGCCGACCAGGAAGATCGACGGGTACTTCATGGTGACCTTCGAGCCGATGTTGCCGTCGATCCACTCCATCGTTGCGCTCTCGTGCGCGATCGCGCGCTTCGTGACGAGGTTGTAGACGTTGTTGGACCAGTTCTGGATCGTGGTGTAACGCACGCGGGCGTTCTTCTTCACGATGATCTCGACGACGGCCGAGTGCAGCGAATCCGACTTGTAGATCGGTGCGGTGCAGCCTTCGATGTAATGGACGTAGCTGTCCTCGTCGGCGATGATCAGGGTCCGCTCGAACTGGCCCATGTTCTCGGTGTTGATGCGGAAGTACGCCTGCAGCGGGATGTCGACGTGCACGCCCTTCGGGACGTAGACGAAGGAGCCTCCCGACCAGACGGCTGTGTTGAGCGCAGCGAACTTGTTGTCGCCCGCCGGGATGACCGTCCCGAAGTGCTCCTCGAAGATCTCGGGGTGCTCGCGGAGCGCGGTGTCCGTGTCCATGAAGATGACGCCCTGCTCCTCCAGATCCTCTCGGATCTGGTGGTAGACGACCTCGGACTCGTACTGGGCCGCGACGCCGCCGACGAGGCGCTGGCGCTCCGCCTCGGGGATGCCGAGCTTCTCGTACGTGTTCTTGATGTCGTCGGGGAGGTCGTCCCAGGTCTGAGCCTGCTTCTCCGTGGAGCGGACGAAGTACTTGATGTTGTCGAAGTCGATGTCCGACAGGTCGGCACCCCAGGTCGGCATCGGCTTGCGCTCGAAGAGCTTCAGCGCCTTCATGCGGCGGTCGCGCATCCAGGCCGGCTCGTTCTTGAGCGCGGAGATGTCGGAGACGACCTCCGGCGAGATCCCCCGGCGAGCGGAGGCTCCGGCGGAGTCCGAGTCGGACCAGCCGAACTCGTAGACGCCCAGGCTCTCGAGCTCGGGGCGGTCGATCAGAATGTCTGACATGTGTACCTCGTTTCCTACCCACTGCTAACCGGTCGGGTCCCGGACTCATTCCCCCGGGGGTGACCCGCGGGTGCTCTCCGGCCGGTCGCGCGATCCCTGTGATGCGCGGAGCGGGTGATGTGCGTCCCTGGGATTCCTGAGGTGTGCTGCGGCGCTCCGTCGGGCCGACGGCGCCGGCCCCCGCGCCCATCGCGCGCACTGGCGCGTCACGCGCTGGACCAGAACCAACTCCTTATCGTACGGGCGTCACGCGGTGAGCGGAACCTCCGCACCTGGGTGTCGGCCGGGTGCGGTCGGATTGCTCATCAGACAAGCGTGACCATACGAGTGTCGGTGGTCCGTGATGGAGTCAGCAGATGATGAACGACTCTCCACTCCCCCTCTCCGCCCGTCTCCTGATCATCCTGCTCGCCCATGGGCTGAGCGGCGACTCCGACCGCTCTTTCCGCGAACTCGCCGAAGCTCTCGGAAGAGAACTCGCACCGCGGGCGCTCCCCCGCCTGCTGCTCGGGCTCCGGCGCCACCTGCTCGCGACGGAGCGCAGAGCGGGCCGGGCGTCACGCCGCCGGCTGCAGCTCCGGCGCCGCCTCGCGACGCTGCGCTCGGACGGTGAAGAGCCTCGGATTCACATCGAGGAGCACCCGGATCGCACCGACCCACACGAGCGCCGAGCCCAGCAGGTGGACGGCCACCAGCGTTTCCGGGAGCGCCGTGACCGACTGGACGACACCCACCAGGGCCTGGACGACGACGACGACGAGGAAGGTCACGATCCGTCGTCTCGCGAGCTCGGAGTGCGCGATCGTCGAGAGTCGGACGAGCAGCGCGCCACCGAGGACCAGCACCGCTGTTCCGAGCACGCCGTGCACGACGGCCACACTCTCCCAGTGGAACCTCATCCGTGGCACCTCGGCGGAGTCGCCCGCATGCGGACCCGTCCCCGTCACGAGGGTCCCCACAAGGATCACCAGCAGGGTGAGAGCGACCAGGGCGATGCTCACCGTCCGCGTCACGCGGTCCGGCTCGAACACCACGGACTGCGAGTGGTGCGCCCGGTGCCAGGTGAGCGACGTCGTGGTGAGCAGCGCGATGGCGAGGACGAAGTGACCCGCGACAATGTACGGATTGAGCCCGGAGTGCACGGTCGCCCCTCCGGCGAGGGCGTTCGCGACAACGAGCCAGAACTGCGACCACGCGAGCCGCGTCATCGTCCGGTCACGCGGCTTCTGCAGGCGGGCCGCCGTGATCGCCCACCCCACCGCCACGATCAGGACGCCGGTGAAGGCCCTATTGGTGAACTCGATGAAACCGTGGATCCCGAGCTCGGGCGTCGAGGTGAGCGAGCCGGCATCGCAGGCCGGCCACGTCGGACAGCCGAGCCCGGAGCCGGTGAGGCGCACGACTCCGCCGAAGAAGATGATCAGGATGCTCGCCACCAGCGCCGCAGTGGTACCCCAGCGGAGAGCGCGCGGACTCAGGCTGACCCGCTCGGCCAGGAACGAGAAAGGAGTGACCATCAGAAGGGCAGCAGCGGGTCGATCCCGACCGCGAGGAAGAGGAGGGTGAGGTACCCGACGGACCCGTGGAACACCCGCATGGGCGAGACGTGCTCGTGACGGATCGCCAAGCTGTAGAGGCGGTGCGTCTCGGCGATGAACCAGACACCGCTGCCGAGCGCTACGACCGTGTAGACGACACCCATCCTGCGACGGGGATGAGCAGCAACGAGCACGCGACGGTCGCCCACGCGTACAGGATCACCTGGAGCCCCACGATCGTGCGTCCGCGCACGACGGAGAGCATCGGTACACCGGCCGCCTGATAGTCGTCGCGGTACTTCATCGAGAGCGGCCAGTAGTGCGGCGGGGTCCACAGGAAGATCACCGAGAACAGGATCACAGGGGCCCAGTCGAGCGAGCCGGTGACCGCCGCCCAGCCGATCAGCACCGGCATGCAGCCCGCGATGCCCCCCCAGACGATGTTCTGGGGCGTGCGGCGCTTGAGGAACAGCGTGTAGAAGACGACGTAGATGAGGATCGCGAGGAGCGAGAGTCCGGCGGCGAGCCAGTTCGCGGTCAACCCGAGCCAGACGATGGAGAGCACGCCGATCGTGGTCGCGAAGACGAGAGCGGAGCGGTCAGAGATTTCGCCGGTCACCAGCGGCCGGTTCTTCGTCCGGTTCATGATCCGGTCGATGTCCCGATCGAAGTAGCAGTTGAAGGCTCCGGCCGACCCGGCGCTCAGCGCGCCTCCAATGAGGACGTTGAGCACGAGGAGCAGATCGGGGATCCCCCCCTGAGCCAGGATCATCGTGGGAGCCGTCACGACCAGGAGGAGCTCGATGACGCGGGGCTTCGTCAGGGCTATGAACGCCTTCACCGTGCCCGAGAGCGTCGTCCGCGACGGCCCGCTCCGCTCGACAGCGGTGGTCTCTACGACTACGTCCATTGCTCCTCTAACGTTCGACGATCCCGAACGAGTGTAATGCGCGCGTCAGGGAGCCGGGCCCGGTGTGCACGCTTGCCCAAACGAACGCAGACATATGCGACCGCGCAACCCCAGGTGAGCGGCAGGGGCCCCTCCGTATACTCGACACTGCTCGCAAGAGCACCCGGCACGCATCCCGAGCCCGCCCGACGATCGTCGCACGAGGCCGAGAGGATCGTCGCCGGAGCATCGTGCCGAAGTCGTCATGCGGTGTGCTCCACCATGCGAGAGGACGGACGGTCTGCGTCTGCCCCACGTCTCGAGAAGGGTCAGTACCAAGTGACAGAACTGCAATGGGAATCCATTGACGAGAAGGCAGTCGACACGGCGAGGGTTCTCGCCGCGGACGCCGTGGAGAAGGTCGGCAACGGCCACCCCGGAACCGCCATGAGCCTCGCTCCTGCCGCCTACCTCCTGTTCCAGAAGGTCATGCGCCGCGACCCGTCCGACGCGACCTGGATCGGCCGCGACCGCTTCATCCTGTCGGTCGGCCACTCCTCGCTGACCCAGTACGTCCAGTTCTACCTGGGCGGGTACGGCCTCGAGCTCGACGATCTGAAGGCGCTGCGCACCTGGGGATCGAAGACGCCGGGCCACCCGGAGTACGGCCACACCGACGGCGTCGAGATCACGACCGGGCCGCTCGGTCAGGGGCTCGCCTCCGCCGTCGGCTTCGCCTACGCCTCGCGCTTCGAGCGCGACCTGTTCGACCCGGAGGCGGCCGCGGGCAGCTCCCCGTTCGACCACTTCGTGTACGTGATCGCCGGCGACGGCGACCTGCAGGAGGGCATCACCAGCGAGGCGTCCTCGCTGGCCGGCCACCAGAAGCTGGGCAACCTGGTCGTCATCTACGACTCCAACCAGATCTCGATCGAGGACGACACCAACATCGCCTTCACCGAGGACGTCAAGGCCCGCTACGAGGCCTATGACTGGCAGGTGCAGGTCGTCGACTGGAAGAAGACCGGCGAGTACCACGAGGACGTCGCCGAGCTCCACGCCGCCATCGAGGCCGCCCAGGGCGAGACCGACAAGCCGTCGCTCATCATCCTGCGCACGATCATCGGCTGGCCCTCGCCGAAGAAGCAGAACACCGGCAAGATCCACGGCTCGGCCCTGGGCGCCGACGAGCTCCGAGGCTCAAGGAGGTGCTCGGCTTCGACCCCGAGAAGACCTTCGACGTCGCCGACGAGGTCATCGAGCACACCCGCGGGGCCGTCGAGCGCGGCCAGGCACAGCACGCCGAGTGGGACGAGCAGTTCGCCGCCTGGGCGTCGGCCAACCCGGAGAAGAAGGAACTGCTCGACCGGGTGCTGAGCGGCGAGCTCCCCGAGGGTGTGCAGGAGGCGCTCCCCGTCTTCGAGTCGGGTAAGGAGGTGTCGACCCGCGCCGCCTCCGGCAAGGTCATCAACGCTCTCGCCGGCATCGTCCCCGAGCTCTGGGGCGGATCGGCCGACCTGGCCGAGTCGAACAACACGACGATCGAGGGAGCCGGCTCCTTCGTCCCGCCGGAGTTCTCGACCCACGAGTGGACCGGCACGAAGGGCGGCCGCGTGCTGCACTTCGGCATCCGCGAGCACGCCATGGGCGCGATTCTGAACGGCATCGTCCTGCACGGAAACACCCGCCCCTTCGGCGGCACCTTCCTGATCTTCTCCGACTACATGCGCCCCGCCGTCCGTCTCGCGGCGCTCATGAAGGCGCCCGCCATCTACGTCTGGACCCACGACTCCGTGGCCCTCGGCGAGGACGGCCCGACGCACCAGCCGATCGAGCAGCTGGCCGCCCTCCGCGCGATCCCGGGTCTAGACATCGTCCGCCCCGGCGACGCGAACGAGGTCGCCTACGCCTGGAAGACGATCCTCGAACGCCGCGAGGGACCCGCGGGCCTGGCTCTCACACGTCAGAACATCCCCGTGTTCGAGCGCGGCGACGGCGAAGCGGAGGGCGAAACCTTCGCCTCGGCCGCGAACGTCGCCCGCGGCGCTTACGTCCTGGCCGAGGCGCCGAACGGCACCCCCGACGTGATCCTCATCGCGACCGGCTCCGAGGTCCAGATCGCCGTCGAGGCGCGCGAGGCCCTGAGGGCAGAGGGCATCAACGCCCGCGTCGTGTCAGCTCCGTCGCTCGAATGGTTCGAGGAGCAGGACGCCGAGTACCGCGAGAAGGTGCTGCCCTCCGCAGTGAAGGCCCGCGTGTCGATCGAGGCAGGCCTGAGCCTCGGCTGGCAGAAGTACGTCGGTGACGCCGGCCGCTCGGTCTCGATCGAGCACTTCGGAGCGTCCGCCGACTACAAGACCCTGTTCCGTGAGTTCGGGATCACCACCGAGGCGGCCCTGGCCGCCGCCAAGGAGTCGCTCGCAGCCTCCTGACCCGAAGGCCGCGTCCAGCACGGACGCGGCCTTCGCCGTCGGAGCCCGGCTCCCCCACGCCACGCACCACCTACGCAGAAGAAGAAGAGACATGACCGAGAACACCCCTACCGCAGAGCTCTCCGCCGCCGGCGTCAGCATCTGGCTCGACGACCTCTCCCGCTCCCGCATCTCCTCCGGGGGACTGCAGACGCTCATCGAGGAGAAGAACGTCGTCGGAGTCACCACCAACCCCACGATCTTCGCCGCGGCGCTGACCAACGGCGAGTCCTACGACGCCCAGGTCCGCGACCTCGCCGCGGCCGGCACGTCGGTGACCGACGCCGTCTTCGAGATCACGACCGACGACGTCGCCGCCGCGTCCGACATCTTCCGCCCGATCTACGACGCCACCCACGGCTACGACGGACGCGTCTCGATCGAGGTCGAGCCCGGCCTCGCTCACGATGCGCAGGGCACGATCGCGCAGGCGAAGGCACTCTGGGCCAAGGTCGACCGCCCCAACGCGATGATCAAGATCCCCGCGACCGTCGAGGGCCTCGAGGCCATCACCGAGGTCATCGGCTCCGGCATCTCGGTGAACGTCACCCTGATCTTCTCTCTCGCCCGCTACCGCGCCGTCATCAACGCGTATCTGGCGGGCCTCGAGAAGGCGAAGGAGGCCGGCATCGACCTGTCGACCATCCACTCCGTCGCCTCGTTCTTCGTCTCGCGCGTCGACACCGAGATCGACAAGCGACTCGAGGCCGTCGGCACCGACGAGGCCCGCGCCCTCACGAGCAAGGCGGGCGTCGCGAACGCGCAGCTCGCCTACGAGGTGTTCGTGGAGGCGTTCGCGACCGAGCGCGCGCTCCTGCTCCAGGAGTCCGGCGCCAACCGTCAGCGTCCCCTCTGGGCCTCGACCGGCGTCAAGTCGACCGACCTCCCCGACACCCTCTACGTAACCGAGCTCGTCGCAGCCGGCGTCGTGAACACCATGCCCGAGAAGACCCTCGAGGCGACCTTCGACCACGGCGAGATCACCGGCGACACCGTCACCGGCTCCTACGCCGACGCGAACGCCGTCCTCGACGCCGTCGCGGCGCAGGGCGTGTCCTACGCCGACGTCACCGAACTGCTCGAGAAGGAAGGCGTCGAGAAGTTCGTCGTCTCGTGGAACGAGCTGCTCGACACCGTCACCGCGGCGCTCGAGGGCGCGAAGGCGCAGGCCTGATCATGGCGATCCAGATCCACGTCAGCGGAGACGCCGAGAAGGCGGTCGACCGCATCGTCCCCGAGCTGGTCGCCGACGAGGTCGCGTCCGGCATCACCGCCCAGGTCCCCACCCTGTGGGGCGCGACGGCGGAGGAGGAGGCGGCCAAGCGGCTCGGCTGGACCGAGTCGACCACGGTCTCCCGCCCCCTGATCGCCGAGATCCTCGCCCTGCGTGAGGAGTTCCAGACCAAGGGCATCGACCACATCGTGCTGGGCGGCATGGGCGGCTCGTCGCTCGCGCCGGAGGTCATCACGCGCACCGCCGGAGTCGCGCTGACCGTGCTCGATTCCACGGCCCCCGGGCAGGTGATCGCGGCCCTGAACGACCGCCTCGCCTCGACCGCGGTCGTCATCTCCTCCAAGTCGGGATCGACCGTCGAGACCGCGAGCCAGAAGAAGGCCTACGAGAAGGCGTTTACCGAGGCGGGCATCGACCCGCTGGAACGCATCGTCATCGTGACCGACCCCGGCTCGCCGCTCGACTCGTCCTCCCGCCAGGCGGCTACCGGGTGTTCAACGCCGACCCGAACATCGGCGGGCGCTTCTCGGCGCTGTCCGCGTTCGGCCTCGTCCCCTCCGGCCTGGCCGGCGCCGACATCGAGGCGCTGCTCGACGAGGCTGCCGAAGCCTCGCTCGGACTCGCCGTCGACTCCCCCGAGAACCCGGGCCTGATCCTGGGCGCGGCGATCGCCGCGACGAGCCCGCGGCGCGACAAGCTCGCGATCGTGGCCGACGGCACAGAGATCGTCGGCTTCGCGGACTGGGCCGAGCAGCTCATCGCGGAATCCACCGGAAAGGACGGCGCGGGCATCCTTCCCGTCGTGCTAGGCACGCTCGCCCCCGAGCTCTCGGAGGACCTACCCGATGTGCAGGTCGTCCGCCTCGTCGAGGACGCCAGCGCCCTGCACCTGTTCCCGCGCGACCGCCATGAGGGCGAGATCCTCCTCTCGGGCTCGCTCGGTGCGCAGATGTTGACCTGGGAGTACGCGGTCGCCGTCGCCGGCCGCCTCCTGGGCATCAACCCGTTCGACCAGCCCGACGTCGAGTCGGCGAAGATCGCCACCCGGGCCCTGCTTGAGAAGCGCCCCGAGCCGGAGGCGCCCGCGTTCAGCGACGCGGGCATCGAGGTCACCGGCAGCAGCAGCGTCACCGAAGGCGTCTCGACCGTCGCCGCGGCCGTCGACCGCCTCCTCGCCCAGGTGGGCGACGGCGGCTACGTCTCGATCCAGGCCTATGTCGACCGCCTCGCGCTTCCGCAGCTCGAGGGCGTGCGCGACCTGCTCGCGGCGCAGGCGCAGCGCCCCGTCACCTTCGGCTGGGGACCCCGCTTCCTGCACTCGACCGGGCAGTACCACAAGGGTGGCGCGCCGACCGGTGTCTTCCTCCAGATCACCGAACGCTCCACCGTGGACCTCGAAATCCCGGACAGCCCGTTCACCTTCGGTCAGCTGATCCTCGCGCAGGCAGCGGGCGACGCGAGCGTGCTCGCCGAACACGGCCGACCGGTGCTGACCCTCAGGCTGACCGATCCCGAGGCCGATCTCGAAGCGCTCTTCGAGGCGCTCAACACCTGATCCGACGGGCACGCTGCTCCCGCCTCCACGCCGGCGAGCAGCGTGCCCGCGGCAGTCCTCTCGGACGCCTCCACGTCGGAGCGCGCCGCCCCGCGACTCCGCCGCCCTCCCCCCCTCCTCACCGATAGCAGTGCGCCGGACCCACCGGCACACAGAAGGACACTGCACATGTCTGTGGACATCACCCCCGAGTTCAACCCCCTGCGGTTGAGCTTCGACCGCCGGTTGAACCGGATCGCCGGCCCCAGCGGTCTCGTCATCTTCGGCGTGACCGGAGACCTCTCGCGCAAGAAGCTCATGCCCGCGGTCTACGACCTCGCCAACCGCGGCCTGCTGCCCCCCGGATTCGCGCTCGTTGGCTTCGCCCGGCGCGACTGGGACGACCAAGACTTCGAGAAGGTCGTCCACGACTCCGTCAAGAAGTACGCGCGCACCGAGTTCCACGAGGAGGTCTGGACTCAGCTCGCGCAGGGCATCCGCTTCGTCCAGGGCGAGTTCGACGATCCCGAGGCCTTCACCCGTCTGAAGACGACCGTCGATGAGCTCGATCGCGAGCGGGGGACGAACGGCAACTTCGCCTTCTACCTGTCCATCCCGCCGAAGTCTTTCCCTCAGGTCACCGAGCAGCTCCGCAACTCCGGCCTGGCCGAGCAGAAGGAGGGCCAGTGGCGCCGCGTCGTCATCGAGAAGCCCTTCGGCAGCGACCTCACGACCGCGCGCGAACTCAACGACGTCGTCGAGTCGGTCTTCCCGCCCGACTCCGTCTTCCGGATCGACCACTACCTGGGCAAGGAGACGGTCCAGAACATCCTGGCGCTGCGCTTCGCGAACATGATGTATGAGCCGCTGTGGAACTCGAACTACGTCGACCACGTGCAGATCACGATGGCCGAGGACATCGGTGTGGGCGGTCGTGCGGGCTACTACGACGGCATCGGAGCGGCGCGCGACGTCATCCAGAACCACCTGCTGCAGCTTCTCGCGCTGACCGCGATGGAGGAGCCGATCTCGTTCGACGCCGCCGACCTGCGCGCCGAGAAGGAGAAGGTGCTCGCCGCGGTCCGCCTCCCCGCCGATCTGTCGACCGCGACCGCTCGCGGTCAGTACTCGGGAGGCTGGCAGGGCGGCGAGAAGGTCCTCGGCTTCCTCGAGGAGGACGGCATGAGCCCCACCTCGACGACCGAGACGTACGCCGCCATGCGACTCGACATCGGCACGCGCCGCTGGGCCGGGGTCCCGTTCTACCTGCGAGCCGGCAAGCGCCTCGGCCGCCGCGTCACCGAGATCGCGGTCGTGTTCAAGCGCGCTCCGCAGCAGCTTTTCGCCGAGAGCCAGACCACCTCGCTGGGGCAGAACGCGCTCGTGATCCGAGTGCAGCCCGACGAGGGCGTCACCATCCGATTCGGCTCGAAGGTGCCCGGCGCCGGCATGCAGGTGCGCGACGTGACCATGGACTTCGGCTACGGGCACGCGTTCACCGAGGCGAGTCCCGAGGCCTACGAGCGCCTGATCCTCGATGTCCTCCTGGGTGAGCCGCCGCTGTTCCCGCGGCACGAGGAGGTCGAGCTCTCGTGGAAGATCCTCGACCCGATCGAGGAGTTCTGGACCACACAGGGCCAGCCCGAGCAATACCGCCCCGGAACCTGGGGCCCCGAATCCGCCGACGAGCTCCTCGCCCGTGACGGCCGTACCTGGAGGCGTCCATGATCGTCGATCTGCCCGACACCACGACGAGCGAGGTCTCGAAGACCCTCGTGAAGATCCGTGAGGAGGGTGGCGCCGTCGCCCTCGGCCGCGTGCTCACCCTCATCATCGCGACCTCGCGGGGTCACGAAGAGGAGGCGATCGAGGCCGCCAACGACGCCTCCCGCGAGCACCCGATGCGCGTCATCGTGGTCTCGAAGGACGACGGGACGACGACCGTGCCCGTCGACGCGTCCGCCCGGGTCGACGCCCAGATCCGCGTCGGAGGCGATGCCGGCGCGAGCGAGGTCGTCGTGCTCCGCCCCTATGGTGACGCCGCCGAGGACGAGGAGAGCCTGGTCACCGGACTGCTGCTCCCCGATGCGCCCGTGGTGGCCTGGTGGCCGAACAGCGCGCCGGAGGACGCCTCGGCGTCGCCCATCGGCCGCATCGCCACTCGGCGCATCACCGACGCTTCCGCTCAGTCGAACCCGGCGGAGGCGCTGCATCACCTCGCCTCCACTTACGCCCCCGGCGACACCGACTTCGCCTGGACCCGACTGACCCTCTGGCGCGCACAGCTCGCCGCGGTACTCGACCAGCCGCCCTACGAGGCGATCACCGCCGTCGAGGTGTCGGGGGCTCCCGATTCGCCCTCGACGATCCTGCTCGCCGCGTGGCTGCAGCTCGAGCTCGACATCCCCGTCGACCACGAGCTGACCATCAGCGCGACGGGCTCGAGCGGGATCCACGGAGTGCGGCTGATCCGCGAGTCAGGTGTCATCGAGCTGGAGCGGTCAGTACCCAACGTGGCGACGCTCACCCAGCCCGACCAGCCGGTGCACGACATCTCCCTCCCCCGCCGCAACCTCCGGGACTGCCTGGCGGAGGAGCTGCGTCGCCTGGACCCGGATGCCTGTACGGTGAAGTGATCTCGCGTGGTGTCGACATGCTCGCCGAGAAGGCCGACGCCCCCAGCGCCTCCTGAGGCGGGGCGCCCGGAAACGGGCGCCCGCCCCCTGCTCCCCCGACACGGAGCCGAACCGCCGCCGATCGGCAGCCGAACCCGAAGGAGACCCCCAGATGACCACAGAACGCCGCGTTCTGGTCCATCGCGACAAGCAGACACTCGCCGGCTCGGTGGCCGCCAGGTTCTTGACCAAGACGATCGACGTCCTGGACGACCTGGGGTCGGCCAACGTGGTGCTCACCGGCGGGACGATGGGAGCAGCGACCCTCAGGGAGATCGCGGGCTCCTCGGCCGCGGGGAACGTCGACTGGACCAGGGTGCACTTCTGGTGGGGGGACGAGCGCTGGGTACCGAGCGGTCACGAGGACCGCAACGACGTCCAGGCCGGCGACCTGTTCGAGGTCCTCGAGGTGCCGTCCGGGAACGTGCACGCCTATCCCGCCTCCGACCAGGGTCTCGACCTCGATGCAGCGGCCGCCGCCTACGACGCGGAGCTGCGCGCGCATGCGACCGAGGGCTGCGACTACCCGCGCTTCGATATCACCTTCCTGGGGGTGGGCCCCGACGGCCACATCGCCTCGCTCTTCCCCGAGCGCTCGGCGATCCGCTCGACGCAGCCCGGCGTGCTCGCCGTCCGCAACTCCCCCAAGCCGCCTCCCGAGCGTCTCACGCTCACGCTGCCGCTCATCAACCAGTCCGACCGGATCTGGATGGTGCTCGCAGGGGCCGATAAGGCGTCGGCCCTCGGGCTGGCCCTCGCCGGTGCCAGCACGAACGAGGTTCCCGCCTCGGGCGCCTTCGGGCGCAAGCGCACGGTCTTCTTCGTCGACCAGGAGGCGGCCGCAGAGGTCCCCGAATCGCTTATCGCACCGAGCTACTGAGCTCGGAACGCCGCAAGGCCCGTCCTCTCTCGGGGGCGGGCCTTGCGGCGTTGCGATGCTTTCTGCCTGTCAGGAGCGGCGCGGTTCAGGAGGGAGTCGCGGTGCCGCGACGGGCACGCAACTGCTGGAGCGCCTCCTCGAGGAGCTGCGCAGCCTCGGCCTCGGTACGACGCTCCTTCACGTACGCGAGGTGCGTCTTGTAGGGTTCGGCCTTCGCGACCTGGGGCGGATTGGCCCGGTCACGGCCCGCGGGGAGACCGGACTGCGGCGAGTCGATCACCTCGGGGATCTCGTCCTCCGGGAGGGCCGCCGAGAAGTGGCGCACGGTCTCATTGCCGAGAGCGTCCCAGTACGAGATCGCGATCCGCTCCGCGTGGAAGCCCCGGTCCTGTTCGCCCATCGGTCCTGCGCCGACGCGCGAACCGCGGATTGCACTGCCGCCTGATGCCATTGCGTGTACCCCTATGCTCCGGTAGTGAACTTGGTGATGAGGCCCAGAACCACGATGCAGGCGAGCCAGACGAGGCCGAGGATCACCGTGATGCGGTTCAGGTTGCGCTCCGCGACGCCCGAGGCTCCGAGGTTGGAGGTGACTCCGCCCCCGAACATGTCGGAGAGACCGCCGCCACGCCCCTTGTGGAGCAGGATCAGCATGGTGAGCAGGAGGCTCGTGATGCCCAGGATGACCTGGAGCACGACCTGGAGGATGTCCACGCGGTACCTTTCGAAGTTCCGGCGCGTTGCGCGCCCCGACGAGTATAACGGCGCCTGCGAATCCCCGAGGAATCCGTCCGCCCGTGTCCATGCCGCTGTATATAGCCGAGCCGGCGACCGTGACCTACTTGGTCCGCCGCTGCCGGCGGCTGAACGCTGAAGGGGTGAGCCCTTCCGGGCCCACCCCTTCAGCGGCGAGGATCAGACGCCGATGTGGTTGCGGTAGCGCGCAATCGCCGCGAACTCGTCGACTTGGAGGCTCGCACCTCCGACGAGGGCACCGTCGACGTCGGGCTCGCGCATGAAGCCGGCGATGTTGCCGGACTTCACGGAACCGCCGTAGAGGATCCGGGTCGCCGCAGCAGTGTCGGCGCCGAGGACTTCGGTCACCACTGCGCGCAGCGCCTTGCAGACCTGCTGAGCCTGCTCGGGCGTCGCCGCCTGACCGGAGCCGATGGCCCAGACCGGCTCGTACGCCACGACCAGGTCGGCGTCGGTCGGGAGACCTGTGAGAGCTTCCTTCAGCTGCGCGACCGGGACGGCCGAGGGACCGTGCTTCTCGAGGTCCTCCGCCGTCTCGCCGACGCAGATGATCGGAGCGACGCCGTGCTTCAGCGCCGCCGCCGACTTGGCCGCGATGTCCGCGTCCGTCTCGCCGTGCAGCGTCCGACGCTCCGAGTGACCCACGATCACGTAGTCGCAATCGAGCTGCTTCAGGAACTGCCCCGAGATCTCGCCGGTGTAGGCACCGCTGTCGAACTTCGAAAGGTCCTGCGCTCCGTACTTCAGCGGCAGCCTGTCCGAATCGACGAGGATCTGCACCGGCCGGAGGTCGGTGAAGGGAGGGAACACAGCGACCTCGACGGAGTCGAAGTCGTGGTCGGCGTCCTTCAGGCTCCACGCGAGCTTCTGCACGAAGGCGATGGCCTGGAGGTGGTCCAGGTTCATCTTCCAGTTGCCGGCGATGAGCGGGGTGCGGGCCGATGCGGTGTCTACCATCCGAGGACCTCCAGTCCGGGGAGGCGCTTACCCTCGAGGAATTCGAGGCTCGCTCCGCCTCCCGTCGAGATGTGGCCGAACTGGTCGTCCTCGAAGCCGAGGGCGCGAACGGCGGCGGCGGAGTCGCCTCCGCCGACGACGCTGAGCCCGTCGACCTCGGTGAGGGCCTGCGCGACGGTCTTCGTTCCGGACGCGAACGGCTCGAACTCGAAAACGCCCATGGGGCCGTTCCAGAACACCGTCTTCGACGCGAGATGATCTCGGCGAAGCGCTTCGCGGTGTCCGGTCCGATGTCGAGGCCGAGGCCCTTCTCGCCGAAGGGCGTGCCCTCGATCGCGTCCGCCGCGGCGACCTCGTGCTCGGCGTCGGCGCCGAACGTCGAGGCCACGACCACATCGGTCGGCAGCACGATCTCGACCCCGAGCTCCTTCGCCTTCGCCAGGTAACCCAGCACCGTGCCGACCTGGTCGGCCTCGAGGAGGCTGGCGCCGACCTCGTGCCCCTGAGCCTTGAGGAAGGTGAAGAGCATCCCGCCACCGATGAGGATCGAGTCGACCTTCGGCAGTAGGTGCTCGATCACGCCGAGCTTGTCCGAGACCTTGGAGCCGCCGAGCACGACCGTGTATGGGCGCTCGGGCTTCTCCGTGAGACGCTCCAGCACCTCGAGCTCGGCCGCGATCAGCGTGCCGGCAGCGCTGGGAAGCAGCTGCGCGAGCTCGTAGACGCTGGCCTGCTTGCGATGCACGACACCGAAGCCGTCCGAGACGAACGCGTCGCCATGGGCGGCGAGCTTCTCCGCGAAGCCGCGGCGCTCGGCCTCGTCCTTGCTCGTCTCGCCGGCGTTGAAGCGCAGGTTCTCGAGCACGACGACCTGTCCGTCCTCGAGCGCGTCGACAGCGGCCGAGGCGGAGTCGCCGACGGTGTCCTCGGCGAAGGACACCGGAGAGTCGAGCAGCTCGCCGAGGCGAGTGGCGACGGGAGCGAGGCTGTACTTCGCGTCGGGCGTCCCATCGGGGCGACGAGGTGGCTCACGACCACGACGCGCGCGCCCTCGGAAACGAGACGCTGGAGCGTGGGCACCGACGCACGCACGCGGCCGTCGTCCGTGATCGTTCCGTCCTTCAGCGGGACGTTCAGATCACAGCGGACGACGACCCGCTTGCCTGCGAGGGAGCCCAGCGAGTCCAGAGTGCGGAACGTCACTGCGCGCAGCCCTTAGAGCTTGCCGGCGACGAGCTCGGCGACGTCGACGAGGCGATTGGAGTAGCCCCACTCGTTGTCGTACCAGGAGGCGACCTTGACCTGGTTGCCGATGACCTTGGTGAGGCCGGAGTCGAAGATCGACGAGTGCGGGTCGGTTACGATGTCGCTCGAGACGATCGGGTCCTCGGTGTACTTGAGGATGCCCTTGAGATCGCCCTCGGCCGCGGCCTTGTACGCCGCGTTGATCTCCTCGACGGTGGCCGGGGTGGTCAGCTCGACGGTGAGGTCGGTGATCGAGCCGGTCGGGACCGGGACGCGCAGCGCGTAGCCGTCGAGCTTGCCGACGAGCTCCGGAATGACGAGGCCGAGCGCCTTGGCGGCACCGGTCGAGGTCGGGATGATGTTGACCGCGGCGGCGCGCGCGCGACGGAGGTCGCTGTGCGGGCCGTCCTGCAGGTTCTGGTCGGCCGTGTAGGCGTGGACCGTGGTCATGAGGCCGCGCTCGATGCCGAAGTTGTCGAGCAGCACCTTGGCGAGCGGCGCAAGACAGTTCGTGGTGCAGGACGCGTTCGAGACGATGTCGTGAACCTGGGGGTCGTAGGTGCCCTCATTGACGCCGAGGACGATGGTCGCGACGTCGCTGCCCGAGGCGGGTGCCGAGACGATGACCTTCTTGGCGCCGGCGGTGATGTGCTTGCGCGCATCCTCCGACTTGGTGAAGCGGCCGGTCGACTCGATGACGACGTCGACGCCCAGCTCACCCCACGGGAGGTTCGCCGGGTCGCGCTCCTCGAGGACGATGATCGGCTTGCCGTTGACGACGATCTTGTCGCCGTCGAGCTCCACCGTCGCGTCGAGGCGTCCGGTGATGGAGTCGTACTTCAGGAGGTGCGCGAGCGCCTTGTTGTCGGTGAGGTCGTTGACCGCGACGATCTCGAGGTCGCTGCCCTTGGCGAGGGCCGCACGGAGGAAGTTACGGCCGATACGACCGAAGCCGTTGATGCCGATCTTGACGGACACAGATATCTCCTGATGAGGAAGGGCACCTCGACGGTGCAGTGGAGGGTGTTGATCGCAGTGGGCCGGCGTCAACCGGCCCGGGCGTCCCGGGCGCAGAGGCCCGGGACTCCGAGATCGCTATGACAGTAGCAGCAGGCCCGACGTCTTCTCGCGGGCCTTCTCGAAGCGCGCGGAGACGTCGGCCCAGTTCACGATGTTCCAGAACGCCTTGACGTAGTCGGCCTTCACGTTGACGTAGTCGAGGTAGAAGGCGTGCTCCCACATGTCGAGCAGCAGCACCGGCACTGTGGCCGCGGCGAGGTTGCCTGGTGGTCGTAAAGCTGCTCGATGATGAGCTTCTCTCCGAGTGAGTCCCAGGCGAGGATCGACCAGCCGGAGCCCTGGATGCCCAGGGCCGAGGCGGTGAAGTGGGCGCGGAACTTGTCGAACGAGCCGAAGCCGTCGTCGATGGCCGCGGCGAGCTCGCCGACAGGCTTGTCGCCGCCGTCCGGCGAGAGGTTGTTCCAGAACACGGTGTGGTTCACGTGTCCGGCGAGGTTGAAGGCCAGATCCTTCTGGAGCTTGTTCACGTTCGCGAGGTTCTCGCTGTCGCGAGCCTCCTGCAGCGCGGCGAGGGCGGTGTTCGCCCCGGTCACGTACGTCGCGTGGTGCTTGTCGTGGTGGAGCTCCATGATCCGCCCACTGATGTTCGGCTCAAGGGCCGAGTAGTCGTAGGGCAGTTCGGCGAGCGTGTAGTCAGCCATGTGCGATCTCCTGTTCGTGGTCGTCGCTCCCGTGCGACCCGCCGGCGTCTCGGCGTCCTCCGCGAGGCGGAGAAAGAGGGCCGGGAGTGTCCTGAGCGACCCTTCCAGTCTAGCGAGAGGCACCCCGCGCATTCGGAGCGCTCGCGCGTTCGACCAGGGGACACTCAGCATTCGCCGACAGGACGGGCCGGCGACTCAGACTAGAGGTCGTGCAACTCGGCCGGTAAGTTCGCGTCGGTGCCCGGAATGTCGAGGTCGGAGGCACGCTTGTCGGCCATGGCGAGGAGGCGGCGGATGCGACCGGCGACGGCGCCTTCGTCATCGGCGGGTCGGCGTGGTGGCCGAGTTCGTCGAGGCTCGCGTCGCGGTGGGCGAGGCGGAGGCGCCCGGCGTAGCGGAGGTGCTCGGGGATATCCTCGCCAAGGATCTCCATCGCCCGCTCCACGCGAGCGCACGCCGCGACGGCGGCCTGAGCCGACCGGCGGAGGTTGGCGCGTCGAAGTTGACGAGACGGTTCGCGGTCGCGCGAACCTCCCGGCGCGTCGCAGCTCCTCCCAGCTGGCGACGGTCGCGGTCGTCCCATCAGCGTCAGCATCGCGCTGATGCTCTCG
>NZ_LIIN01000007.1 GCF_001634385.1 Rathayibacter tanaceti | reverse complement strand
TCGTGCTGGGACTGCTCCAGGTGGTCCTCGGCGGCTCGGTCGTCCTCGCGGCGGCGACCGCGCTGGGCGACCCGGTCCGCGCGGGTGCGTCGCTCGTCACCGACGCGACGGCGATCGCCGGCGAGCAGTCCGTCGCGGCACTGGTCGCCTCGTCCTCGTCGACGGCATGGCCGGTCGTCGCTCTGCTCTGCGGGGTGTCGACGGCCGTGCTCGGTATCGGCGTGCTGGTCACCGTGCGCCGCTGGCCCGGCACTGCGGCGAAGCGGGCTTCGCGGTTCGAGCCGGCCGACGGCTACGGCCAGGGCGCCTCCCGCGTGCAGACGGAGGACGGCGACATCGATCCGGTCCTCTCGTGGGACGAGCTCTCCCGCGGTGATGATCCGACGTCCGCCCGCTGAGGCGTCGGCGTCCCGCCGCCGCGCCACACCCCGGACCGGGTCCGCTGAGCCCGCACGCTAGACTGCTCTGGTCCCGATGCCCCCCAGGAGGAGACCCATGAGCACCGAGCACGACGACGACAATCACGGCCACTCGCCCGCAGCGTGGACGGCCGTCGTCATCATGCTGGCCGGGTTCACTATCGGCACGATCGCGTTCTGGTTCGACGTGCCGCTGGTGGTCTGGCTCTCGGCCGGATTGGTCGTGGTGGGCCTGCTCGTGGGGATCGGCATGGCCAAGGCGGGCTACGGCGTCGACGGCGCGAAGGCCAACCCGAAGGCGCGCGCCTAGGTGCTCGCCGATCTGACCGCCGGAGCCCTCGCCGACGCAGCCCGCCGCCGCGAGAGCGTCCCGCTCGCGACCGTCGAGCGTCGGGCTCTCGCCCAGTCGCCCGCCCTCAACGGGCTGGCGGCCCTGGCCTCGGCCGAACGGGTCAAGATCATCGCCGAGGTTAAGCGCGCCAGCCCGTCGCGCGGGGCACTCGCCGACATCCCCGTCCCCGCCGAGCTGGCCGGGAAATACGAGCTCGGGGGAGCGAGCGCGATCAGCGTCCTCACCGAGGAGCGCCGCTTCAAGGGGTCCCTCGCCGACCTCGAGGCGGTCAGGGGGCGCGTGGCGATCCCTGTGTTGCGCAAGGACTTCATCGCCGAGCCCTATCAGGTGCTCGAAGCCCGAGCCGCAGGCGCCGACCTGGTCCTGCTCATCGTCGCGGCGCTCGAGCAGCCCCTGCTCGCCGAGCTGCACGCGCTGGTGCTCGAGCTGGGGATGACCCCCCTCGTCGAGACCCACTCGGCCGACGAGCTCGAGCGCGCTGCCGATCTCGGTGCGCGCCTCATCGGCGTCAACGCCCGCGACCTCTCCACCTTCCAGCTCGACCGCGACCTCTTCGGTCGCCTCTCCGAGCGCTTCCCCGGCGACGCGGTGAAGGTGGCGGAGTCGGCCGTCCTCTCGGCCGACGACGTCGCCCACTACCGCCGCTCCGGCGCCGATGTCGTCCTCGTGGGCGAGGCGCTCGTCACCGGGGGCGATCCCGTCTCCACCCTCGCCAGTTTCCTGGCCTCCTGATCACCGTTAGGCGGTACCCCATGGCACTCCGGGACGAACTCGGACCCTACTTCGGCGAGTTCGGCGGGCGCTACGTCCCCGAGTCGCTCGTGGAGGCGCTCGACGAACTGAGCGCCGAGTACGAGCGCACGAAGGCGGACCCGGCGTTCGCGGCCGAGCTCGCTGAGCTGCACCGCAGCTACACCGGACGCCCGTCGATCATCACCGAGGTGCCGCGTTTCGCCGAGCACGCGGGCGGAGCCCGGATCATCCTCAAGCGCGAGGACCTCAACCACACCGGCTCGCACAAGATCAACAACGTGCTCGGCCAGGCGCTCCTCACGAAGCGCATCGGCAAGACCCGGGTGATCGCCGAGACCGGCGCGGGCCAGCACGGTGTCGCCACCGCGACGGCCGCCGCGCTCTTCGGGCTCGACTGCGTCGTCTACATGGGCGAGGTCGACACCGAGCGGCAGGCGCTGAACGTAGCCCGGATGCGCCTGCTCGGTGCCGAGGTCATCCCCGTCACCACCGGTTCGCGAACCCTGAAGGACGCGATCAACGACGCGATGCGCGACTGGGTCACCAATGTCGGCACCACCAACTACATCTTCGGCACCGTCGCGGGCCCGCACCCTTTCCCGGCGCTCGTGCGCGACTTCCAGAAGATCATCGGCGAGGAGGCGCGCGAGCAGGTCCTCGAGCTGACCGGATCGCTGCCCACCGCGGTGACGGCCTGTGTCGGCGGCGGCTCGAACGCGATGGGCATCTTCCACGCGTTCCTCGACGACCCGGAGGTGCGCCTCGTCGGGTTCGAGGCCGGCGGAGACGGGATCGAGACCCCGCGCCACGCCGCGACCATCAGCAAGGGCCGACCCGGCGTCCTGCACGGGGCCCGCAGCTCCTGCTCCAGGACGAGGACGGTCAGACCGTCGAGTCGCACTCGATCTCGGCCGGCCTCGACTACCCGGGGATCGGCCCCGAGCACGCCTGGCTGGCCAGCATCGGCCGCGCCGACTACCGCGCGGTCACCGACTCCGCGGCGATGGACGCGCTGATGCTGCTCAGCCGGACCGAGGGGATCATCCCCGCAATCGAGTCCGCTCACGCTCTGGCCGGCACGCTCGAGCTCGGTCGAGAGCTCGGTCCGGAGGCGACCATCCTGGTGAACCTGTCCGGTCGCGGCGATAAGGACATGACGACGGCCGCCCACTACTTCGGCCTGATGGACCAGGGCGCGGTGCAGTCGTGAGCGGCCGCGGACCGAGCGTCGCCGAGACCGTCCGACGGCGCAACGCCGAGGCGGCGGGAGCGCTGATCGGCTACCTGCCCGTCGGGTTCCCGGACCTGCCCACCAGCATCGACGCCGCGGTGGCGATGGCCGAGAACGGCGTCGACGCGATCGAGCTGGGCCTGCCGTACTCCGATCCGGTGATGGACGGCCCCGTGATCCAGGAGGCGACCCAGGCGGCGATCGCGAACGGCTTCCGTCTGCGCCACGGCTTCGAGGCGGTTCGCGAGATCCGGGCGCGCGTCGACGTGCCGGTTCTGGTGATGACCTACTACAACCCGGTCCTCCAGTACGGCGTCGAGCGTTTCGCGACCGACCTCGCCGAGGCCGGCGGATCCGGACTGATCACTCCCGACCTCATCCCGGACGAGGGCGCCGAGTGGCTCGCCGTCTCGGAGCGGCTCGGGCTCGATCGCGTGTTCCTCGCCGCCCCCTCCTCGACCGATGCGCGCCTGCGCCAGGCCGTCGACTCGAGTCGCGGCTTCGTCTACGCGGTGTCCACCATGGGCATCACCGGCGCCCGTACCGACGTCGACTCGGCCGCGCGCACGCTCGTCGACCGCCTCCGGGCCGCCGGTTCCGAGAGCGCCTGCGTCGGCCTCGGCATCTCGACGGGGGAGCAGGTCGCCGAGATCCTCGCGTACGCCGACGGCGCGATCGTCGGCTCCGCTCTCGTGCGCGCCCTCGCGTCCGGAGCGTCGCCGCCGTCGCCGACACCTCCCGCGGCCTCGCCGAGGGCACGCGCCTGCGCTCCGGGCGCTGACCCCTCCCGCTACAATCGGGATGCCCACCGGGGCAGCGGCCCAGCCGTGCCCGGGGGACCCCCTCCTTCGAAAGGTCGAGTACCGGTGTCCGTACCGCTGAGCATCCCGAGCCCCCCCGAAGCGTGGAGTCAGTACGACCTCACGATCGGCAACTGGACGCTCGCGATCCACACCTACGCGCTGTGCATCCTCGCGGGGATCATCGTGGCGACGATCATGACCAACCAGCGCCTGAAGCGTCGCGGTGCCGAGCCCTGGGTCGTGCTCGACATCATCATCTGGGCCGTCCCGCTCGGCATCGTCGGCGCGCGCGTCTACCACGTGCTCACGCACCCGGGCGACTACTTCTTCGACGGTGCCGACCCGTGGGAGGTCATCCGCATCTGGAACGGTGGCAATGCGATCTTCGGCGGTCTGATCGGAGGCGCTGTCGGCGCGTTCATCGGCTGCCGCTGGACCGGTGTCCGCTTCTGGACCTTCGCCGACGCTCTCGCGCCAGGCCTGCTCGCCGCTCAGGCGCTCGGCCGGATCGGAAACTGGTTCAACCACGAGCTCTTCGGCCTGCCGACGACCCTGCCGTGGGGTCTCGAGATCGAGACCACCAACCCGGCGTTCCCGGTCGGCCTCCCCGCGGGCACGCTCTTCCACCCCACGTTCCTCTACGAGGTCGTCTGGAACGTCGTCGGGATCGCCGTGATCCTGCTGCTCGAACGCCGCCTCAGGCTGCAGTGGGGCACCGTCTTCGCCGCGTACCTGATCTGGTACGGCGTGGGCCGTGTCTGGTTCGAGTCGATCCGGATCGACCCCAGCGAGTTCTTCTGGGGCATCCGCACGAATGTCTGGGCCGCCCTGCTCGCCGTCGTCATCGGACTCGTGCTGGTCGTCATCCAGAAGCGCGAGCACCCGGGAGCCGAACCCTCGGCGTACCGGCCGGGTCGGGAGTGGACGCCGGCTCCCGCTGGGATAGAATTCGAGGACGTCGAGTCAGACTCCGACGGCACCACCACCCCTGCTTCCGGCACCGACGCCGAGAAGCCGACGGTCTCCCGCACCTGACGGAGGTCGCGGAGACTCCGCGATCGCCCGCCTGGTGCCGGACACCCTCACGACCGCCCCACCGCGGCGCAGCCACGAGCGCTGCCGCGGATCAGCGGACGTGCAGGCACCGCCGGCGGCGCGCGACGCTCGCACCGCGGCAGAACCCCGCGGCCCTCCTGATCGGGGAGCCGTCCCTCCTCCACCTCCGCGGGCCAGCGACGTCCCGATCAGCCATCACCCCCGTGAGGACGGTTCCCATGGCCTCCGCCCAGCCCTCGCCCCAGGTCCCCGTCGTGCCTTTCCTCGGCGCGCCGTCGGCCCGGGGGATGTATGACCCGGCCGCAGAGAAGGACGCGTGCGGTCTCGCGATGGTCGCCACCATGCGCGGCACCGCAGGCCACGACATCATCGACTCCGCGCTCAACGCGCTGCGCAACCTCGAGCACCGCGGTGCCGTCGGCTCCGACGCGGGGACCGGCGACGGTGCCGGCATCGTCACGCAGATCCCCGACGAGTTCCTCCGCGCGGTCGCTCCGGCGGAGCTGCCTCCCGTGGGGCAGTACGCGGTCGGCAACGCCTTCCTGCCCGTCGACCTCTTCGCCCGCGAGCGGGTGAAGACGACGATCGCCGAGATCGCCCGCGAGGAGAGCCTCACGGTGCTCGGCTGGCGGTCCGTGCCTGTGCAGCCCGACGAGATCGGCACCCTCGCCCGGGCCGCGATGCCGGCGATCGAGCAGCTCTACGTCACGAGCGAGCTGACGGACGAGAACGGGGTGCCGCTGGCCGCCGTCCGCCTGGACCGCCTGACCTTCCGCCTCCGCAAGCGCGTCGAGCGCGAGCTCGAGGTGTACTTCATGTCGCTGTCGAGCCGCACGCTCGTCTACAAGGGCATGGTGACGACGCTGCAGCTGGAGCCGTTCTACCCCGATCTCTCCGACGAGCGCTTCGCCTCGAAGCTCGCGGTCGTGCACTCGCGCTACTCGACCAACACCTTCCCGTCCTGGCCGCTCGCCCAGCCGTTCCGGATGATCGCCCACAACGGCGAGATCAACACCGTGCAGGGCAACCGCAACTGGATGCGCGCCCGCCAATCGCAGTTGAAGAGCCGTGAGCTGGGCGACCTCGCGCCGCTGCTCCCGATCGTCTCGCCCGGCCGCAGCGACTCCGCGTCGTTCGACGAGACCGTCGAGCTGCTCAACCTGGCCGGCCGCTCGCTCCCGCACGCGGTGATGATGATGGTTCCCGAGGCCTGGGAGAACCAGGGCGGAGCGCTCGACGCCAAGCGCCGCGCGTTCTACGAGTACCACTCGATGCTCATGGAGCCGTGGGACGGTCCTGCTGCGATCGGATTCACCGACGGCGTGCTCGTGGGTGCCACGCTCGACCGCAACGGGCTCCGCCCGGGCCGCTACGTCGTCACCGACGACGGACTCGTCGTCCTCGCGAGCGAGATCGGCGTGCTCGACATCGACCCGGCGAAGGTGGTCCGCAAGGGACGCCTCCAGCCCGGCCGCATGTTCCTGGTCGACACCGAGCAGGGTCGCATCGTCGAGGACGAGGAGATCAAGGGGCAGCTCGCCGAGTCCGGTCCGTTCGAGGAGTGGCTCGAGAACGGCCGCATCAACCTCAAGGACCTGCCGGAGCGCGAGCACATCGTGCACACGCCCGCCTCGGTCAACCGCCGCCAGCGCACCTTCGGCTACACGGAGGAGGAGGTCCGCGTCCTGCTGCTGCCGATGGCCCGCGCGGGCGCAGAGCCGCTCGGCGCCATGGGGTCGGACACCCCGGTGGCGGTGCTCTCCCAGCGCCCCCGCCTCCTGTTCGACTATTTCACCCAGGCGTTCGCGCAGGTCACCAACCCGCCGCTCGACTCGATCCGCGAGGAGGTCGTCACATCGCTCCGCCTCGGTCTCGGCCCGGAGCGCAACCTGCTCTCGGCCGGAGCCGAGCACGCGCGCCAGGTGGTGCTCGACTTCCCGGTGATCGACAACGACGAGCTGGCGAAGATCCAGCACATCGCTCCGCGCCCGCTGAGCCACATCACCACGACGATCCGCGGCCTCTACCGCGTCGACGCGGGCCCCCGCGCGATGCAGGAGCGGATCGACGCGATGTGCGACGAGGCCGACGAGGCGATCGCCGCCGGAGCACAGTTCCTCGTGCTGTCGGACCGCGACTCGACCAAGGACCTCGCGCCCATCCCCTCGCTGCTGATGCTCGCGGCCGTGCACCACCACCTCATCCGCACCGAGAACCGGATGCGCGTGGGGCTCGTGGTGGAGGCCGGCGACGTCCGCGAGGTGCACCACGTCGCCACCCTGATCGGCTACGGCGCCTCCGCGGTGAACCCCTACCTCGCGATGGAGACGTGCGAGCAGTTGGTGCGCAGTGGCATGATCTCGGACCTCTCTCCCGAGAAGGCCGTCAAGAATGTGATCAAGGCACTCGGCAAGGGCGTGCTCAAGATCATGTCGAAGATGGGCATCTCGACCGTGTCGAGCTACGCCGGAGCGCAGACGTTCGAGGCCGTGGGTCTCAGCCAGGAGTTCGTCGACCAGTACTTCACCGGGACGGTCTCGAAGCTCGGCGGCATCGGGATGGACGTCGTCGCCGAGGAGAACGCCGCGCGCCATCGCGCTGCCTACCCGGAGGATGGCGCCGTGGTCGCGCACGAGCGTCTCGCGGTCGGCGGCGAGTACCAGTGGCGCCGCGACGGCGCACCGCACCTGTTCAACCCGGACACGGTGTTCCGTCTGCAGCACTCCACGCGGAACCGTCGTTACGACATCTTCCGTGAGTACACCTCGATGATCGACGACCAGTCCAGCGCGCTGATGACCCTCCGCGGCATGTTCGCGCTCGACACCGCTGGACGCACGCCGATCCCGATCGACGAGGTCGAGCCGGTCGAGGCGATCGTCAAGCGCTTCTCCACGGGAGCGATGAGCTACGGCTCCATCTCGCCCGAGGCCCACGAGACTCTTGCGATCGCGATGAACCGCCTCGGCGCCAAGTCGAACACCGGCGAGGGCGGAGAGGACACGGAGCGGCTGCTCGACCCCGAGCGCCGGTCCGCGATCAAGCAGGTCGCCTCGGGGCGCTTCGGAGTCACGAGCATGTACCTGACCCACGCCGACGACATCCAGATCAAGCTCGCCCAGGGCGCCAAACCCGGCGAGGGCGGTCAGCTGCCGCCGACGAAGGTGTACCCGTGGATCGCCCGCACCCGCCATGCGACTGCGGGAGTCGGACTGATCTCGCCGCCCCCGCACCACGACATCTACTCGATCGAGGACCTCAAGCAGCTGATCTTCGACCTCAAGCGCGCGAACCCCTCGGCCCGCATCCACGCCAAGCTGGTCAGCCAGTCGGGTATCGGAGCGGTCGCCGCGGGCACCGCGAAGGCTCTGGCCGACGTCATCCTCGTCTCGGGTCACGACGGCGGAACGGGCGCGAGCCCCGTCAACTCTCTCAAGCACGCGGGCACGCCGTGGGAGCTCGGGCTGGCCGAGACCCAGCAGACCCTCATGCTCAACGGCATGCGCGACCGCGTGGTCGTGCAGGTCGACGGCCAGATGAAGACCGGCCGCGACGTCGTCATCGGGGCGCTGCTGGGTGCGGAGGAGTTCGGCTTCGCCACCGCTCCGCTGATCGTCGAGGGCTGCATCATGATGCGGGTCTGCCACCTCGACACCTGCCCGGTCGGAGTCGCGACGCAGAACCCGGAGCTGCGCAAGCGCTTCACCGGCAAGCCCGAGTTCGTCGTCAACTTCTTCGAGTTCATCGCCCAGGAGGTGCGCGAGTACCTCGCTCAGCTCGGCTACCGCAGCCTCGACGAGATCGTCGGCCGCCGCGAGCTGCTCGACGTGAACCGCGCCGTCGAGCACTGGAAGGCGAGTGGACTCGACCTGACACCGATCCTCGTCGGCCCCGATTTCTCCGAGGAGGAGCCCCGCCGCAACGCCCGGCAGCAGAAGCACGAGCTCGAGCACCACTTCGACAACGAGCTCATCCGTCTCGCCGCGAACGTCCTCGACCACCGCGGCACCGTCTCCATCGAGCGCGAGATCAAGAACACCGAGCGCGCGGTCGGCACGATGCTCGGCCACGAGGTCACCGTCCGCTATGGCGAGAACGGCCTGCCGGCCGACTCCATCGTCGTCTCGCTGCACGGGTCGGCTGGGCAGTCGTTCGGAGCTTCCTGCCGGCCGGCATCACGCTGCGCCTCGAGGGGGACTCCAACGACTACGTGGGCAAGGGGCTCTCGGGCGGCCAGATCGTGGTGCGGCCCGACCGTCGCAGCACGTTCGACGCCTCCGCGAACGTCATCGCCGGCAATGTCATCGGCTACGGCGCGACGCAGGGCACGATGTTCCTGCGCGGCATGGTCGGCGAGCGCTTCCTGGTCCGTAACTCCGGCGCGACGGCCGTCGTGGAGGGTGTGGGCGACCATGCGCTCGAGTACATGACCGGCGGCCTCGCGGTGATCCTCGGCGAGACGGGGCGCAACCTCGGCGCGGGGATGTCGGGTGGGACCGCTTACATCCACGGCCTGCGTCGTGAGCTCGTCAACCGCGAGGCGCTCGCGTCCGGCGAGCTCACGCTCTCCGAGCTCGGCAGCGCCGACGTGGAGATCCTGCGCGACCTGCTCGAGCGGCACGTGGTCGAGACCGGGTCGCTCCTGGCTCAGGGGATGCTCGACGACATCGACGGAACCGTCTCGCGTTTCGTCAAGGTACTGCCCCGCGACTTCGCTGCGGTGCTCGCGACGCGTGCATCGGCGGCGAAGGAGGGGCTCGATCCTGACGGCGACG
Organism: Rathayibacter tanaceti; assembly: GCF_001634385.1. Classification (GTDB taxonomy): domain Bacteria; phylum Actinomycetota; class Actinomycetes; order Actinomycetales; family Microbacteriaceae; genus Rathayibacter; species Rathayibacter tanaceti. Next base: position 33,240 of record NZ_LIIN01000007.1, on the reverse strand, counting down.
TCGTCTGGGGACGGATTCTGGAGGTGACCGGTGGCTGATCCCAAGGGGTTCCTGAAGGTGCAGGACCGGGAGCTGCCCCAGCGGCGTCCCGTGTCCGTTCGCCTGATGGACTGGAAAGAGGTCTACGAGCAGGGCGACTCCGCTGTGCTGCGCCGGCAGGCGGGACGCTGCATGGACTGCGGCATCCCGTTTTGCCACAAGGGCTGCCCGCTCGGGAACCTGATTCCCGAGTGGAACGACCTGATGTGGCGCGGCGAGGGCCGCCAGGCCATCGAGCGCCTGCACGCGACGAACAACTTCCCGGAGTTCACGGGTCGGCTCTGCCCGGCTCCGTGCGAGTCGTCGTGCGTGCTCGGCATCAATCAGCCGGCCGTCACGATCAAGCAGATCGAGGTCTCGATCATCGATCAGGCCTTCGGCAACGATTGGGTCCAGCCGCACCCGCCCGAACGCCTCACCGGGAAGACCGTGGCCGTCGTCGGCTCCGGCCCCGCAGGGCTTGCGGCCGCGCAGCAGTTGACCCGCGCCGGGCACACCGTCGCCGTCTACGAGCGTGACGACCGCATCGGCGGGCTCCTGCGCTACGGCATCCCGGACTTCAAGATGGAGAAGAAGCACCTCGAGTTGCGTCTGAACCAGATGAAGGCGGAGGGGACCCGGTTCCGCGCCGGTGTCGACATCGGCAAGGACATCACCTGGGACGACCTGCGTGCGCGCTACGACGCCGTCGTGATCGCTACGGGCGCCCTGGTGCCGCGCGATCTGCCCATCCCGGGCCGCGACCTCGCGGGGGTGCACTTCGCCATGGAGTACCTCGTGCAGTCCAACCATGCGATCGCGGGCGACCGCGTCTTCGAGCAGATCTCGGCCGAGGGCAAGCACGTCGTTGTCCTGGGCGGAGGCGACACCGGTGCCGACTGCATCGGCACCGCGCACCGCCAGAAGGCCGCCTCGGTCACGAACCTCGCGATCGGTCAGCAGCCCCCCTCGCGCCGTCCCGACAGCCAGCCCTGGCCGATGGATCCGACGGTCTTCGAGGTCTCGAGCGCGCACGAGGAGGGCGGGGAGCGAGTCTTCCTGGCCTCCACGGTGGAGTTCCTCGCGAACGAGGTCGGCGAGGTCCGCGCCGTTCGCGTGGCCGAGACCGAGTATCTCGATGGACGCCGCGTCCCCAAGGCGGGAACCGAGCGCGAGATCCCGGCCGACCTGGTGCTCCTGGCGCTGGGCTTCACCGGACCGGAGTCGGACCACCTCGGCAGCCAGCTCGAGGTGCCCTTCACCGAGCGCGGCAACGTCGCGCGCGGCGAGGCCTTCGAGACGAGCGTTCCCGGCGTGTTCGTGGCCGGCGACGCCGGTCGAGGGCAGTCCCTGATCGTCTGGGCGATCGCGGAGGGCCGCTCCGTGGCCGCCGAGGTCGACCGCTACCTGGAGGGCACCACTCAGCTGCCCGCGCCGGTGCGCCCTGGCGACCGCGGCTTCACGCTCTAGCCACGCGGACGCGGTAGTCTCGCCCCGCCAGCAATCAGCTCACCCTCCCCGCTAACGACGCGCCCCCGAGCGCAGAACAACGGAGCACCCCCTCAATGAGACGAGCGAAAATCGTCGCCACCCTCGGCCCGGCAACGTCGTCGTACGAGACCATTCGTGCGATCATCGACGCCGGTGTGGACGTGGCCCGCATGAACCTCAGCCACGGCAGTTACGACGTCCACGAGGGCGTCTACCGCACGGTGCGCAAGGCGGCGGACGACGCCGGTCGCGCGGTCGCTGTCCTGGTCGACCTGCAGGGTCCCAAGATCCGCCTCGGCAAGTTCGAGGGCGGGCCGTACGCCCTCGCCGAGGGCGACGTCTTCACCATCACCACCGAGGACGTCCTCGGCACCAAGGAGCTGTCGGGCACCACGTTCAAGGGCCTCCCGGACGACGTGAACCCGGGCGACATGCTGCTCATCGACGACGGCAAGGTCGCTGTCCGCGTCACCTCCGTCGAGGGCCAGCGCGTGGTCACCGAGGTCGTCGTGCCCGGCAACGTCTCGAACAACAAGGGCATCAACCTGCCCGGAGTCGCGGTCAACGTCCCCGCCCTCTCGCAGAAGGACGAGGACGACCTCCGCTGGGCGATCCGCCTCGGCGCCGACATCATCGCGCTCTCGTTCGTGCGCAACGCGAGCGACATCACGCGCGTGCACGAGATCATGGCGGAGGAGGGCCGCAAGGCTCCGGTCATCGCCAAGATCGAGAAGCCGCAGGCGGTCGACAACCTGCAGGAGATCATCGACGTCTTCGACGGCATCATGGTCGCCCGCGGCGACCTCGGTGTCGAACTGCCCCTCGAGGCGGTGCCGATCGTGCAGAAGCACGCGGTGGAGCTCGCCCGTCGCTGGGCGAAGCCGGTCATCGTCGCGACGCAGATGCTCGAGTCGATGATCGAGAGCCCGCGCCCCACGCGCGCCGAGGCCTCCGACGTCGCGAACGCCATCCTCGACGGCGCCGATGCCGTGATGCTCTCGGGCGAGACCAGCGTCGGGGCCTGGCCGGTCGTCACCGTCCAGACCATGGCCCGCATCGTCGAGTCCACCGAGGAGCACGGCCTCGAGCGCATCCCTCCGCTCGGCAGCAAGCCTCGCACCCAGGGCGGATCGGTCACGCTGGCCGCCGCCGAGGTCGCCGAGTTCGTCGAGGCCAAATTCCTCTGCGTCTTCACGGAGTCCGGCGATTCCGTGCGCCGCATGACGCGCCTGCGCCACGGCATCCCGATCATCGGTTTCACTCCGGAGCCGGCTGTCCGTCGCCGGATGGCTCTGAACTGGGGAGTGCAATCGTTCGTCACCCCGCGGGTGAACCACACCGACGCGATGTTCGCCCAGGTCGACGCGGTCCTGCTCCGCGAGGGCCTCGCCGAACCCGGCGAGACCGTCGTCGTCGTCTCCGGATCGCCCCCCGGGCGCGCAGGCACCACCAACGACATGCGGGTGCACATCGTCGGCTCTTCGAGCTCAGCCGACAAGGTCGAGAACTGGGACCACTGAGTCCAACACCCCGGAGGGTCCGGTCGCCTCGGCGGCCGGGCCCTCCGTCGTCCGCGGGAGCGCGGTGACGAGCCGGCCCTCCTCAGCCGGATACGGTGGTCGGATGCGACTCGGCGTACTCGACATCGGCTCCAACACGGTCCACCTGCTCCTCGTCGACGCGCATCCCGGAGCCCGCCCGGTGCCCTACCGCTCGCACAAGCGCAGCCTCGCGCTCGTCGCCCACCTGGATACGGCCGGCGACATCACCGAGCAGGGCCAGCGCGAGCTGATCTCGTTCGTCGCCGAGGCCGCCGAGGTCGCCCGCGAGCACCGCGCGGAGGACCTGCTCGCCTTCGCCACCTCCGCGGTCCGGGAGGCCGGGAACGGCGCGGCGGTCCTCGAGCGGGTGCGCGCCGAGACCGGGGTTCACCTGCAGGAGCTCGGCGGGGAGGCGGAGGCGTCGGCCACGTTCCTCGCCGTGCGCCGCTGGTTCGGCTGGGGGCGGGCTCGATACTCGGGCTCGACATCGGCGGGGGTTCGTTCGAGCTGGCGAGGGGGTCGACGAAGTGCCCGAGCTCGCAGTCTCGGTGCCGCTGGGTGCTGGGCGCGTGACCCGCGACCTGCTGGTCGGCGATCCCGCCTCCGCCACCAGCGTCAAGGCAGCTCGCCGTCACGCCCGCGAGCTGCTCGCGGAGCCGGTGCGCGCCTTCCTCTCCCTCGGCCGTCCCGACCTCGTCGCGGGCACCTCCAAGACCTTCCGCTCGCTCGCGCGGATCACAGGTGCTGCACCGAGTGCAGCGGGACCGCTGGTGCGCCGGGAGCTGCACCTGGTCGACCTGCGCCTGTGGTCCTCGCGGCTCGCCGCCATCAGCGCCGCCGACCGGTCGGCCCTACCGGGCGTCTCGGCCCTGCGGGCGCCACAGCTGCTCGCCGGTGCGCTGGTGGCCGAGGCGGCGATGGACGCCCTCGGCGTCGAGACGCTGGTGATCTGCCCGTGGGCGACCCGCGAGGGGCTGATCATCCGGCGCTTCGAACTGCTCGACGCGCAGATCCAGCGCGAGGAGCGTCAGACCAGCGCGATGCTGTAGGAGAGGGAACGCTGCTCGCCGGCGCCCAGGACGAGCTGCCGCGGCTTGTCGACGATGTCGCCGTCCCAGCCCTCCGGCGTCGGCACGCCGCGCCAGGGCTCGAGGCAGACGAAGGGGGCGCCGACCGGCTTCCACACGCCCACCACATCGAAGTCGCCCGTGTCGACCTCGACCGAGCGAGCGGCTCCCTCGGCCTCGAGACGGAGCGAGCGGCGGCGCGACTCGTCGAAGATCATGACGCCCTGCTCGAAGTGCGTGTCGTCGACCCTCAGCGCACCGTTCTCGAGCGGCGCCGGGTGACGCTGCTCCAGCAGCAGGTTCTCCGGCGCGCGACGGAACCCCTCCGGCTCGGGCTGCGCGAAGCGGATGCGGTGCTCGCCGCGTGCCGCCGGCAGCGGCAGCGCGAAGGCCGGGTGGTTGCCCACCGACACTCCGAGCGGGCCCGCGCCGCGGTTCTCGACGGTCTGAGTGATCCGCACGGTCGCACCGGTGACGGCGTACGCGATCAGGAGAGTCCAGTCGAAGGGGAACACCGCACGGGTGTCCTGGTCGCTCCGCAGACGGAAGACGGCCTCGTCGGCCGAGACTCCCGCGAGCTCGAAGACCCGATCGCGAGCGATGCCGTGCTGGCCCATCGGGTAGTCGAGCCCCTCGTGGTGGAGCGTGTCGTTCGGCAGCCGGCCGATGATCGGGAACAGCACCGGGGCGTGGCGGCGCCACTCTGGGCCGGCCTGCCAGAGGTACTCACGGCCCTCGCCGTCCCGGAGGGACGTCATCTCGGCACCGGCTGTCGTCAGCGCGATGCGCAGGCTCTCGCTGCCGACGGTGAGAACGGTGGGCTCGGGGGAGTCGCTGCTGCTCATGCTCCGATTCTGCCCGTCACCCGGATCGCGCGGGCGCTCGGCGAGCGTGTCGGGGGTGCGTGGCACGATGGTGCGATGCCCTCCGAGACGCCCTCTGCTCCGTGGCGTGCCCGCGTCGCCGAGCTCAGCGGCTCCCTCGAGGGCGAGGCCGCTCCGGTGCTGACGCCGATCGGCCTGCAGTTCGAGCTGCGGCGGCTGGTGCGTCGCGCCGACGATCCGTGGCGGGCCCCTGCGAGCGAGCGCATCAGCGCGAAGGGCTATGACCCCGACGAGCGGCGGGAGTACCGGCTCGCGACGCGCCCGGTGGTGCGGGGGAGGGGCGGGGCGTGGAACCGCAGCACGCTCACCTGGAAGTCGCTGAACTTCCAGACCCACCGGCTCGCGCTCGATCCCGAGCATCAGCGCTGGTTCGCCGAATTCGCAGCGCTGCACCGCGCCACCCGGACCGTCCACCTCGGCCAGGATCCGGACTGGATCCACCTCGACGACTACGAGAGCCCGCTGCTCTGGCAGCTGCTCGAGCACGCCCACGCGGCCGCGATCCCCCTCCTTGCACCCGAGAAGGGCACCGTCCGGCTCGCGGGCGACGCCCGCCTCGCGATGACCGTGTCCGAGGAGGAGGGCGCGCTGCACCTGCGGCCCGTCCTGCGGATCGACGGCGCCGAGCATCCGCTCGAGTCCGCTCGCCCGATCGCCCGGCACGGGATCTACGCCGTCACGTCGGACGATCCCTCGTCGCTCGTGCTGGCACCGGCTCCCCTGCCCTTCGGCGACGAGGAGCTGAGGCTGCTCGATCACCCCGGCAGCACGGTGGTGCCCGCGCACGACGTCGTCGAGTTCGTCCGCGAGCACCTTCCGCGCTGCGAAGCCGGGTGGCGCTGCGCGACGAAGGGGTGGCGCCCGCGCTCGACCAGCCCGAGCCGCCCCGACTGGTGTGCACCGTCTCGTTCGAGCCCCGGCGGGACGTGCGGGTCGACTGGCACTGGCGGCGATCCCCCGATCGCGCCGGCGAGATCGACGGCACCGCCGACGCGGCCCACGAGCGCGCCGTCCTGCTCAGGGCGCGCTCTGTGCTCGCCGAGGCCGGGTCCGCGCTCGTCCCGGAGCCGGGGTCGAGCGCCGTCCTGCGGGGAGCCGAGGCCGCGGTGTTCGTGGTCGAGCAGCTGCCGGTGCTCGAGGGTGTCGGCGGAGTGCGGGTGGAGCGCGAGGGCGTGGCTCCCGACTACCGCCTCCTGAACGGACCGCTCACGATGACCGTCACGGCTGTGGACACCGAGAGCGCCGACTGGTTCGACCTCGGGGTGGTCGTCACGATCGGCGACGCGACCGTGCCCTTCCTCCCTCTGTTCCGAGCCCTGTCGTCCGGCGGCGACCGCATCCGCCTCGTCGACCACTCCTACCTCTCGCTCGCCCACCCCGGCCTCGACCGCCTGCGCGAGCTGCTGACCCGCGCCGACGAGCTCGGCGAGTGGGAGACGGGCCCCCGGCTCGGCCGTCACCAGACCGCGCTCTGGAACGAGCTGGAGGAGCTGGCCGACGAGAGCATCGCCTCCGACGCGTGGCGTGATGTTCTCGCGTCCGCGCTGGCGGCGGGCTCGCCGACCGAGGTGGAGCCGCCGGCAGGTCTCCGCACCGGCCTTCGGCCCTATCAGCGCGTGGGGTACGCCTGGCTGGTGCACCGCCTCCGCAGCGGTCTGGGCGGGATCCTCGCCGACGACATGGGCCTGGGCAAGACCCTGCAGGCGCTGGCGATGATGCTCGAGGCGGTCGAGGAGGCGCGTCGCACGGGGGAGCGCCGCGCGCCGTTCCTGGTCGTGGCGCCGACGTCGGTCGTGCCGGGTTGGCGCTCGGAGGCCGAGCGCTTCGCGCCGAGCCTGCGAGTGCACATCGTCCGCAGCTCCCGCGAGGGCTCGCTCGAGGCCGTGCCGGCCGACGCCGACGTGGTGCTCACCAGCTACGCCGTTCTCCGGCTCGGCGGCGAGCGGTGGGCATCGCGGACATGGTCGGCTCTCATCCTCGACGAGGCCCAGTTCGTGAAGAACCCCGCCTCAGAGACGCATCGCGCCGCTCGCGGAGTCGGGGCGCCCGTCACCCTCGCTCTCACCGGCACCCCGCTCGAGAACTCCCTCGACGAACTCTGGGCGGTGGTGGCGCTGGTGGCGCCCGGTCTGCTCCCGCCGCTGCGACGGTTCCGCGAGGAGTACACCCGGCCGATCCTGCACGCGGAGGCGCCGGTCGGCATCGCCTCGCCCGATCTCTCCGAGGGTCGCACCGTCGCCCACACCGAGGGAGCGCGCCGCCGGGTCGAACGTCTGCGCCGACGACTCCGCCCGTTCCTCCTCCGTCGCACCAAGGAGGCGGTGGCGCCGGAGCTGCCGGAGAAGCAGGAGCAGACCGTCGAGGTCGTGCTCGCCCCGAGCCATCGGGTGCTCTACGACGGCTACCTCCAGCGCGAGCGGCGCAAGCTGCTGGGCCTCGTCGACGACCTCGACCGTCAGCGCTTCACCGTGTTCCGCTCGCTCACACTGCTGCGCCTGCTGGCGCTCGACGCCTCCCTCATCGACCCGGCGTACCGGCACGTGCCGTCCGCCAAGCTCGAGGCGCTGGTCGAGCAGCTCGGTGACGTCCTCGCCGAGGGACGGCGAGCGCTCGTCTTCAGCACGTTCACCTCCTACCTCGAGCGGGCGGGGGAGCGGCTGCGGGCGAGCGGGATCCCGTTCGTCCAGCTCGACGGATCGACGCGGGATCGGGTCGGGGTGATCGACGAGTTCCGCTCCGGAGCGGCACCCGTCTTCCTGATCAGCCTCAAGGCCGGCGGCACGGGCCTGACCCTCACCGAGGCCGATCACGTCTTCATCCTCGATCCGTGGTGGAACCCCGCGGCCGAGGCCCAGGCGGTCGACAGGGCCCACCGCATCGGTCAGGAGCGGCGGGTCAACGTGTACCGCCTCATCGCTCAGGACACGATCGAGGAGAAGATCGTTCGGCTCCAGGAGCGCAAGGGCCGGCTGAGCGCGGCGGTCCTCGACGAGGGTGAGCTCTTCGCCCGGACGCTGACCGCAGGCGACCTGCGGGAGCTCCTCGCCGAGTGACGACCCCTCCGACGGATCGCCAGCCGCGACCCAGCCTCCGAGCGCACACTGAGCGGATGAGCCGCCGCCGACCCCGTCCCCGCGCCGACTGGGTCGTCGCCCTCGAGACGGGGGAGGACGCGGGCCTCTTCGGACCGGGGAGTGCGGTGTGGGCAGTCAACGGCGGCCTGCCCACGATGGTCGCAGGGGTGCGCGCTCTGCTGATGCAGACCCTGCACGCCGGTGCGATGGCCGGTGTCCACGACCACTCCCGCTACCGCGAGGATCCGATGGGCCGCCTCGACAACACCGTGCGCTGGGTGCTGACGACGAGCTTCGGCGACACGACCGCCGCGCGTGACGCCGCCGGCTGGGTCACGGGCGTCCATGAGCGGATCGTCGGCTCCTACGACGACGCCGACGGTCACGAGCGCTCCTACTCCGCCCAGGACCCGCGGCTGCTGCTCTGGGTGCACGACGCCTTCACCGAGGCGTTCCTCGGGGCGCACAAGATCTGGGGAGGCGCGATCCCGGGCGGACCGGATGCCTACGTCCGCGAATGGGCGGCCTCGGGACGTCTGCTCGGCGTCGAGCACCCGCCCGAGACCGAGGCGGAGCTGCGGGCCCAGCTGGCCGGCTTCGCGGGCGAGCTGAAGCCCGATGAGCGGGTTCGCGAGGCGGTCGGCTTCCTCCGTGACATCCGGCTGCCCGGCGAGGCGGGCGTGGTCTATCCGTTGCTCTTCGCCGGCGCTGTCGCCTCGCTCACCCCCGAGGTGCGGCGCCTGCTCGGTCTGCGGCGGCCGTGGTGGCCGGCGATCACGGCCACTCGTCTCCTCTTCGTGGTCCTGCGGCGTCACCTCGGTCGCGTCCTGCCGAGCGAGCGGGCGGCCCTCGACCGCATCGCCGGTCTGGAGCAGACGGCCGCTCGCAGCTCCTGAGCGGCCGTTCTCGAACACCTGTCCGGGAAGTGGTATGCTTCCGTCGATGACTTCCGCTCGCCTCGCCTCCATGCACGCGGCGGAGTCCCCCTCGTCACCGGGATCCGCCGATCCGCGTGCCCGCCGCACCCGGCGACGCGTGTTCGACGCAGTCGAGCGCATCGTCATGCAGAGCGACGGGGATCGGGCAGAAGGCATCGCGGTGAGCGACATCGTCCGCGAGGCCGGCATCAGCCGCAGCTCGTTCTACGCGCACTTCGACGACGCGGCGGGAGTCGCCTCCGCCCTGCTCCGCGAGGACCTGGTGGTCGCCGACGTGACCGAGTCCGATTCCGCCGACCGCACGGGCGCCGACGCTCTGCAGCGCGGATACTCCCGTCTGGTCGAGCGCCTGGTCGACCGCCACGCCTTCCACGCCCGACTGCGCGCCCGTTCCTCTGCCCGCGTCGCCTCCGACGACGCCGTGCTCGGCACCGCCCTCGCCCTGCACCGCGAGGTGCTCGGCCGGGTCGACGTCCCCGCCGAGGTCGACACCGACCTCACCGCGACCTTCGCCGCGGGAGGGGTGCTCGCCGTAGCGGGAGCCTGGCTCGCCGGCTCGCTCGACGGCACCGACGAGGAGATCGTCGACCACCTGGTGGCGCTCCTCCCGCCCTGGCTCGCCGAAGCGCCGCTGCGGCCCCTGCTTCCCCACTCCCCCCACGCCCCACGATGAAAGGCACGACATGATGACATTCGAGGTCGGCGAGACCCTGGTCTACCCCCACCACGGAGCGGTGACGATCACGGGACTCGAGAAGCGCTCGGTCAAAGGCGTCGAGAAGACGTTCATGACGATGAACGTGCACACCAGCGAGCTCACCATCACCCTCCCCGTCGAGAACGCCGAGCTCGTCGGCGTGCGCGAGATCATCGACGACGCGGGCGTTCAGGCCGTCTACGACGTCCTGCGCAGCGATGTTGCCGAGGAGGCCAGCAACTGGTCGCGCCGCTTCAAGGCCAATCAGGAGAAGATGGCCAGCGGCAGCGTCTACCGCGTCAGCGAGGTCGTCCGCGACCTATGGCGCCGCGAGCAGGCCGGCGGGGTCTCGGCCGGTGAGAAGCGCATGCTCCTCAAGGCCCGTCAGATCCTCGTGTCCGAGCTCTCGCTCGCTCTCAAGGGCACCGACGAGGAGGCCTCGGCCACGCTCGACGAGGTCCTCGCCTCGGCGATCTGACCTCCCGTGGCGGCAGGTCGGCTCATTCGGGCCGGCACGCCGCGATGATCCTCTCGGCCACCTCCTCCGGAGTCGCCGAGCCGTCGATGCGCACGAGCAGGCCCCGCTCGGTGTAGACCTGCTCGAGCGGGGCGGTCTCACGCTCGTAGACGGCGATCCGGGTGCGGACGACCTCGGGATCGTCGTCGGCCCTGCCCTGGTCCGCCGCGCGGGTGTGCAGGCGTGAGAGGACCACCTCGGGATCGGCGCTCAGCATCACGACACAGGAGAGTTCGGCTCCGCGCTCCCGCAACATCCGCTCGAGCTCGTCCACCTGCGCGAGTGTGCGCGGGTAGCCGTCGAGGATGAAGCCCTCGTGCGCGTCCGGTTCGTCGAGCCGCTCCGCGACCAGGGTGTTCGTCACCTCATCGGGGACGTACTCGCCGGCCTCGACCAGAGAGCGCAGACGCCGGCCCAGCTCCGTGCCGTCGGCCACGTGCGCGCGGAACAGCTCGCCCGTCGAGATCGCCGGCACGCCCAGGTCGCGGGCCAGGATCGTCGCCTGGGTGCCCTTGCCCACGCCGGGCGGGCCCATCATGATGACGCGCATCGCTCGTCCTCCTCGGTGTCGTCAGGTGATCGTAACGGTGCTCGGCGGTGAGGCCGGTGACGGCGGCGCCCGTAGGCTGGTCGGACGAGGCGAGGAGGGACGATGCCCGGAGCCGAGCAGGCCGCCCTCGACCTGGCGTCGCTGCTGAGCGAGGTCTCGGCCGAGCTGTCGGCCCGAGGGGTCGCGGATCAGGCTCTCGCCGAGCTGCGTACCCCGCGCCCCGTCCTCGGTTTCCGGAGGAAGCCCGTGATGGCACCGGTCGCCCGCGCCTGGCGCCTCGGAGTCGTGCTGCTGGGGCACGACGGCGAGCTCGCCGCGACGGGCTCGGTCACTCGGGCCGTCGCTCCGCTGCACGCCAACAACCAGTCGGAGTCGCAGGAGGCGCGCCGCGAGATCCGGCGCGCAGCGTTCGACGGACCGTTCCGCGAGGGCGAGATCGTGAACTACGGTTGGCGTCGCCTCGCGACCGACGCGGCCGCGCTCGAGCGCGGCCAGGAGCCGTTGGTGCTGCGAGGCGGTGACGTGCTCGTGCGCTGGGCAGCGGGTTTAGGCGATCAGGGCCTGATGCCCCTGCGCCGCTACCTCGCCGACCGACTCGACCTGCTCGACGCCGACTAGCTCCGGGTCACTCCTCCTCGTCGACCGGGTGGAACCACGGCGGGTACACGGCGACCCTCGGCGAGGCGTCGACGCTCTCGAACAGTGCCTTGACCCGCTTCCGCGCGCGACCGAGGCGACTCCGACCGTCGCTATGCCGTCGAGCGGGAAGCGCTCGGGGACCAGGGCCTCGGCACTGCGCAGCGCCGGCTCGTCGACGAGCAGTCGCGCGAACGTGCGGACGAGCGCGTCGCCCTCCGTGAATCGGGTGAGCACGTGGGAGGCGTCGCCGTCGCTCAGCACGGGGGCGGAGGCGAGCGATCCCACGAGGACCACGAACTGCGAGGCCGTCGTGCCCTGAGCGCTCGGCGACCAGTGCGGCGCGACGCGCTCTCCGCGCAGATCGGCCCAGAGGGCGGCATCGGGGGAAAGGAAGAAGGGGACGAATCCCGCGACGCTCACGCCGTCCTTGACCTGCACGGCACGGCGGTGCTCGCGAGTGGTCGGTGCACTGACGTCGACGGCGGGACGGGAGTCGAGCAGCTCATCGGCGAGGATGGCGCCGGCGGCGACGATCGCCTCGAGGTTGTCGAGGTGGGTCACGTGGTAGATCCGCTGGGCCGCGATGTCGACCTTCGGCAGGGGCTTCTCACGCGCCGTTCCGCGGGCCGCGGCACGCGCGGTCGCCGCTCGGGACGTGCCGGGCACGCGGGCGGGTGCGCGAGTGGCGCGGCCGACGGGCTCGGGGAGCTTGGCGGGGGAGCAGACGTCGCAGAGCGCGATGTCGAGGCCGTGGATGCATTCGGTGGGCACTCTGGAATCCTTCTGCGGGCGGTCTCGGGGGTCCGGCGCAAGGACGACGTTACGCGACCTCGGCGATCGAGCGGCTCGGCGGCGGCGATCAGCGGGCGCGCGACGCCCGGCCGGGCGTCTCCCGGGAAGCGGGCGCGGGGCTTCGGCCGACGCGTAGCGTGAACAGCATGAAGCGCGTACGGCCCGCCGAGGGCCAGGAATCCGTCTGGGACTATCCGCGACCGCCGAGGGTCGAGACGACCCCCGAGCACGTCGTCGTCCGGCTGGGCGGCGTCGTCGTCGCCGAGACCCGGGCGTCGCTCCGTGTGCTCGAGACGAGTCATCCACCCGTCTACTACCTCCCTCTCGCGTCCTTCGCTGCGGAAGCGCTCGAACCGGCGCCGGGTCGCAGCTACTGCGAGTTCAAGGGGGCGGCGGCGTACCTCACCGTGCGGGGCGGTTCAGGAGCTGTGGCCGAGGGCGCCGGCTGGACCTACCCGGAGCCGGCGCCCGGCTTCGAGGCGCTCCGCGGCACGGTGGCGCTCTACCCGGGGCGGATGGACTCGTGCACGGTCGACGGCGAGAGCGTGCAGCCCCAGCCGGGGGACTTCTACGGCGGCTGGATCACGTCCCGCGTGGTCGGTCCCTTCAAGGGGTCGCCCGGCACGATGGGCTGGTGATCCGAGGGCTGCGCCTCCGACAGCGCCGAGGGTGACACAGCGGGTGACACCGCACCGCCGCGGGTACCGCCGTGGAACCCTGGCCGCACCGCCGGTGGTCGGCGGCGAGGAGGCGGGACAGATGGCGGACGCGGCGAGCATCGCGGGTGAGTGGGGCTTCGCGACCCGGCAGCTGCGCCCGGCGGCGGTCGAGGATCCTGTGCGGCTGGTCGCTGCTTCCGCGCATTTCGGCGATGATGCTCTGCTGGCGATCGCCGCCGGGCCGTCGCGCGACCTCGAGCGCGTGAGCTCCTGACCGCGAAGGCCCGGCTCGGGCTGATCGCCGAGCGGAGCGCGTTCGTGGGCACCGCGGAGGAGGTGTCCGACGTCGTCCAGGAGCTGGGCGAGGACGCGTACAACGACGGGCTCGCCTTCTCTGGAGACTTCGACCTGACCACGCTGCACCAGATGCTGGACGAGCTCGTGCCGATCCTGCGACGGCGGGGCATCCTCCGCCGCGGCTACCCGGGAGGCGGGTTGCGGGGAAGCCTCGCCGAGTTCTCGACGAGCATCGTGCGTGCCGCGTCGACTCCCGAGACCTCGAGCGGCCACTCCGGACGCACGAACGTCTCGGGTGTCACCCGGAAGCGCACCTCCTCGACGCCTGCCCCGTCCGAGCCGACGATGCGGCTCGTCCCGTTGGTCCGGTAGCCCAGCGCCTCCGAGACGCGGATCGAACGGGTGTTCCAGGCGAGGGCGGCGCTCTCGGCGACCTCGGCTCCGAGGTGGTCGAAGGCGAGGAGCAGCACGGCTGCCCGCATCTCGCGGCCGAGCCCGCGTCCTTGCGCCGACCGGGTGAGCCACGACCCCGAGGTCAGGGTGCGGGTGGCCGCGAACGCCTCGGCGACGATGTCCTGGCAGCCGATCACCGTTCCGCTCTCGACGACCGCGAACGCCACGTGCCACGACTCCCTGGTGATCCCCGCCCGCTGTTTCCAGTGGAAGCGTGCGTACTCGGCGGGAAGCAGGTCGGCCGGCGCCTGGGCCCACGTCGAGGGGAATGGCGAGCGGCCGATCTCGTGGATGCCCGCGAGCGCCGCTGCCGCGAGCCCGCCGAGGTCGGCGTCGCGCACCGGGTGAAGCTTGAGGCGAGGGGTGCGCAGTTCCAGTGAGAACAGGGGCCAGGGATCGATGCTCATCCGACGACGGTAGCGAACCGGAGGCGCGCGCCCGGCGACCCGGCGCGCCGGTCCTGTGCCGGTCGTGCCGCTCCTGTGCCGGTGGCGGGACTCGAACCCGCACGCCCTCTCGGACAGAGCATTTTGAGTGCCCCGCGTCTGCCATTCCGCCACACCGGCGCACAACGAGCCAGCTGAGAATACCGTAGGCTTCCGTGCGTGACTGACCAGGAACCCTCGTCGACCGCACCCCGTCGGGTCGTCGTCGCCGAAGACGAATCGCTCATCCGCATGGACATCGTGGAGATCCTCCGCGACAACGGCTTCGAGGTCGTCGGCGAGGCCGGAGACGGCGAGACCGCCGTGGCCCTCGCGACCGAGCTCCGTCCCGACCTGGTGATCATGGACGTCAAGATGCCCCAGCTCGACGGCATCTCCGCGGCCGAGCGCCTCTCGAAGGCGCACATCGCCCCGGTCGTCCTCCTCACCGCCTTCAGCCAGAAGGAGCTCGTCGAGCGGGCGAGCGAGGCGGGTGCCCTCGCCTACGTCGTGAAGCCCTTCACTCCCAGCGACCTGCTGCCGGCGATCGAGATCGCCCTCTCGCGCTACGCCCAGATCCTCACCCTCGAGGCCGAGGTCGCCGACATGGTCGAGCGTTTCGAGACTCGCAAGCTCGTCGACCGCGCCAAAGGCCTGCTCAACGAGAAGATGGGGCTCTCCGAGCCCGAAGCCTTCCGCTGGATCCAGAAGGCGTCGATGGATCGTCGCCTCACGATGCACGACGTCGCGCAGGCGATCATCGAGCAGCTGAGCCCGAAGAAGGCCTAGCGCTCCTCAGGCCTAGCGCTCCTCAGGCCCAGCGCTCGTCGGTCGAGCGCTCACCCTGGCGCGGGGCTCACGGCCCGAGGCGATCACGGCCAGAGGCGGGTGCGCTCCCACGGGGAATCGCCTGCGTCCGTCGTTACCGGGCGGTACTCCAGGCGGGTGTGGTCCTGCTCGGGGGCGCTCGACCCCTGCCAGAACTCGATCCGCTCCGGGACCACCCGGTAGACCGCCCAGTCGCGATCGAGCGTCGCGGGCGAGCATCCGATGGCGACGCTGGTCTGCAGCGTGACGAGTCCGAAGTCCGCGGCGCTGCGCATCGGCTCGCTCTGGCGCCCGACGAGGAGAGCCGTGCGCGCAGGTTCAGAGCGGCGGCGGAAATCGTCGGCGGACTCCTGTGCAGAGGCGCGTTCACTGCGGCCCTCGACGCGGACCTGCCGGCCCTGCACCGGCCAGAAGAAGGTGAGCGCGGCATGCGGGTTCGCCTCCATCGCGCGCCCCTTCGGGCTGGAGGCGTGGGTCGAGAACGCCCAGCCCGCTTCGTCGATCTCGCGCAGCACGAGCACGCGTGCAGAGACGGTGCCGTCGTCGGCGGCGGTGGAGAGCGTCGCGGCGTGGGGGAGGAGCTGCCCCGCGCCCTTCGCCTCCTCGAGCCACAGCCCGAACAGCTCGATCGGGTTGGCCGGAGCCGCCTCCGCGTCGAACGGAGGCAGCTCGGAGGGCAGGGGCGGGAGGCTCTTGAGGAGTTGGCGAAGGCTCACCCGCTCAGTGTCGCCCCTCGGGCTCGGAGAGGACAGTCGCGCGCGGTCGCTTGACAGCGCCACCGAAACCAGTGTTACGGTGAAGAAGGCCGCTCATGAGGGGGTTTTCTCGAATCAATGCACAATTCATACTAATAACGTTGTATTGGTTGTGAACCAGCAGAAAAATTTTGGGTGGCTTTTCTATTTCACATCAATAAGCGTGGGGTACATATGCTGAAAGAAAAACATTGTCTCTTATGCTTGCGGCAGTGACTGTCGCAGGTTCAATTTTCGGTTCCGCCCACGTGGCGGATGCTCAGATATCGCAAAGAAGCAACTCGCAATCGGGCGAAGTGCTTCCCGCGGCAGACGAAGCAATTCGAGCGCTGGATTCTCTTAACCTACTCGCGACCGATTCTCT
This sequence comes from Rathayibacter tanaceti, assembly GCF_001634385.1. Taxonomy (GTDB): domain Bacteria; phylum Actinomycetota; class Actinomycetes; order Actinomycetales; family Microbacteriaceae; genus Rathayibacter; species Rathayibacter tanaceti. The sequence goes on along the minus strand of NZ_LIIN01000007.1, from coordinate 17,251 downwards.
GCTGTCTGACCGTGCGCTCACGGCCCCTGAGGTAGACAAGCAGGCACGTCTCGGCGGGGAAAAGAATTCCGCCCTGGCTTCTGAGACTCTCAGTGAGAGCGACGGACTCTCAATCTCGACTCCTCAGGGCGAGGTGGGTATGACCCCTGCAAATCTCGGCAAGGGAAGGCGGGTCGACTCCGGCGTCATGCTCTTCCCAGACGAGCACGCAAATGTAGTCATGACTAGCTCTCAAGATGCGTCGGCGGCGGCGGGCTATGTTGTCATCCCGGGAGCAGATTCTCCTACTGAGTATCGGTTCTCTTTTACAGCAAATAATGCCCCTGCCGAACTCGAGTTAACCAGTAGGGGTGGTGTGCTCATCAAGGACGAGGAGGGAAACGTCCTGAATTCGGTCGCGCCGCCGTGGGCTCGAGGCTCTGACGGCGCCGATGTCGAAACCTGGTACGAGGTAGACGGAGACGAACTCGTGCAGCATGTGCAGCACGCCGGTGCTAGTTATCCAGTGGTCGCTGATCCCAGTCTCGAATGTGATGCCGCGTTGTGCACGCTACTGTACAGTCGCTCGGACACTCAGCGTCTAGCAAATGAGTCTAACTTCGCCGCCGCGGTGCTCTCGGCCGCGTGTGGGTCGGCAGCCTGGGCCTGCGGTCTTGCCGCGGGGGTTGCGATCGATGCCGCGAACCGGGCGGATAATGAGGGAAAATGCGTCGGAATCCGCCATTTGCACTACGTGGCTGCCGCATCTTTCCCCGTCGTGGAACCTTGCAGGGAGTAGGAAATGTCGCACACTTCTGCAGTTCGCGAGTCGAGATGGGGTCAACCTCGGACCAGGCTCGGCTTACTTCTCTTCACAGTCTCGCTCGTCATCGTGCTCGCGGTCGGGGCATCTCGATCGGTCATCGAGACGACGGCGCCCGCTGTGGTCCTGATAGGCGGTCTACTGCTCCTCGCGTTCCTACCTCGAGCGATCCCGCCATCCTCGGAAGGGAAGTGGGCATGGTTCCTTGAACGAATCAGCACGGCGTCCGCGGCGCGCGCGTACTACGTCCAGCTGGCGATAGGCGTCGCAGGCATGGTGCTCGCCTTTCAGCTCGGAGTGCCGATGGCGTCCTTCGTCGCGGCGGGAGTCGTCGCAGTCCTCGGAGCGGCCCTCGACATCACCTCCCGTAGCGAGGCCTGACAGGTCGAGGCGGGGCCCCTTCAGCGGGCGTCGCGGAGGATGTTGGTGATCCGGACGGTGGAGAGGCGGCGCCCCTCCTGATCCCGCACGACGATCTCGTGCGTGGTCAGGGTGGTGCCGAGGTGCAGGGCGTCGCAGGTGGCGATCACGAAACCCGAGCGCACGGAGCGGCTGTGGCTCGCGTTCAGCTCGATGCCCATCGCGAGCCGGCCCTTGCCCGCGTGGACGTTCGCCGCGATCGACCCCATCGACTCCGCCAGCACCACGTGAGCACCGCCGTGCAGGATGCCGACCGGCTGCCGATTGCCCTCGACGGGCATCGACGCGACCGAGTGCCGCGGCGTGAGCTCGTGCCAGACGATCCCCATCCGTTCGGCGAGTTCGCCCATGCCGCGGCCGATCCCGGTGACCAGGTCGAGTGAGGGCGGGCGGATCCAGGCGGTCGTGCTGGGGGTCGGCTCGGTCACGTCGCTCCTCGCGCTGGAGCCTCGGAACGGCCCTGACCGGCGGGCGCGAGCGGGCCGATCCGGTGTCGGAGGCGCTGTGTAGTCTGGCCGTGTGTCAGATCCGGAACAGCCTACCCTCCTGCTCGTCGACGGCCATTCCTTGGCGTTCCGGGCCTTCTATGCGCTCCCGGTCGACAGCTTCCAGACCCGCGACGGCCAGCACACGAACGCCATCCACGGCTTCCTGTCGATGCTGATTCTGCTGCTGAAGAACGAGAAGCCCACCCACCTCGGCGTCGCGTTCGACATCTCGCGGTACTCGTTCCGCACCCGCGAGTACCCCGAGTACAAGGGCACCCGCGGCGAGACCCCGCCCGAGTTCAAGGGCCAGGTCCCCCTCCTCGAGGAGGCGCTGCACGCGATGAACATCCGCACCGTCTCGAAGGAGGACTTCGAGGCCGACGACATCCTCGCCACCCTCGCCCGTCAGGGGGCCGAGGCCGGCTTCCGCGTGCTCGTCGTCTCGGGCGACCGCGACACCATCCAGCTGGTCACCCCCGAGGTCACGTTGCTCTACCCCTCCACGCAGGGCGTCTCGCAGCTCACGCGCTACGACCGCGACAAGGTGTTCGAGAAGTACGGCGTCGAACCGCATCAGTACCCCGAGATCGCCGCGCTCGTCGGCGAGACGAGCGACAACCTGCCCGGAGTCGACAAGGTCGGTCCGAAGACTGCGGCGAAGTGGGTGAACCAATACGGCACGGTTGCCGACATCATCGCGCACGCGAACGAGATCAAGGGTGTCGTCGGCGAGAAGCTGCGCGAGCAGAAGGAGAACGCCCTCCGCAACCGCCGGCTCAACCGCCTCATCACCGATGTCGAGCTGCCGCTGGGCCCCGTCGACCTCGCTCGCCGCCCCATCGATCCCGAAGCCGTCCGCGAGATCTTCAGCCGCCTCGAGTTCAAGACCCTGCAGGAGCGGGTGCTCACCATCGCCGCCGAGGAGGGCGTCGACGGCGCAGCCGCCGCTCTCGCCGGCGACGTCGTGACGACGACCGCCCCCGCGGTGCGCACGCTGGTCGACGAGGAGCTCGCGCACTGGCTCGACCGGGTGTCCGCGCAGGGAACGGCGCCCGTCGCCGTGCAGGTGCAGCTGGGGGCGGATGGACTCGAGGGAGTGGGCCTCGCCGTCGAGAGGGAGACCGCCTTCGTGCCCTGGGCGGCCGAGCGGCCTGACTACACCGCACTCGAGGAGTGGCTTGCGGGCCGCGCGCCAAGTACTTCGCCGACGCCAAGCCGCAGATCAAGGCGCTCCGCCGGGCGGGACTGCCGGTCGCGGGCCTGGCCTTCGACACCCGGGTCGCCTCCTGGCTGCTGCAGCCTTCCGGGCACCCGGCGACCCTGGCCGCGCAGGTCGCGCAACACCTCGACGAAACCATGGCTCAGGGAGACCCGGACCAGCTCGTCCCCGCGGTCGAGCCGATGGGTCCGGCCACCGAGGCCTGGTACGCGTACCGGCTCGTGGGCGCGCTCACGGAGCGGCTCGGCGAGGGGATGCTGTCGGTGCTGGTCGACATCGAGCTGCCGATCGTGCAGGTCCTCGCGACGATGGAGCTCACGGGGGTCGCGATCGACGCCGAGGTCCTCGCACGCCTCCGCGGCGAGCTGACGCTCACCGCCGCCGAGCTCGCGAGTCGGGCCTTCGCCGAGATCGGGCATGAGATGAACCTCGGCTCGCCCAAGCAGCTCCAGCAGGTGCTGTTCGGTGAACTCGACATGCCTCGGACCCGCGCGACAAAGACCGGCTACACGACCGACGCCTCCGCCCTCGCCGATCTGCAAGAGTCGCACTCCCAGCCCTACCTCGGCCTGCTGCTCGAGCACCGCGACGCGACGAAGCTCAAGCAGATCATCGAGACGCTCGAGAAGTCGGTCACCGCCGACCGCCGGATCCACACCAGCTACGACCAGACCGGCACGGCCACGGGCCGCATCTCGTCGAACGACCCGAACCTCCAGAACATCCCGGTCCGCAGCGACGTGGGTCGTCGCATCCGCACCGCTTTCGTGCACAGCGCCGAGGCGAGCACTCTGCTCACGGCCGACTACTCGCAGATCGAGATGCGGATCATGGCGCATCTGTCGCGCGATGCCGGATTGATCGAAGCGTTCCAGAGCGGCGAGGACCTGCACCGCTTCGTCGGTGCCCGCATCTTCGGTGTCGAGCCGGGCGACGTCACCTCGGCCATGCGCAACAAGGTCAAGGCGATGTCCTACGGCCTCGCCTACGGTCTGAGCGCGTTCGGCCTCTCGAAGCAGCTCCGGATCTCGAGCGCCGAGGCGAAACAGCTGATGACCGACTACTTCGTCCGCTTCGGCGCCGTCCGCGACTACCTCCGCAGCGTGGTCGAGCAGGCTCGTGAGACCGGCTACACCGAGACCATCTTTGGACGCCGTCGACCCTTCCCCGACCTCCAGAGCACGAACCGCGTCCTCCGCGACAACGCGGAGCGAGCCGCTCTCAACTCGCCCATCCAGGGCTCGGCGGCCGACATCATGAAGCGCGCGATGATCGGCGTGCAGTCCGATCTCCAGCAGCGCGAGCTGGGCTCGCGGATGCTGCTCCAGGTGCACGACGAGCTCATCTTCGACGTTGCTCCCGGCGAGGAGTCGGTTCTCGAGGAGATCGTGCGCGCACGGATGGCGGGCGCCGCCGATCTGAGCGTGCCGCTCGAGGTCCAGGTCGGTCACGGAGCGGACTGGGACGTCGCAGCGCACTGAGCCGGAGGACGTAGGAGCGCCTGGCTAGGCTCTGAGGCATGAGCACCGACATTCCCCGCGAGCCCTCCGCCGTCGATCGCGTCGCCGAGCGCTGGGTCGACACGCTGGTCGATCTCGACCCGACCCTCGGCACCGCGATCGGCCGCTCAGAGGCGAACGGCCGGTTGGGCGACTACTCGCCCGACGGCCTCGAACGGGTCCGCGCCGCGACAGCCGCTGCTCTCGCCGAGCTCGAGCGCACCCAGCCGCTCGACGACGTCGATGTCGTCACCGTCGCCGATCTGGGCGCCGGGCTGCGGCTCTCGCTTGAGGCGCACGACGCCGGCTTGGCACTGCGCGACATCAACGTCATCGCCTCGCCCGCTCAGGAGCTGCGCGACGTCTTCGATCTGATGCCGACCGACGACGTCGCCGACTGGGAGGCGGTCGCCGAGCGCCTCCTCGCTCTGCCTGCCGCTGTGGCGGGCTACGCCGAGACCCTCCGCGAAGGCATCCGCACTGGAGTGGTGCCGGCGCGCCGGCAGGTGGCGCTCGTGGCCGAGCAGGCCGAGAAGATCGCCGCCCCGCGCGGCTTCTTCGCCGAGCTGGCCGCCGAGGCCGCGCCTGCCGCCGGTTCGCTGCCCGCCTCGCTCGCGCAGCGACTCGAGGACGCCGCACGCCGCGCCTCCGCCGCCTACGGCGGGCTCGCGCAGTTCCTCCAGAATGAGCTCGCCCCCGCGGCCACCGAGCAGGACGCCGTCGGCCGGGAGATGTACGCCCTGCACTCCCGTCGGTTCCTCGGTGCCGTCGTCGACCTCGACGAGACGTACGAGTGGGGGATCGAGGAGCTCGCCCGGATGACCGCCGAGCAGGAGGCGATCGCCCGCGAGATCCTGCCTGGCGCTTCCGTGGCCGAGGCCATCGCCCACCTCGACACCGATCCGGCGCGCACGCTGCACGGCGTCGAGGCCCTGCAGCGCTGGATGCAGGAGACGAGTGACCGCTCCGTCCGCGAACTCGCCGGCACGGCGTTCGACATTCCGGAGGAGGTGCGCCGTCTCGAGTGCCGGATCGCACCCACCCACGAGGGCGGCATCTACTACACCGGCCCGAGCGACGACTTCTCCAGGCCCGGCCGGATGTGGTGGTCCGTGCCGACCGGTGTGACCGAGTTCGCGACCTGGCGGGAGCTGACCACGGTCTATCACGAGGGAGTACCCGGCCATCACCTGCAGATCGGGCAGGCCGTCCACAACCGTGCGCGGCTCAACACCTGGCGCCGTCAACTGGCGGGGACCTCGGGCCACGCCGAGGGCTGGGCGCTCTACGCCGAGCGCTTGATGGAACAGTTCGGCTACCTCGACGATCCGGCCGACCGGCTCGGGATGCTCGACGGCCAGCGGATGCGCGCCGCCCGCGTCGTCCTCGACATCGGCGTGCACCTGCAGAAGCCGATGCCCGGCTCCGGAACGGCGTGGACCGCCGAGTCCGCGCTCGAATTCCTCCGCGGGAACGTGAACATGGATGACGCGTTCGTGCGTTTTGAGGTGAACCGCTACCTCGGCTGGCCGGGTCAGGCGCCGTCCTACAAGATCGGTCAGCGGATCTGGGAGCAGCTGCGCGACGAGGCCGAGGCCCGAGAGGGTGCCGCCTTCTCACTCGCCGCGTTCCACAAGCGCGCACTCGATCTCGGCGGAGTCGGCCTCGACACGCTGCGCACGAGCCTCGCCGGCTGAGGACCGACCACCGCCGGAGATTGCCACCCGCCTCCCGGTCCGGCTACGCTGGGGTGTCACATCTGTGGCGTCGCCGTGCCTGCGGCGCGCGAGGAGGGCCGGCCCGCCGGTCGTGCCGATCGTCGCCTCCGGGCCGGAGTCACCCTCCTCACCATCGCAGTGGTCACCACTCCGCTGAGCCGACAGGCCGGCCGGTGCCCGCAGCCCGAGACCCATCCATCCTGGAGCATCCCTTAATGACAACCGCAACGACCGACAAGGCAACCAAGCAGGTCGCGATCAACGACATCGGGTCTGCTGAAGACTTTCTTGCCGCGGTCGAAAAGACACTGAAGTTCTTCAACGACGGAGACCTCATCGAAGGCACCGTCGTGAAGATCGACCGCGACGAGGTCCTCCTCGACGTCGGGTACAAGACCGAGGGTGTCATCCCCTCGCGCGAGCTCTCCATCAAGCACGACGTCGACCCGTCGGAGGTCGTCAACGTGGGCGACAGCGTCGAAGCCCTCGTCCTGCAGAAGGAGGACAAGGAGGGTCGTCTGATCCTCTCGAAGAAGCGCGCCCAGTACGAGCGCGCCTGGGGCGACGTCGAGAAGATCAAGGAGTCCGACGGTGTCGTCACCGGCTCGGTCATCGAGGTTGTCAAGGGGGGTCTCATCGTCGACATCGGCCTGCGCGGCTTCCTCCCGGCCTCGCTCATCGAGCTGCGACGCGTGCGCGACCTCACGCCGTACCTCGGCCAGGAGATCGAGGCGAAGATCCTCGAGCTCGACAAGAACCGCAACAACGTGGTCCTGTCGCGTCGCGCGCTCCTCGAGCAGACGCAGTCCGAGAGCCGCACCACGTTCCTGAACAACCTGCACAAGGGTCAGGTCCGCAAGGGCGTCGTGTCCTCCATCGTCAACTTCGGTGCGTTCGTCGACCTGGGCGGCGTCGACGGTCTCGTGCACGTCTCCGAGCTGTCGTGGAAGCACATCGAGCACGCCTCCGAGGTCGTCGAGGTGGGCCAGGAGGTCACCGTCGAGATCCTCGAGGTCGACCTCGACCGCGAGCGCGTGTCGCTCTCGCTCAAGGCGACCCAGGAGGACCCGTGGCAGGTCTTCGCCCGCACCCACGCGATCGGTCAGGTCGCGCCGGGCAAGGTCACGAAGCTGGTCCCGTTCGGTGCGTTCGTCCGCGTCGCGGACGGCATCGAGGGCCTCGTCCACATCTCCGAGCTGTCAGGCAAGCACGTCGAGCTCGCCGAGCAGGTCGTGTCGGTCGGTGAAGAGGTGTTCGTCAAGGTCATCGACATCGATCTCGATCGTCGCCGTATCTCCCTCTCGCTCAAGCAGGCGAACGAGGGCGTCGACCCGGAGGGCACGGAGTTCGATCCCGCGCTCTACGGCATGGCGACCGAGTACGACGAGCAGGGGAACTACAAGTACCCCGAGGGCTTCGACCCCGAGACCAACGAGTGGCGCGAGGCTTCGAGACCCAGCGCGAGGCCTGGGAGCTCGAGTACGCCTCGGCTCAGGCTCGCTGGGAGGCCCACAAGGCGCAGGTCGCCAAGTCGCAGGAGGAAGCGGCCACCGTCTCCGAGGGCGTCTCGGTCGGTGCCGGGTTCACCGGCGAGTCGACCACCGGAGGCACTCTCGCCGACGACGAGTCGCTCGCCGCACTCCGCGAGAAGCTCTCCTCGAGCAACTGATTGCGAGCACCACGCATCGAACGGCCGGTCCCCTCGGGGCCGGCCGTTCGGCGTCTCCGGAGCAGTGGCTAGGCTGGTCCAGTGCATCTCGTCGCGCTCACCGGAGGCATCGCTTCGGGCAAATCCACCGTCGCCCGTCGACTCGCCGAGCGCGGGGCCGTGGTGGTCGACGCCGACCGGCTCGCCCGAGAGGTCGTCGAGCCGGGTGAGCCCGCACTGGCGGCCATAGCCCAGCGCTTCGGACCCTCCGTGATCCGCTCCGACGGATCTCTCGACCGTGCGGCGCTCGGGGCGATCGTGTTCTCGGATGAGGCTGCTCGAGCCGACCTGAATGCGATCACCCACCCGGCGGTGACTCTCCGCTCGCAGCGCCTGTTCGCGGAGGCGTCCACGGCGGATCCTGACGCCGTCGTGGTCTACGACGTCCCCCTTCTCGCCGAGGGTCGAGGCGCAGGGGAGTTCGACGAGGTCGTCGTGGTGCACGCCCCGCAGGAGGTCCGCGTCGAGCGCCTGGTCGCTCTGCGCGGCATGACGGAGGAGGAGGCGCGCGCCCGGATCTCGTCGCAGGCGAGCGATGAGGAGCGGCTGGCCCTCGCCGACGTCGTGATCGATTCCTCCGGAACCCTCGAGGAGACGCTCGCGCGGACGGACGCGCTCTGGGCGAACCTCGCACGCTGACCCCGTGCGATCCGCAGGGCGTCCGTGCACGGGAGCGCTTGCCTCGCTGTACCCGGTCGACGGGTGACGGGATCCCTGCCGCTCGAGCGGTTCGAGACGTCGGGGGCAGGAGTCCGTTCGCCGGAAGCGCACCAGAGCTCTCGTGTCGGTGGTCGCGGCTACGCTTCGAACCATGGAGCCAACCCGTGCCGTGCACCCGTTCGAGGTCGTCAGCGAGTACAAGCCGAGCGGTGACCAGCCGGCGGCGATCGCCGACCTGAGCGCCCGGATCAACGCCGGAGAGACCGACGTCGTCCTCCTCGGCGCCACCGGAACCGGCAAATCGGCGACCACCGCCTGGCTCGTCGAGGCGGTGCAACGCCCGACGCTCGTGCTGGCCCACAACAAGACGCTCGCCGCTCAGCTCGCCAACGAGTTCCGCGAGCTCTTCCCGAACAACGCTGTCGAGTACTTCGTCTCGTACTACGACTACTACCAGCCTGAGGCCTACGTGCCCCAGACCGACACCTTCATCGAGAAGGACAGCTCGGTCAACGCCGAGGTCGAACGGCTCCGACACTCCACCACCAACTCGCTCCTGAGCCGTCGCGATGTGATCGTCGTGTCCACCGTCTCCTGCATCTACGGCCTCGGTCAGCCCGAGCAGTACCTCGAAGCGATGGTGGCGCTCCAGGTCGGCCAGCGAGTCGATCGCGACCGGTTGATCCGCAAGTTCGTCTCGATGCAGTACGCCCGCAACGACGTCGACTTCGCCCGCGGCACCTTCCGGGTGCGGGGCGACACGATCGAGATCATCCCGATGTACGAGGAGCTCGCGATCCGGATCGAGATGTTCGGCGACGAGATCGAGGCGCTCTACACGCTGCACCCGCTCACCGGCGACATCGTGCGCAAGCTCGACTCCGTGTCCGTGTTCCCCGGCTCGCACTACGTCGCCAGCCAGGACGTCATGCACCGCGCGATCGACACCATCCAGCAGGAGCTCGAGGTGCGGCTGGCCGACCTCGAGAAGCAGAACAAGCTCCTCGAGGCGCAGCGGCTGAGGATGCGCACGACGTTCGACCTCGAGATGATGCAGCAGATCGGCTTCTGCTCCGGCATCGAGAACTATTCGCGGCACATCGACGGCCGTGAATCGGGCGAGGCGCCGCACTGCCTGCTCGACTACTTCCCGGACGACTTCCTCGTCGTCATCGACGAGTCGCACGTCACGGTGCCACAGATCGGCGCGATGTACGAGGGTGACGCCTCTCGGAAGCGCACGCTCGTCGAGCACGGCTTCCGCCTGCCCTCGGCGATGGACAACCGCCCGCTGAAGTGGGAGGAGTTCAAGACCCGTGTCGGGCAGACCGTCTACCTCTCGGCCACGCCCGGCCGCTACGAGATGGGGATCGCCGACGGGATCGTCGAGCAGATCATCCGCCCGACGGGTCTCATCGACCCCGAGATCGTCGTGAAGCCGACCAAGGGCCAGATCGATGATCTCCTCGAGGAGATCACGCGGCGCACCGAGCGCGATGAGCGCGTGCTCGTCACGACGCTGACCAAGCGGATGGCGGAGGAGCTCACCGACTTCCTCACCGAGGCCGGCGTGCGCGTCCGCTACCTCCACTCCGATGTCGACACGCTCCGCCGGGTCGAGCTCCTCTCGGAGTTGCGCGCCGGGGTGTACGACGTCCTCGTCGGCATCAACCTGCTGCGAGAGGGCCTCGACCTGCCAGAGGTCTCGCTCGTCGCGATCCTCGACGCCGACAAGGAGGGCTTCCTCCGCTCGTCCACCTCGCTCATTCAGACGATCGGGCGAGCGGCCCGCAACGTCTCGGGTGAGGTGCACATGTACGCCGACAAGATCACCGACTCGATGCGCCTCGCCATCGACGAGACCGATCGCCGGCGCGAGAAGCAGGTCGCCTACAACCTTGAGCACGGCATCGATCCCACACCGCTGCGCAAGAAGATCGCCGACATCACCGACGCGCTCGCGCGTGAGGGAGCCGACACCGCGAAGCTTCTGGCCGGCCGCGACTCCACGAAGAAGAGCCCGACGCCGAACCTCCGCCGACAGGGCCTCGCGGCCAACGGAGGCAACGATCTCGAGGAGATCATCGCCGACCTCAACGGCCAGATGCTGCAGGCTGCGGGCGAGCTCAAGTTCGAGTTGGCCGCGCGTCTGCGCGACGAGGTCCAGGAGCTCAAGCGCGAGCTGAGGCAGATGGAGAAGGCGGGTCACCTCTCGTGATTCTCCAGACGAGAGGCCTCGGGATCAGCGTCCAGCGAACGTCGCGGGCGATGTCGGTGGCTCCGCTTACACTTTCGGAGTGTCGATCCTGAACGCCGTTACGGACCCCTCCTCCACCCCGTCCCCCTCGCTCCACCGCTTCGTGTCCTCGCTCGACGAGTCCGTCTCGAAGCTGGTGGTGAGCGGCGCCCGAGTACACAATCTGCAGAACGTCGACCTCGAGATTCCGCGTGATTCGATGGTCGTGTTCACCGGTCTGTCGGGCTCGGGCAAGTCGTCCCTCGCCTTCGACACGATCTTCGCGGAGGGCCAGCGCCGGTACGTCGAGTCCCTCTCGGCCTACGCCCGGCAGTTCCTGGGACAGGTGGACCGGCCCGATGTCGATTTCATCGAGGGACTCAGCCCCGCGGTGTCGATCGACCAGAAGTCGACGAACCGCAACCCGCGCTCGACGGTCGGCACGATCACCGAGATCTTCGACTACATGCGGCTGCTCTGGGCGCGCATCGGCGTGCCGCACTGCCCGATCTGCAGCGAGCGGATCTCGGCGCAGACCGTCCAGCAGATCGCCGACCAGCTGATGGAGCTCGAGTCCGGCACCCGGTACCAGATCCTCAGCCCCGTCGTCTCCCAGAAGAAGGGCGAGTTCGTCGACCTCTTCAAGGAGCTGACAGCCGGCGGCTACTCGCGCGCGCTGGTCGACGGGAAGCTCATCCAGCTGAGCGAGCCACCGACCCTCAAGAAGCAGTTCAAGCACGACATCTCGGTCGTCGTCGACCGCCTCGTCGCGGGGCCCGACATCCTCGGCCGCCTGACCGACTCTCTCGAGACCGCCCTGCGCCTCACCGACGGGATCGTGCAGATCAACTTCGTCGACGGCGAGGGCGACGGCGCGTGGACCACCTACTCCGAGAAGCTCTCCTGCCCCAACAACCACCCGATCTCCCTCACCGAGATCGAGCCGCGCACCTTCTCCTTCAACGCGCCGTTCGGAGCGTGTCCCGAGTGCTCCGGTCTCGGGACGCGCATGTCCGTCGACGACGAGCTGCTCCTGGGCGACCCCGATCTCAGCATCGCCGAGGGCGTCATCATCCCGTGGACGACGCAGGGCAAGGGCCTCTTCCAGTACTACGAGAAGCTTCTCGACGGCTTGGCGCGCGATCTCGGGTTCTCACTGTCCACCCCGTGGAAACGCCTCAGCACCGAGGTGCAGCAGGCGGTCCTGCACGGGGACAACTTCGAGGTCAAGGTCAAGTGGAAGAACCGCTACGGCCGAGAGATGAGCTATACCTCGGGTTTCGAGGGCGTCGTCCCCTACATCGAGCGCCAGTTCGTCCAGGCCGAGACCGACGTCCAGCGCACCCGCTGGTCCGAGTTCCTCCGCGAAGTGCCCTGCCCGGTCTGCAAGGGCTCGCGCCTCAAGCCCGAGGTCCTCGCCGTTCTCGTGCACGGTGCCAGCATCGCCGACGTCGCCGACCTAAGCCTCGGTGACGCCCAGGAGTTCATGAGCCGACTCGAGCTGACCGACCGCGAGGCCCACATCGCCGCTCAGGTCCTCCGCGAGATCCGCGCCCGCATCGACTTCCTCATCGAGGTCGGCCTCAACTACCTCAACCTCTCTCGCGCCGCGGCCTCCCTGTCGGGCGGTGAGGCACAGCGCATCCGCCTCGCGACCCAGATCGGCTCAGGCCTGACGGGCGTGCTCTACGTCCTCGACGAGCCCAGCATCGGCCTGCATCAACGAGACAACCGTCGACTGATCGACACCCTGATCAAGCTGCGCGATCTCGGCAACACGCTGATCGTGGTCGAGCACGACGAGGACACCATCCGCACCGCCGACTGGATCGTCGACATCGGCCCGGGAGCCGGAGTCAACGGCGGCACGGTCGTCCACTCAGGCTCCTACGAGTCCCTGCTCGAGAACACGCACTCCCTGACGGGGGACTACGTCTCGGGCCGGAGGGCGATAGAGGTTCCGAAGAAGCGTCGCAAGATCGACCGCAGGCGCATGATCAAGGTCGTCGGCGCGAACGCCAACAACCTTCGCAAGGTCGATGCCGAGTTCCCGTTGGGCACCTTCGTCGCGGTCACCGGCGTGTCGGGTTCGGGCAAGAGCACGCTCGTCAATGACATCCTCTACCGGGTGCTGGCCAACCAGCTCAACGGTGCGCGCAAGGTGCCGGGCAAGCACACCCGCGTCACCGGGCTCGAGAACCTCGACAAGGTCGTGCACGTCGACCAGAACCCGATCGGCCGCACTCCGCGCTCGAACCCCGCCACCTACACGGGCGTCTTCGATCGCATCCGCAATCTCTTCGCCGAGACGACGGAGGCGAAGGCGCGCGGCTACCTCCCTGGCCGGTTCAGCTTTAACGTGAAGGGTGGTCGCTGCGAGGCCTGCTCGGGAGACGGCACGATCAAGATCGAGATGAACTTCCTGCCCGACGTCTACGTCTCGTGCGAGGTTTGCGGCGGAGCGCGCTACAACCGGGACACGCTGTCCGTCCACTACAAGGGCAAGAGCATCGCGGAGGTCCTTGACATGCCGATCGCCGAGGCCGCAGGGTTCTTCGAGCCGATCACCGCGATCCACCGCTTCCTCAAGACCCTCGTCGATGTCGGCCTCGGCTACGTCCGCTTGGGACAGAGCGCGACCACGCTCTCCGGAGGCGAGGCGCAGCGGGTCAAGCTCGCCACCGAGCTGCAGCGTCGCTCCAACGGCCGCAGCGTCTACGTGCTCGACGAGCCGACGACGGGCCTGCACTTCGAGGACGTCCGGAAGCTCCTTCTCGTGCTCAACGGCTTGGTCGACAAGGGCAACACCGTGATCACCATCGAGCACAACCTCGACGTGATCAAGTCGGCGGACTGGCTGATCGACATGGGCCCCGAGGGTGGCGCGGGCGGCGGCCAGGTGGTCGCGGTCGGCACACCCGAGCATGTGGCCAAGGTCGAGGGGAGCCACACGGGCATGTTCCTGGCCGAGATCCTCGGCTGAGCGTGGCGACGGACGAGCGCGAGGAATGACCCAGACAGTCGACTTCCGGCCGAAGCCGGGCGAGATCCCTACACTCCCCGGGGTGTACCGCTTCAGGGACTCCCGGGGCAGGGTGCTCTATGTGGGCAAGGCCAAGAACCTCCGCGCCCGCCTGAGCAACTACTTCGCTCCGCTGCCGAGCTTGCACGAGCGCACCCGGAGGATGGTCACGTCCGCCTCGGGCGTCGAGTGGACCGTCGTCGGCACCGACGTGGAAGCGCTCCAGCTCGAGTTCACCTGGATCAACGAGTTCGATCCTCCCTTCAACGTCAAGTTCCGAGACGACAAGTCGTATCCCTATATGGCGGTGACCCTGGGGGACGAGGCACCGCGGGTGATGGTCACCCGCAACGCCAAGATCCGTAAGGCCCGCTACTTCGGGCCCTACCCCAAGATCTGGGCCATCCACGAGACCATCGACCTGATGATCAAGGCCTTCCCCATACGGACCTGCAACGACTCGAACTACAAGCGCGCGATGCAGAGCGGCAAGCCCTGCTTCGCCTCCCAGATCGGTCGTTGCGGCGGGCCGTGCTCGCACCGCGTCACCTTCGCCGAGCATCGCGAGATGGTCGACCGCTTCGTCGCCTTCATGGGCAGTCACGACCGGCGGATGATCGGCGAGCTCGAGAAGGAGATGCGCGAGGCAGCGGCCGACTTCCAGTACGAGCGGGCCGCGAAGCTGCGCGATCAGGCATCCGCCCTCGACGCCGTTCTCGCCAAGAGCGCGGTCGTGCTGAAGGACAACGTCGACGTCGATCTCTACGCCATCGTCCACGACGAGCTCGCCGCCTCGGTGCAGCAGTTCCGCGTCCGCGGTGGTCGGATCCGTGGCGAGCGGGGCTGGGTGGTCGACAAGGAGCTCGACATGAGCACCGCCGAGCTGGTCGACACGGCACTCCAAGCTGCTTACGAGACCGGTGACATCCCACCCCGAGAGGTCGTCGTCCCCGAGCTCCCGGACGACACGGACGCCCTCGAGCAGTGGCTGAGCGGGCTCCGCGGCACGAACGTGCGCCTGCGCGCCGCTCAACGCGGTGACAAGGCCGCCCTGCTCGAGACGGCGACCCAGAACGCCCGGCACTCGCTCATGCTCTACAAGACCCGCCGTTCGGCCGACTTCACCGCCCGCACCCAGGCGCTGGAGGACATCCGCGACGCCCTCGGGATGGAAGAGGCGCCTCTGAGGATGGAGTGCTACGACGTCTCGCACCTCAGCGGCACGAACATCGTCGCGTCGATGGTGGTCTTCGAGGACGGCCTCCCTCGCAAGGACCAGTACCGCCGCTTCTCGATCGCGGAGTCGTCCGACGACACGGAGTCGCTCCACCAGGTGCTGACCCGCAGGCTGGCCTACCTGCGCGAGCCGGCCGAGCCCGCGGGCATCGATCCGGAGACGGGCGAGGCGAAGCGGCGCCGGTTCTCCTACCCGCCGCAGCTGCTGATCGTCGACGGCGGTCAGCCCCAGGTGGCCGCGGCCCAGCGCGCGCTCGACGAGTCAGGAGTGTCCGGGATCACCCTGTGCGGTATCGCCAAGCGGCTCGAGGAGATCTGGCTGCCCGACTCCGACTTCCCCGTGATCCTGCCCCGCAACAGCGACGCACTGTTCCTCTTCCAACGGATCCGCGACGAGGCGCATCGATTCGCCATCACGCATCAGAGGCAGCGCCGCAAGCGCGACATCTCCTCTCAGCTGGCGGAGGTCTCCGGACTCGGTGCCGCGCGGGTGCGCGATCTGCTCAAGCACTTCGGCTCGGTCACGCGTCTACGCGAGGCGAGCGACGCCGAGATCGCGGAGGTCAAGGGCATCGGTTCGACCCTGGCCGCGGCGATCCACGCGCACCTTCATCCGGACGGGGCGCCCGTCCGGGGCACGCCCTAGGCTGGAGGCCCGCCCTCCGGGGGAGGCGGCCGGTGCCCCGCACCGATCACACGAGCAGACACGAGCACGGAGAGCGCATGAGCACGGAGAGCGAGCAGCAGGACGTGCTGATCGTCACGGGGATGTCCGGTGCCGGCCGATCGACGGCCGCGAACGCGCTGGAGGACCTCGGCTGGTACGTCGTCGACAATCTGCCGCCGCAGATGCTGCGGCCGCTCGTCGACCTCGCTCAGCGCGCGGGGGACACCCTCCCGAAGATCGCCGCCGTCGTCGATGTGCGTGGACGCGACTTCTTCGCTGACCTCGGTGAGATCGTCCGGGAGCTCCGTGCAGGGGTCGACCTTCGGGTGGTGTTCCTCGAGGCGACCGACGCAGCTCTCGTCCGACGCTTCGAGCAGGTGCGTCGGCCGCATCCGCTCCAGGGTCGGGGGACACTGCTCGACGGCATCTCGGCCGAGCGGGCCAGACTCGCCCAGTTGCGAGAGTCGGCCGACATCGTGATCGACACCTCCGACCTCAACATCCACCAGCTCGCCACGAGCATCACCGAGCGGTTCGCGGAGGCCGGCCGGGCCGGGCTCCAGATCACGGTGATGAGCTTCGGCTTCAAGTACGGGCTGCCGACCGACGCCGACATGGTCGCGGACGCGCGGTTCCTGCCGAACCCCTACTGGATCCCGGAGCTGCGCCCGCACACGGGTCTCGATGAAGAGGTGAGAGACTACGTGCTGGCCCAGCAGGGCGCCGAGGAGTTCATCGACTCCTACTCTCGTGCTCTGCGCCCCGTGCTCGACGGCTACCAGCGCGAGAACAAGCGCCACGCGACCATCGCCGTCGGCTGCACGGGAGGCAAGCACCGCTCCGTCGCGGTGGCCGGCCGCATTGCGGCCCGGCTGGCCGAGCTCCCGGGTGTCGTCGTCAACGTGGCGCATCGCGACCTCGGCCGAGAATGATCACCGCGCGCTCCGCCGCGCACCCGACGTAAGGAAGACTCCGTGGCCCTCACCGCAGACGTCAAGGGCGAACTGGTCGCGATCGTCTCGCGCAAGAACACCGTCCGTGCCGCCGAGCTGGCGACCATCCTCCGCTTCTCCGGAGGACTGCACATCATCTCGCATCGCCTCGCAGTCGAGGTCGAGCTCGATTCGGCTCCCCTGGCGACCCGTGTCCGACGTGACCTCGCCGAGCTCTACGGCGTGCGGAGCGAGGGAAGCATCGTCTCGGCCGGCGGATCCCGGCGGACCACGAGCTGGCTCGTCCGCGTCGTCGAGGGCGGCGATACGCTCGCGCGCCAGACGGGCCTGCTCGACCAGCGCGGCCGGCCCGTCCGAGGCCTCCCCAACCGGCTGACCACGGGCTCCCGCGAGGAACTGGCCGCCGTCTGGCGTGGCGCGTTCCTGGCGCAGGGCTCGCTGACCGATCCCGGCCGCTCCGCAGCGCTCGAGGTCGTCTGCCCCGGCAACGAGGCGGCGATGGCCATCGTGGGCGCAGCGGGGCGTCTCGGCATTCAAGCGAAGTCGCGTGAGGTGCGCGGCGTGCACCGCGTGGCGTCCGCGACGGCGAGAGCATCAGCGCGATGCTGACGCTGATGGGAGCG
>NZ_LIIN01000006.1 GCF_001634385.1 Rathayibacter tanaceti | reverse complement strand
CCGCCGTCCGCCCCGTCGGCCCGCCGCAGCCGCGAGGCCGCTGCCGAGCGTCCCGAGCCGGGAGGCGCCGCGACCGTCCACACCGCCCAGCGCCTCGTCATCACCTCCGGCCCCAAGCGGGGCACCGAGCTCGAGCTAGCGGGCGAGCCACTCACCATCGGCCGCTCCGCCGAGTCGACCCTGGTGATCCGCGACGACTACACCTCGACCCACCACGCACGTCTGCTCCTCTGGAACGACGAGTGGATGATCCAGGACCTCGACTCGACGAACGGAACGTTCCTCGACGGCCGTCGCGTCGGCGCGCCCACGAAGGTTCCGCTGAACACGCCCGTCAAGGTCGGCACCACCACCTTCGAACTGCGGCGGTCGTAGCGCGTGGCATCGACTCCGGAGAGCGCCTCCGGTTCCGGCGCGGTGCGCGAGAGCGCCGCCGTCTCGCACGTCGGCCGGATCCGCTCGAACAATCAGGATTCCGGCTACGCCGGGCGACAGCTCTTCGTGGTCGCCGACGGCATGGGCGGGCACGCGGGAGGCGACGTCGCCTCCTCCATCGCAATCAAGCGCATCGCGGAGGCCGACCGCCCCTACGCCTCGACCTATGAGGCCGAGGACGAGCTCAAGCGGACGCTGCTCGCCGCGAACACTCTGCTGGCCGAGGCCGTCGTCGACCATCCGGAGCTCACGGGGATGGGCACGACGGTCAGCGCGATCGCGCGGGTGGGCGAGTCGGTCGCTATCGCCCACATCGGCGACTCCCGCATCTACGTCCTGCGCGACGGCAAGCTCGAGCAGGTCACCACCGATCACACCTTCGTGCAGCGACTGGTCGACTCGGGCCGCATCACCGAGGAGGAGGCGATGACGCACCCGCGCCGCTCCGTCCTGATGCGGGTGCTCGGCGACGTCCACGCCAACCCCGAGATCGACACGCTGACCCTCGAGACCGAGCCGCACGACCGCTGGCTGATCTGCTCCGACGGCCTGTCGGGAGTCGTCCCGCACGACGAGATCCTCAAGGAACTGAGCCGCGACGAGACCGCGCAGCAGGTGGCGGACCGGCTGATCCGGGACAGCCTCTCGCACGGCGCCCCCGACAACGTGACCGTGGTCATCCTCGACATCCCCGGAGCGGGCGACACCGCGCAGATCCTCGCGCCCAGCGAGGAGCCGGTGGTCGTCGGCTCGGCCGCTTCGCCGACACCGCTGAGCACCGACGAGTCGCAGAGCCGCGGGAGGATCCCCGGCCTCCGCCTGCACACCCGCGCACCGGCCGCGCAGGGCCCCACCCACTTCGAGCCCGCCTCCGAGGACTACCTCGACGAGCTCATCGAGGAGGACCGCCGCCGGCACCTGCGCCGCCGCATCACCTGGCTCGTCGGCCTCTCGCTCGTGCTCATCATCGGTTTCCTGGGCGTGCTGCTCGCCTACGACTGGACGCAGTCGCGCTTCTACGTGGGCACCGACGGCGACACCGTGATCATCTACCAGGGCATCCAGCAGTCGGTCGGCCCGCTCTCACTGTCGGAGGTGAGGGAGGACACCGGCATCCCGATCGACTCCCTGCGCGCCTACGACGTCGAGCAGCTGGAGCAGACCATCAGCGCCGACTCCTACCCGGCCGCCGTCGAGATCGTCGAGCGCCTGACGGACGCGAACGGAGCACCATGACGGACGCCGCCACGGCCACCGCCCGCCCCACCTCCGAGCGGCAGGGCTTCTTCCGGCAGAAGCTGCGCAACCTCGAGCTGCTCCTGCTGGTCTTCGCGTGCGTCATCGACGCCGCCGCGATCGTCCTCGTGCAGCTCGGCGCGCTCGGCGCCGTCGACAGCACGCTCGTCTCGCTCGGCGCCGGTCTCGCGGGCCTGGTGCTGGCGGTCCACGTGGTGCTGCGGTTCGCCGCCCCGGCAGCGGACCCCTTCCTGCTGCCCATCGCGACGGTGCTGAACGGCCTGGGCGTCGCCGAGATCTACCGCATCGACATCGCCGACGGAGTCACCGGCTGGGATTCGGTCGCCGTACGGCAGCTCTTCTGGAGCGGCCTCGCGGTCGTCGCCGCGATCGTTGTCCTACTGGTGATCCGCAACCACCGCGTGCTGTTCCGCTACACCTACGTGGCCGGATTCGTCGCGATCGCGCTGCTCCTGCTTCCGCTGCTGCCGTTCATCGGTCGCGAGGTCAGCGGCGCCCGCGTCTGGATCGGCATCGGTGACGTCGCGAGCTTCCAGCCCGGCGAGATCGCCAAGATCGCCCTCGCCGTGTTCTTCGCCGGCTACCTCGTGCGCAACCGCGACTCCCTCTCGATGGTCGGCCGCACCGTGCTCGGGATGCGCTTCCCGCGCCTGCGTGACCTCGGGCCGATCCTGGTCATCTGGGCCGTCACGATGGGCGTCATCGTCTTCCAGCGCGATCTGGGCACCGCACTGCTCTACTTCGGCCTGTTCCTGGTGATGCTCTACGTCGCCACGGGGCGCACCAGCTGGGTGCTCATCGGCGTCGGCCTGTTCCTCGGAGGCGCGCTGCTGGCCAGTCAGACCCTCGACTACGTGGGCAACCGCTTCGCGAACTGGCTGGAGCCTCTGAGCGCCGAGCGCTACAGCGCCGACCCGGGAGGCAGCTACCAGCTCGTCCAGGGTCTGTTCGGCCTGGCGCACGGCGGCCTGCTCGGAACGGGGCTCGGCCAGGGAATGCCGGATGTCACTCCGGTCCCGCAGTCCGACTACATCATCGCGAGCCTCGGCGAGGAGCTGGGCCTGGCCGGCCTGTTCGCGATCTTCGGCCTCTACCTCCTCCTTGTCTCGCGGGGCTTCCGCATCGGCTTCGCCGGGCAGGACGACTTCGGCCGCCTCCTGGGAGTCGGCCTCTCGTTCGTGATCGCCCTGCAGTGCTTCATCGTCATCGGAGGCGTCACCCGCGTCATCCCGCTGACCGGCCTGACCACGCCCTTCCTGGCGGCCGGCGGCTCCTCCCTCGTGGCGAACTGGATGATCGTGGCTGTGCTGCTGCGCCTCTCCGACACAGTCCGCAGTCAGCCTCGTCTGGTGGTGTGATCCGTCGATGAACCGAGAACTCAAACGCGTGAGCCTCGTCGTGCTGACGATGTTCGTCGCCCTCTTCCTGTCCACGACCACGATCCAGGTCATCCAGGCCGACTCACTCGCGGAGGACGGACGGAACACGCGGACCCTCTACGAGAGCTTCTCGACCGAGCGCGGGCCGATCCTCGTCGCGGGGCAGCCCATCGCCTCCTCGACGCCCTCGGACGATCTGTACAAGTTCCAGCGCCAGTACGCGAACGGCCCGCTCTACTCGGCCGTCACCGGCTACTTCACTCTCGACCAGGGCACCACGGGTGTCGAGCGCTCGCTCAACGACTATCTCTCGGGCACCTCGAACTCGCAGTTCTTCGACGAGATCAACAACCTCGTCTCCGGCCAGGACCCGAAGCGCGTCGGTCGAGCTCTCGATCGACCCGGTCGCCCAGCAGGCCGCCTTCGACGCCCTCGGCGACTACACCGGAGCGGTCGTCGTCACCGAGCCGGCCACCGGGCGGATCCTCGCCATGGTCTCGAAGCCGAGCTTCGACCCCACTGCTCTCACCCCCCACGACACGGGCGACGTGCTCGCCGCCTACCGCGCCCTGAACGACGACTCCTCGCAGCCGCTCGTCAACCGCGCGATCGGCGGCTCGCTGAACCCGCCCGGCTCGGTCTTCAAGCTGGTCGTCGCGTCCGCTGCGCTCGAGTCCGGGCGCTTCACGGCGGACTCGAGCTTCCCGAACGCCGCGTCCTTCACGCTGCCCGGGTCGAGTTCTCAGGTGACCAACTCCGGAGGCGGCCTCTGCGGCCCCGGTGACACGGTCACGCTCGCGACCGCGGTCTCGCTCTCGTGCAACGTGCCGATGGCCGAGATGGGCGTGCAGCTCGGGGCCGACGCGATCCGCTCGCAGGCCGAGAAGTTCGGTTTCGACACGGAGCTCGAGATCCCGATGTCGGTCGAGGCCAGCCAGTACCCCTCCGCCACGGACGACGCGCAGACGGCGCTCACCGCGTTCGGGCAGTACGAGGTCAAGGCGACGCCGCTGCAGATCGCGATGGTCTCGGCGGCGATCGCGAACGGCGGCGAGGTCATGCAGCCGAACCTGGTCGACTCCATCCGCTCGCAGGACCTCAGCGTCCTGCAGCAGTTCCAGGAGAGGTCGCTCGGCCGGGCGGTGAGCACGCAGACCGCGGACGCCGTCAAGGCGATGATGGTCGCCAGCGTCCAGGGAGGCGCGGCGACGAATGCAACAATAGGGGGCGTCACTGTGGCCGGTAAGACCGGTACCGCCGAGAACGGCGCGGACGACCCGTACACCCTCTGGTTCACCGGCTTCGCGCCCGCGGACGACCCGCAGTACGCCATCACCGTGCTCGTGGAGAACGGTGGAGGGCTCGGCCAGAACGGGTACGGCAACCTGATCGCCGCACCCATCGGACAACAGGTACTAGAGGCGGTGCTGAACAAATGAGACCCACGACAGGCCTCACCTTCGGGGGACGCTACGAGCTGCAGTCCCGGATCGCCATCGGCGGCATGGGAGAGGTGTGGCAGGCGACCGATCTGGTCATCGGCCGCACGATCGCGATCAAGATCCTGAAGGACGAGTACCTCGGCGACCCCGGCTTCCTCGAGCGCTTCCGCGCTGAGGCCCGCCACGCGGCGCTGGTCAACCACGAGGCATAGCCAACGTGTACGACTACGGCGAGGAGGACGGCTCGGCCTATCTGGTCATGGAGCTCGTCCCCGGCGAGGCGCTCTCGACCGTGCTGGAACGCGAACGCGTCCTCTCCACCGACAAGGTCCTCGACATCGTCGCGCAGACGGCTCTGGCCCTGCACGCCGCGCATGCCGCGGGCCTCGTGCACCGCGACGTCAAGCCGGGCAACCTGCTGATCACTCCGGACGGCCGCGTCAAGATCACCGACTTCGGCATCGCCCGCATCGCCGATCAGGTCCCGCTGACCGCGACCGGCCAGGTCATGGGCACCGTCCAGTACCTCTCTCCGGAGCAGGCGAGCGGCCAGCCCGCCTCCCCCGCGACCGACATCTACTCGCTCGGCATCGTCGCGTACGAGTGCCTGGCGGGTCGCCGCCCCTTCACCGGCGAGTCGCAGGTCGCGATCGCGATGGCGCAGATCAACGACACCCCGCCGGAGCTCCCGGTCACGGTCGCGGAACCGGTGCGCAACCTCGTCTACTCCTGCATCTCGAAGAAGCCGGCCGATCGCCCCGCCACCGCGGCGCACCTCGCCCGCGCGGCCCAGGCGTTGCGCTCGGGCGACGTGCGCGGAGCAACCGTGGCCGTGCCCGCCGTCGCCGGCGATCTCGCGGCGACCCAGGCCACCACGGTCCTCCCCTCCCCTCAGGGCGCGACCCAGGCCACCACGGTGCTCCCCTCCGCCGCGGCCGCTGCGGCCGACCCGTTCGCGGCGCTCGACGAGCCCGCACCTCCCGCCGAGGAGCCGCGCAAGCGCAGCCCGTGGACCTGGCCGCTCATCGCCCTCATCGTCATCCTCGCGGTCGTGATCGCAGGCACGATCTTCGCTCTCACGACCGGAGGCGACTCCCAGGCCCGTCCCACGGCGAGCGCCCCGCAGAGCACGGCGCCCTCGCCGACGCCGTCGCAGACTCCGAGCGCGACGCCGACACCCACCTCCAACACCGTCGTGATCAACAAGGCCGACTACGTCGGTCGTGCGTTCGATGAGGTCGAGACCGAGCTCGACGCGCTGGGCATGGGCGTCCGCCGCACCGACGGGCCGAGCGCTCCCACCGCCGACCAGGTCGGCCTCGTCGAGGACGTCAATCCGACCGCGAACGTCGTCAAGGGCACGACGATCGACGTCTCGGTCTACACGGCGGTCGCTGTTCCCGACGCCCCGACGGCCGTGCCCACGGTGACCCCGGCCGCATCGAGCGTCGACGCAGGAGCCACCTTCACCGTGACCTGGAGCAACTACAACCAGTGCCCGAGTGGAACCTCCGTGAGTGGTTACCGGGTTGCCGCGTCCGGAGACGGCGCGAGCGTGACCAGCACGAACCCGTCGACCTCGACGACCGCGAGCATCCAGGCCGGCCCCGCCGCCGGCGAGATCGCCGTCACCTACACGGTCCTCTGCGGCGAGACGGAGTCGGCGGCCTCGCCGACCCTCACGGTCGCCGTCGATGCACCGACGCCGTCGCCGTCGCCGAGCACTCCGTCCGGTACCGCCACCCCGTCGACACGGTAGCCGCGCTCCGATGAGGCCGCCCGACCGCGAGGTCCGGGCGGCCTCATCGCGTGACCGGACGCCGGATCGGGCGGCTGAGCCCCTCACCGCGCCGCCCACCGGGAACACCCGGGGCCCGTAGGTACACTTGCCCTGGCTCCCTCGGGGCCGTGGCACACGGAAGTACAGGGCAGGAGCGTGCGCGTGACGGATGAGGGTCGCCTGATCGCGGGTCGGTACCAGGTCGGGCCCCGCCTCGGCCGCGGAGGGATGTCCGAGGTCCACCTCGGAACGGACACACGGCTCGGCCGCACCGTGGCCATCAAGGAGCTGAAGCTCTCCCTCTCCTCCGACTCCGCGTTCCGGCTCCGCTTCCGGCAGGAGGCGCAGGCTGCGTCGCGCATGTCGCACCCGACCGTCGTCCGCGTGTTCGACGCCGGCGAGGAGGTCACCGTCGACGAGAACGGCGGCGAGTCGCGCCGTCCCTTCATCGTCATGGAACACATCGAGGGGCGCCTGCTGAAGGACGTCATCGCCGAGGGTCCCGTCGAGGTCGACGAGGCCGTCCGCATCACCGAGGGCATCCTGACAGCCCTCGAGTACTCACACCGGGCAGGAGTGGTGCACCGCGACATCAAGCCCGGCAACATCATGCTGACCCCCTCCGGCCAGGTGAAGGTGATGGACTTCGGCATCGCCCGTGCCGTCTCCGATTCGGCCGCGACCGTCGCCCAAACCACCGCGATCCTGGGCACCGCCGCGTACTTCTCTCCCGAGCAGGCCAAGGGCGAGCAGGTCGACGCACGGAGCGACCTCTACTCGGCCGGCATCGTGCTCTTCGAGCTGCTGACCGGTCGCGCGCCGTTCCGCGGCGACACCCCCGTCGCCGTCGCCTATCAGCACGTCAGCGAGACGCCGCCGGCGCCGAGTTCGATCAACCCCACCGTCTCCGCCGCCCTCGACGCCGTCGTCGCGCGCGCCCTCTCGAAGGACCGGTACGAGCGCTTCCAGGGCGCGGCGGAGTTCCGCGACGACCTGCGCGAGGCCGCGGCCGGCCGCCTCCCCGACCACCGCCCGATCGACGAGCTGACGACCTCGCTCTTCGCGGCCCGCAGCCAGGGCGGCGTCACCGATTCCGAGCTCGCCCTGCGCCAGCTGGCCGAGGACAACTCGATCGTGCGCACTCAGCGGCGCCCTCCGGTGCTCTGGATCTGGTCGTCGATCGTCGTGCTCGCCGTCATCGTGGCCGCGCTGGTGATCTGGGTGCTGACTCTGCAACCCGATTCGACCCTGCCCTCGCAGTCGCGGGAGGTCCCCTCGCTCACGCAAACCACCTACGAGAGCGCGCAGGAGACACTGACGGCGATCGACCTCGTCCCGAGCCAGGTCACCGAGTACAGCACGAGCGTTCCCGAGGGCGAGGTCATCCGGACCGATCCCGGTTCGGGCACCATCGTGGCCCCCGAGACCGTGATCCGCGTCGTCGTCTCGCAGGGCCCGCAACCTGTGGCGGTGCCCGAGACCGCCGGGAAGACGCTCGCCGAGGCGATCGAGGCGATCACCGCGGCCGGATTCGTCGAGGGGTCTCAGACGCGCGAGAACTCACCGACCGTGGCGGGAGACGTCGTCCTGTCCGCCTCTCCCGCAGCTGGCCAGCAGGTCGCCCCCGGCACTCCGATCGACCTGGTCGTCTCGTCCGGCCAGGTCACCCTGCCCGACCTCGTCGGCACCTCCCTCAGCAGCGCGCTGGCGACCCTCGCCTCCGAGAAGCTGCAGCTCGTCGGGGTCGAGGTGCCTGACGAGAGCTGCGACGCGACCCGCGCGAATCCGCCGATCACCACGCAGTCGAGGGCCCCCGGGGACGTACCCCAGGGCTCGACCATCCAGCTCGGCTACTGCGCGGGCTGAGCCACGGGCGGGCTAGGCGCGGCGCACTCCCGCGAGCGGAGGCTGCAGCCGCACGACCTCGCCCTGGGTCGCGTCGCTCGAGCGTCGGGTCGTCCGAGCGCGGATGTCGCTCGGAGTGAGCCCCTCGCGGCGCTTCAACGCCCTGCGGAGGTGGTCGGCGGACGAGAAGCCGGATGCTGCGGCGATGGCTTCGAGGGGCACCTCCCGCGGGCGACGGCGCAGCAGCTCGACCGCACTCGCGACACGAGCCCGCTCGATCTCGCTGGCCACCGTGGTACCGGCGTCCTCGAAGAGCCGCTGGAGGGAGCGGGTCGACACGTTGACAGCGTCGGCCACCGCCTCCGGGGTGCAGCGCGGAGTGCGGTGCGTGCGGTCGATCACAGTGCGAGCGCGACCGAGCGTCGCGGCCCGCACACTGGTGGTGCCAGGCTGGACGCTGGCGGCAGCGAGGAATGCGCTCGTCAGGAGCTGCTTGACCACGTGGGCGAAGCCGGTGACCTCTCCCTCACCGGGCAGTCCGGTTCCCGATTCCGCGGCAAGGGCGAACGCCGTGGTGAAGGCGTAAGCCGCCCGGGTCGAGCGCGCGTCGGGATCGAGCGCATGGACGGGGGACGCGGTGTCGAAGCCGTAGCGTCGCATCTCATCGGCGCGGATCGAGACGTGCAGCAGGGTGGCCGGCGTCGTCGACTCGGTCGTGAAGGTCGTGTTGCCCTGCTGGTACGAGACCGAACCGGGGCGCAGGAGCACCGTGCGTTCCGGCGCGACCATGCGCACGAAGCCGTCGATGAGGAAGGTGAAGTTCAGGAACGAGGTGTCGTCTCCCGCCCAGGTCCCGCGGAGGATCCGCAGGGGTGAGACGGTCATCAGTACGACGCTGAGGTCGCCCGTGCCGAATCCCGAGCCGGAAATGCTCGGGACTGTTCCGGGCTTCGCCACGATCCGCGGCCCGAGGTTCTCGAGCTCGCGAATACCTGAAAAGGCCCAGGATATCGATTTGACCATCTGTTCCCCCGGTAGTCTCTCTCGCTGCCAGTCCCCATGCTGACGCCCTCCGATTATGCATGGAGAAGGGGTCTCCTTCGCCGCCTCGGACCCGTCACATCACGACACCTGATCGGGGGGTGTGCAGGGGACTGAGCGCCGCCGCCCCGCGGGAACGTCCGGCACGGATCAGTCTTACCCTCTTTCTTACCCGTCAATTGGCGGATTCTGCACCCCACCTGACGCGGAACTCCCACCCCCGTTCGGGGTACACAGAGCACCGCTCATTCTCACACTCTCGCCACGATAAAGAGGGCGATAAGCGGCCCGAAATCGATCCGGCAGAACACTCGATATCGAATGCCCGGGCGTGTCGGGATCAGCGCGCGGGCGGTTTCCGCGCTGCGATGTCGGCGAGCCAGTTGTCGATCAGCTTGTGGCCGCCCTCGGTCAGCACTGACTCTGGATGAAACTGCACGCCCACGAGCGGAGCCTCACGGTGGCGCACGCCCATGACGATGCCCTCCTCCGAGACAGCGATGACCTGGAGCTCACCCGGCAGGGACTCGCGGTCAACCAGGAGGGAGTGATATCGCATTCCCGCGAAGCCCGAGGGGAGCCCGGCGAACAGCGGGTCACCGTCGTGACGGATTCGCGACGTGCGCCCGTGCACCGGGTCCGGCCCCTCCTGCACGCGCCCGCCGAGGGCATGGACGAGCACCTGGTGTCCGAGGCAGACCCCGAGGAGTGGCTGCGAAAGAGTGCGCGCCTGCCCGATCAGAGCCACCGAGGCAGGGACGTCCTCCGGTCGGCCCGGTCCGGGCGAGATCAGGACCCCGTCGGCACCCCGCGCGCGGGCGAGCAGTCCGTCGACGCCCAACTCCGTTCCCTCGACCACGTCGACATCGGCTCCGAGCTCGCGGAGGTACGAGACCAGCGTGAAGACGAAGCTGTCGTAGTTGTCGACCACCAGGATCCGCAGGCCCGCACCCGCGATCACGAGCCGACGGTCACGTTCCGGTCGAGCACCAGCGACTGCACCCACGGGAACACCCACTCGTCGAGCGCGACGAGCACCGCCGCCGCCAGGGCGAGCACGATCAGGAGCCGCACCCACCAGGGTCCCGGCAGGAGGCGCCACAGCGCCGCGTACACGCTCAGCCCTCCTGAGCCAGCGAGCCGGCGATCTCGGCGGGGGCACCGGCCGAGCGCGGCTGGAACGAGTCGAAGACGCCGTAGGCGATGATGCGCTCGGCGGTCGAGTAGAGCGGGTTGCAGCTGGTCAGGGTGATCAGACGGTCGCCGGGCGAGGCATCGGGCGTCCACGGCACCGCATCGATCACCTGGACGTCGGAGGGCTGCACGTACTCGAGGTTGCGGAAACGGTAGGTGTACCAGCCGTCGGCGGTCTCGATGTAGATCGGATCGCCGAGCTGGAACTCGTCGATGAGATGCATCCCGCCGCCGTACGCGCTGCGGTGGGCGGCGAGCGCGAAGTTGCCCTGCTGCCCGGGCATCTGCGTGCCGGGGTAGTGACCGATGCTGCCCTCGTCGAGCACGTTCTCGGCGTCGATCCCTTCGGCGATCGTGCGCACCCAGCCGTCGCCGTAGCGGGGGATGTAGAGGTTGCCGAAGGAGGTGTCGAGCGCCGCCGCGGTCGCGACGACCGGCTCGGTGGGAGCCGAGGTGTCGGCGGTGTCGAGCGGAGCAGCGCCGCCCCAGCTCTCGCGCAGCTCGGCCGCCTGCGTCGTCTGCTGGCCGGCGATCACCGCGTCGTTCCACCAGAGCTGCCAGCCGAGGAAGAGGAGCACGAGGGCGCCGGCCGTCATCAGGAGCTCGCCGACGACTCCGAAGATCGAGAGGCGGCGGGCCGGGCGGGCTCTGCGCCGCTTCCCTCGCGGCCGCAGAGCCGTCCCGTCGGTGTTCTGGGCGCTCATGCGACGAGTCTAGGCGTGCTGCACGCGCGGCCGCGGAGGTCCTCGGCGCCCTGTGGACGACTCGCGATCCGCAACGCTGTGAGGGCACGACCCGTCCTGCGGAGTCGTGCCGATCCACGCCGTGGACCGCGCGGATCGGCGACCGGCCCGGTCGGGCGCCGCGGGCCTGCTCCCGGGCACCAGCCTCCGCCGGGTACAGTTGTCGGCATGGCACGAGCGACGAAGAGCCCGAAGCCCGAGCGCGACGAGGCCCGGACCGGCGAGAACGCACCGAATCCGGTCTGGTTCAAGCCCGTGATGTTCGGCTTCATGCTGCTCGGCCTCATCTGGATCATCGTCTTCTACGTGAGCCAGGGCATCCTGCCGATCCCCGATCTCGGCAATCTCAACATTCTGATCGGGTTCGGGATCGCCTTCATCGGCTTCCTGATGACCACCCGCTGGCGCTGAGCCCGCAGTTGTGAACGACGCCCCGTCCGGTCCGCCGACGGGGCGTTCGTCGTCGGTGGCCCGCCTGCGCGCCGCCGGCTGTGTCTTCGCGGAGGAGGAAGCGGTGCTCCTCGAGGAGGCGGCCGCGTCCTCCTCCGCTCTGGAGCTCCTCCTGTGCCGGCGCGAGGCAGGGGAACCGCTCGAGCAGATCCTCGGCTGGGTCGCCTTCCGGGGCCTGCGCGTCCCGGTCACTCCCGGTGTCTTCGTACCGCGCGTGCGGACGGAGTGGGTGGTCGACTCCGCTCTGCCGCTGCTGCGGCCGGGCGCGACCGTGCTCGACCTCTGCTGCGGGGCAGGTGCGATCGCCCGCGCGATCGCCGAGGAGCGCCCGGACGTGCGCCTGCTCGCCGCCGATCTCTCCCCCGCGGCGGTCGCGTGCGCGCGGCAGACCCTCGAGGAGCTGGCCACGGTCGTCGAGAGCGATCTTTTCGCCGCGCTCCCGCCGGACGAGCGGGGGAGGATCGACGTGGTGGTCGTGAACGCGCCCTATGTGCCGACGGAGGCGATCAGCCTGATGCCTCCCGAGGCGCGCGTCCACGAGCCGCGGTTCACGCTCGACGGTGGCCCGGACGGCCTCGAACTGCACAGGCGCATCGCCGCCGAGGGGTCGGAGTGGCTCGCTCCCGACGGCGCCGTGGTGATCGAGGTCGGGGAGCGTCAGGCCCGGGCGAGTGCCGCCGCCTTCGAGGGCTCGGGGTTCAGTGCGTCCGTCCTCCGTGACGACGATCGCGATGCGACGGTGGTCGTGGCCCGCCGCCGGCGAACTACACGGCTGTAATTATCCCCAGCTGTGGAAACTACTGTGGAGAGATCCGCGACCGAACGGCCCAGAGCCGATCGGAGACGCCGACGCCCGCGATCGGCGGCCTGACGCTGGTCCGGCCGCCCCCTCGCGCCCGCCCGCCGTCCTGCTCCGGGTGACACCCGCCTCGTTCTCCCCAGTGTTAACAACTCTGTGGATAACTTCCTCCCCAGCCCGCGGACACCCCAGCCCGCGGCAGATCCGGGACGCCGCGGGGTCCCACCGCGCACCTGGGCCGCCGGATCAGGCCAGGACGTACGCCCCCGCGGTGATCGCCACGAGGGCGACGCCGATCAGCCCGACCAGGAGGTCCTGTGACCGCCGCTGCGAGCGCTGCCGTGTGCGGGTGAAGACCAGACCGATCAGAGCACCCGCCACGAGGCCGCCGACGTGCGCCTGCCAGGCCACGTTCATCCCGGGGAGGAAACCGATCACGAGGTTGAGCCCCACGAGTACGAGCAGCTGCGAGGCCTGGCCGCCGAGGTGCCGGAGGATCACCAGGTACGCGCCCATCAGCCCGAAGATCGCCCCGGAGGCACCGATCACCGGCGTCAGCGGGTCGGCAAGGAGCAGCACGCCCACCGAGCCGGCGAATCCGCTGAGGAGGAAGAGCGTGAGGTAGCGCCCGCGGCCGAGCATCCGCTCGAGGGCCATCCCGAACACCCACAGCGTGTACATGTTCAGCACGAGGTGGAACGGGATGACGAAGAAGAGCGAGGTGCTGTGCAGGAACACCGAGGTGAGCATCCGCCACGGCTCGAAGTCGGCGCCGAAGCCGGGAAGCGTGTAGGCGGGGGCGTACAGGAGCGCGTTGATCACAGGACCGCCGACGAACGGGAGGATCTCGAGGATCCAGAGGACGACGCAGAGCGCGATGATCGCGTAGGTCACCGTCGGCTGGTCGGCCCGGGTCATCGCTCGCACGCGCGAGACGAGCGGACTGCGGGTGCGCGGAGCGGTTGCGCGCTGCTGCGCCATGTCGTCCGGGCAGATCACGCCGACCGGGGCCGGCGTCTGGCACTCGCCGCAGATGGTGCGGCCGCACCGCTGACAGCGCACGAAGCTCTGCCGATCGGGGTGGCGGTAGCAGGCGTACGCGCTGCTCGGCGGGACCTGGGTCACGGACGTGCCTCCGGGGAGAACGAGGGCCGGATCCTCACGGACCCGGCCCTCGAGTGAGTGGTGGACGAGGCGATCAGGCCTCGGTGATCTCGACGCTCTCGATGACCACGTCGTCGAGCGGCTTGTCACGGCCGTCGGTAGGGATGGCCGAGAGCGACTGGACGAGCTTCTTCGACTCCTCGTCGGCGACAGCGCCGAAGATGGTGTGCTTGCCCTGGAGCCAGGTGGTCGGCGCTACCGTGATGAAGAACTGCGAGCCGTTGGTGCCGCGCCCCGCCTGCTTGCCGGCGTTCGCCATGGCGAGGATGTAGGGCTCGGTGAAGTCGAGCTCCGGGCTGATCTCGTCGTCGAACTGGTAGCCGGGTCCGCCGACGCCTGGCCGAGCGGGTCTCCGCCCTGCAGCATGAAGTCGGGGATGATGCGGTGGAAGACGGTGCCGTTGTAGAGCGGCTCCTTCGTCTTCGCGCCCGTCGCCGGGTGGGTCCACTCGATGTCGCCGGTCGCGAGACCGACGAAGTTGCGGACCGTCTTGGGAGCGTGGTTCCCGTAGAGGTTGACGACGATGTCGCCCTTGTTGGTGTGGAACGTCGCGACGGCGGTGTGCAAAGGCATGGAGGGATTCTCGCACAGCGCGTCTGTAGGCCCCAGCAACGCCCGGTGTCAATGCGCTGGGCGCGCGATGCGGACGACGATCGATGAGTGGCAGTATTGATGCGTTCGCTGCTCGTAGCCGATGGAGGACCAACATGGGTCTGTCACGTAAGCACAAGAAGGACCTCAAGCGTCTTCGCAAGAACGCCGAGGCGGTCTGGGGCGAGCAGCAGGAGGTGCTGGCGCACGCGGCCGCCGTTCTTGAGAAGAGCCGCCGCCACGCCACGAAGTACGCGAAGAAGGAGGTCGTGCCCCTCGTCAAGGACACGTACCGCTCCCGCGTGAAGCCCGTCTACGACAACGGTGTCTCCGCCGTCGAGGGCACCTACTCCTCGGCACGCGACGCCTACAAGCATCGCGTCGCACCGACTGTCGCGGCAGTCGGGGGCACCGCTGCCGCCGCGTTCGGGGCCGCGAAGGACTCGAAGAACCGCGCGAAGCTCGCCGAGATCTCGAAGGCGCGCTGGGAGGAGCTGACCACTCCCCCGAAGAAGAAGAACAAGGCGGGCACGGTCTTCGCCATCGGTGCCGCTCTTGTCGCGGTCGGCGGCATCGGGTACGCCGTCTGGCAAACGTTCCGCGCCGACGACGAGCTCTGGGTGGCCGAGGACGAGCCCGAGAGCGCCGCGCAGAACGCGGCCTCGACCGCCTCCTGACGTTCATCACGGACGAGCCGGGCCCCAGCGGGTCCGGCTCGTCCGTGCGCCCGCGGCAGAGTCAGAGGCGCGTTAGGCTTCTACGATGGACATCCGGGTCGCCGCGTACGGCGTGATCATCGACAGTGAGCGGATGCTGCTCGCGCACTGGAGCCAGGGGCCCTGGTCGGCGTGGACGCTGCCGGGCGGCGGGATCGACGAGGGCGAGTCCCCGGCCGACGCAGCGGTCCGCGAGATCTTCGAGGAGACCGGATACCACGCCGAGCTCGAGGCGCTGATCGGCGTCGACTCGCATGTGATCCCGGCCCACCGCCGGAGCGACCCTGACGCAGGCCCGCTGCATGCGATCCGCGTCGTCTATCGCGCCCGCATCGTCTCGGGAGAGCTGACCCACGAGATCGACGGGTCCACGGATGCCGCAGCGTGGTTCCCGGTCGGCGAGGTGGAGGAGCTGGAGCGCGTCGAGCTGATCGACGCCGCTCTCACCATGAACGAGGCGTGGCTCCTGCGCTGACCTCGGGAATCGCCGGATCGGCGGGAGCGTTGCCCCTGTGGTGATCGTCGAGCTCTACACCTCCGCCTTCTGCGGCGACTGCCATACTGCGCGGTCGGTGCTCGACAGGGCGGCAGAGCTGGTGCCTGCGGCCGAGATCCGCGAGTTCGACGTCGCCTTCCACCCCGTCCAGGCCGAGGCGGCGGACGTCCGCTCCACGCCGACGATCGTCGTCAGAGACAGCGCCGGCGCCGGCGTCTTCCGCGCAGAGGGCGCGCCGACGCTCCCGCAGGCTCTGACCGCCCTCGCCCTGGCACTACCCGCGTAGGGTGACCGGGGGAGGTCCCATGCGCCGGTGCTCTTCTCTCGTGAGCATCGGAGTCGTGCTCGCCGCCCTCTCCGGGTGCGTGGCCGAAGGCCCGGTGTCGACAGCGACCGTCGGAATCGGTCGCGGTGGCCAGCGCGCCGAGGTGCTCGGAGTCGTCGTGGTCTGCTCCGGGATCGTGAACGGCCTCGACCTCGCCGTCGACGACCGTTCTCCCCTGAAGATCGGAGACGGGGTGCGGAGGATCACGCGCTGGGTCTCCCCCGACGTCGTCACTCAGCTCGGAGCGACGGATCTGGTGGGGCGCACCGTCTGGCCCGCGGACACCGTGATCGACCGCTTCGCTCCGGGCGTCGACTACGTCCTCGGCGCCTATGCGGACGGCGAACCGGTGGTCGCCCGGCCGGTGGTCTTCACCGCCGAGCAGTTCGACACCCTCTCGGTCGGCGAAGTCATCGTCGGCGACATCCGCGACGGCACCTCCCAGACCCTCTCGGTCGAGAACTTCCTCGGTCTCGCCTGCGAGGAGTCCTGACCACGACCCCGAGCCCTTCGCCCGCTGGAGTCTTCTCCGCGCTTGATCCGGTGGGGCTGGAGAGGCGGGTTGAGTGATCACCGGATGCGATGCGGAGCACCCACAGCCTCCGTGGCCCCGGACGACCTTCGAGTCACGACCATGGCAGCGAGCCGGAGACGAGGTCGCCTCTCGCCGGATCAGCTGTCCCGCTGCCGACTCCTCCGTTCGCACACTTGTCGACGCAGAGGTTCTGTCGCGGCGGGGCCGCACCGGACGCCGCAACCGATACGTCCAGCCAATGGACTGGCGGCGCTCGACGCCTTCGGTGCGCGGCACACGAGACGTTCACGGTCGTCGGCCACCGCGATCGCACGACAGAAGGGCGACCTCGGAGCGCTGGGAGGAAGTGTGGAGCCTGGGAGAATCGAACTCCCGACATCCTGCTTGCAAAGCAGGCGCTCTACCAACTGAGCTAAGGCCCCGTGATCAGCGAGCCGATCAGGAGGGTTCTACCGCCGGATGAAGGCGGGAGGCGAGAACCGCGTGCCAGCGATTCTCGGTAGCCGACGTGACCCGCTCCGTGGAACGGGCCACGTCGACGAGCCGACTGCGGAGAGCCGCGCTGGGAGCGGCTCTCGCAATGGGCACCGTGGGGGTACCAGGACTTGAACCTGGGACCTCTTCATTATCAGTGAAGCGCTCTAACCGCCTGAGCTATACCCCCGAAATGACCAGATGAGACTCTACCCGACGCGACGTCAGAATCCCAATCGGCGGCTCCGCGCGCCCTACTGGTTGGTGAAACCGACCAGCAGGCCTCCGGTGATCTTCACGCTGAGGTTGTACAGCACCGCGACGATGGCCCCGAGTGCGGTGGTCACGATGGTGTTGAGCACGGCCACGACGATCGCGAACCCCATGACCTGGGGAAGTGAGACGACCGAGTTGAGGTCGAACGTCTCCGCGCCCGCGATGTCCTGAACGAGACCGTTGACCTCGTTGAACACGTTCGTCTGCGCCAGGACCGTGTAGACCAGGTAGACGACGACGATCGTGATGATCGCGAGCGTGAGGCCGATCAGGAACGAGAGCTTCACGGCCGACCAGAAGTCGACGTAGACCAACTTGAGGCGGACCTGCTTCGCCGCCGGGCTCTTCGCGGACTTCTTGGCGAGCTTCTCGGCGACGGTGCTACTCATCTACGGACCCATCCTCCTCCGACACCGGGCCGGACTCGGCCGGCGCCGCGGCGTCGGGATCCTCGTCCTGGGCGTCGAGATTGCGTTCGGTGTTCTTGGCGAGTGCGATGATGCGGTCGTCCTCCGCGAATCGTGCGAAGACGACTCCCATGGTGTCGCGACCCTTGGCCGGTACCTCGGCCACGGCAGAGCGTACCACCTTGCCGCTGGCGAGGACGACGAGGACCTCGTCGTCCTCTCCGGTGATGATGGCGCCCACGAGATCGCCCCGCTTCTCCTCGAGCTTGGCCACCTTGATGCCCAGACCGCCGCGGCCCTGGAGGCGGTACTGGTCGACGGCGGTGCGCTTCGCGAAGCTCCCTCGGTCACCACGAACACGAAGCCCTCGTCGCTGACGACGTTCGCGTCGAGAAGGCGGTCCTCTCCGCGGAACGCCATGCCGCGCACTCCCGACGTCGAGCGGCCCATCGGGCGAAGCGCCTCGTCGGAAGCGGTGAAGCGGATCGACATGCCCTTGCGCGAGACGAGCAGCACATCGCTGTCCTCCTCCACCAGGAGCGCCGAGACCAGTTCGTCGCCGTCGCGCAGCTTGATCGCGATAATCCCACCGGAGCGGTTGGTGTCGTACTCGGAGAGGGCCGTCTTCTTGACCAGGCCGTCCCGAGTGGCGAGCACGAGGTAGCGCGCCGCCTCGTAGTCGCGGATGTCGAGGATCTGAGCGATCTGCTCTCCCGGCTCGAGCGCGAGGAGGTTGGCGATGTGCTGGCCCTTCGCGTCGCGGCCGGCCTCCTGCAACTCGTAGGTCTTGGCGCGGTACACGCGTCCGGTGTTGGTGAAGAAGAGGAGCCAGTGGTGCGTGGTGGTCACGAAGAAGTGCTCGACGATGTCGTCGGCCTTCAGCTGCGCGCCGCGCACGCCCCGGCCCCCGCGGTGCTGGGCGCGGTAGGAGTCGCTGCGGGTGCGCTTGAGATAGCCGCCGCGGGTGACGGTGACGACCATCTCCTCCTCGGGGATCAGGTCCTCCACGCTCATGTCGCCGTCGAAGCCGAAGAGGATCTCGGTGCGGCGATCGTCACCGAACCGCTCGACGATCTCGTCGAGCTCGTCCGAGATGATCGTCCGCTGACGCGCAGGACTCGCGAGGATCGACTTGTAGTCCTCGATCTCGGCCTGGATCCGGTCGTGCTCGTCGATGATCTTCTGGCGCTCCAGCGCGGCCAGCCGGCGCAGCTGCATGTCGAGGATCGCCCGCGACTGCACCTCGTCGATGTCGAGCAGCTCCATCAGGCCGTCGCGCGCCTCCTCGACGGTGGGAGAGCGGCGGATGAGCGCGATGACTCGTCGAGCGCGTCGAGCGCCTTGAGGTAGCCGCGCAGGATGTGGATGCGCGCTTCCGCCTCGTCGAGGAGGTACTGAGTCCGCCGCACGACGACCTCGACCTGGTGGTCGACCCAGGCCCGGATGAAGCCGTCGAGCGAGAGCGTGCGCGGGATGCCGTCGACGATCGCGAGCATGTTCGCGCCGAAGTTCTCCTGCAGCGGCGTGTGCTTGTAGAGGTTGTTGAGCACGACCTTCGCGACCGCGTCTCGCTTCAGCACGATCACGAGGCGCTGCCCGGTGCGGCCCGAGGTCTCGTCGCGGATGTCGGCGATGCCGGACACGCGGCCGTCCTTGACCAGCTCGGCGATCTTGACCGCCAGGTTGTCGGGGTTCACCTGGTACGGCAACTCGGTGACGACGAGGCAGGTGCGGCCCTGGATCTCCTCGATCGAGACGACCGCGCGCATCGTGATGGAGCCGCGGCCGGTGCGGTACGCAACCTGGATGCCGCGCACGCCGAGGATCTGCGCGCCAGTGGGGAAGTCGGGGCCCTTGATCCGCTGGAGCAGCGCCTCGAGCAGCTCCTCGCGGGTCGCCTCCGGGTTCTCGAGCGCCCACTTCGCACCCGCAGCGACCTCGCGGAGGTTGTGCGGCGGGATGTTGGTGGCCATGCCGACCGCGATGCCGACGGAACCGTTGACCAGGAGGTTGGGGAAGCGTGCCGGGAGGATCGCCGGCTCGCGGGTGCGCCCGTCGTAGTTGTCCTGGAAGTCGACGGTGTTCTTGTCGATGTCGCGGACCATCTCGAGGGCCAGCGGCGCCATCTTGGTCTCGGTGTACCGCGGGGCCGCGGCGCCGTCGTTGCCGGGGGAGCCGAAGTTGCCCTGGCCGAGAGCGAGCGGGTAGCGGAGGCTCCACGGCTGCACGAGGCGCACGAGGGCGTCGTAGATCGCGGAGTCGCCGTGCGGGTGGAACTGGCCCATGACGTCGCCGACGACGCGGGAGCACTTCGAGAAGGCCTTGTCGGGGCGGTAGCCGCCGTCGTACATGGCGTAGATCACGCGACGGTGCACCGGCTTCAGACCGTCACGCACCTCGGGCAGTGCACGGCCGACGATGACGCTCATCGCGTAGTCGAGGTACGAGCGCTGCATCTCGAGCTGGAGGTCGACCGGCTCGATCTTGTCGTGCCCGTGGATCACCACACCGGTCTCGGTGACGATGTCCTCGCTGTCGTCCGGGCCGGTGGGTGTGTCTGCTTCGTCTGCCATGATCTCTGGTCTCTCAGATGGTTCCGGGCCCCTGGTGAGTGGGGGCGGCGGTCGCGCTGGGTGTCAGGTGGTCGTTCGGAATGTTCTCGGGGTGGAGGTTCGGCGGTGGTCGTGCGGCCCTTTGCGGGCCGTCGTCGCCGTGGCGAGGTGGTCGGGTTCCGCTGCCGTGGCGCGTGGAGCTGCTGTCTGTGCTCGACCCTCGAGATCGCGACGCGATCTCAGATGTCGAGGAACCGGACGTCCTTCGCGTTCTTCTGGATGAAGGAACGGCGCGACTCGACGTCCTCCCCCATCAGCGTGGAGAAGATCTCGTCTGCGGCGGCCGCGTCGTCGAGGGTGACCTGGAGGAGGGTGCGCGTGGCGGGGTCCATCGTCGTCTCCCAGAGCTCCTTGTAGTCCATCTCGCCGAGTCCCTTGTAGCGCTGGATGCCGTTCTCCTTGGGCATGCGCTTGTTGGAGGCGGCACCGTGCGCGAGGAGCGCGTCGCGCTCGCGGTCGCTGTACACGTACTCGTGAGCCGAGTTGGACCACTTGAGGCGGTAGAGCGGCGGCTGAGCGAGGTAGACGTAGCCCAGATCGATCAGCGGGCGCATGTAGCGGAACAGCAGGGTCAGCAGGAGGGTGGTGATGTGCTGGCCATCGACGTCGGCGTCGGCCATCAGGATGATCTTGTGGTACCGCGCCTTGTCGGGAGTGAAATCCTCGCCGATGCCGGCTCCGAACGCCGTGATCATCGCCTGGACCTCGTTGTTGCCGAGCGCGCGATCGAGCCGCGCCTTCTCGACGTTGAGGATCTTGCCGCGCAGAGGGAGGATCGCCTGCGTCTCGGGATTGCGGCCCTGCACCGCGGATCCGCCCGCGGAGTCGCCCTCGACGATGAAGATCTCGGAGATCGACGGGTCCTTCGACTGGCAGTCCTTGAGTTTGCCGGGCATCCCGCCGCCCTCGAGCAGGCCCTTGCGCCGGGCGGTCTCGCGCGCCTTCCGCGCCGCCATGCGGGCGGAGGCGGCCTGGATCGCCTTGCGGATGATGTCCTTGGCCTGGCTCGGGTTGCGGTCGAACCAGTCGGCGAGCTGCTCGCCGGCCACGCGCTGCACGAACGCCTTGGCCTCGGTGTTGCCGAGCTTCGTCTTCGTCTGGCCCTCGAACTGCGGCTCGCCGAGCTTGATCGAGACAACCGCGGTGAGCCCCTCGCGGATGTCGTCACCCGAGAGGTTCTCGTCCTTCTCCTTGAGCAGGTTGTTCGCGCGCGCGTATCGGTTGACCAGCGAGGTCAGCGCGGCGCGGAAGCCCTCCTCGTGGGTTCCGCCCTCGTGGGTGTTGATCGTGTTCGCGTAGGTGTGGACACTCTCGGTGTAGGCCGTGGTCCACTGCATCGCGACTTCGAGGGAGATGCGCCGCTCGGAGTCCTCCGACTCGAAGTCGATGATCTCGGAGTGCACGAGATCGGACTTCTTGAGCGAGTTGATGTACTCGACGTAGTCGACGAGACCCTTCTCGTAGTGGAAGACGTCGGTGCGGTCGCCCTCGGTCTCGGCCTCGCCCTCCCCCTCGAACTCGACCTCGTTCCGGTCGGTCAGCGCGATCCGCAGGCCCTTGTTGAGGAACGCCATCTGCTGGAACCGCGCCCGGAGGGTCTCGTAGTCGAACTCGACCGTCTCGAAGATCTCGGCGTTGGGCCAGAAGGTGATCGTGGTGCCGGTCTCGTCGCTGGCCTCGCCCTTCTCGAGCGGGGAATCGGGGACGCCATCGGTGAAGCTCATCCGGTACACCGCGCCCTGGCGCTTGACCTCGACCTCGAGCCGCGTCGAGAGGGCGTTGACCACGGAGGAGCCGACGCCGTGGAGACCGCCGGAGACCGCGTAGCCGCCGCCCCCGAACTTGCCGCCGGCGTGCAGCACCGTCAGCACGAGCTCGACGGTCGAGATGCCCTCGGTGGGGTGCATGTCGACCGGGATGCCGCGACCATTGTCGGCGACGGTGACGCCTCCGTCGGCGCGCATGACGATCTCGATGTTGTCGCAGTAGCCCGCGAGAGCCTCGTCGACGGCGTTGTCGACGATCTCGTAGACCAGGTGGTGCAGACCGCGCGGCCCGGTGGACCCGATGTACATCCCGGGTCGCTTGCGAACTGCCTCGAGACCCTCGAGCACCTGGATCTGATTGGCGCCGTAGTCGCCGGACGACTTCGTCGACATGCTCTCGTGCGGAGCGGCGGGGCCGGAGGAGCCGTTCGCGTCCAGGTCGTTCTCTGCGGGTGACGTGGAGTCGTTCGGCTCTTGTGTCATAGCTGTGGAGTTCTCCTCTGACGGTCCGTCGCGGCGCACGCGAAGATCTGGAGATCACCCGCGGGGCGGAGTCGCTGCGGTTCGGCGGCCCCCCATTCTATCGCGTACGAGCCCGTTCCGAAGCGCTGGACGGCGATCTGAGGCGCGAAAGTTGAACGGTCGACCGAAAATGCGTTGTCAGCCGTAGGTGTCGCGCGGACCACGCCCTGGAATCGACCTGGGACCCTTTTTCCAGTTCGGGACGTCGGGTCCCTGGAATCGGATCGAGGCGATACCCGCGTCGGGGAAGTTCACGGCGATGTGGTTCATGATCTCGATCCGCATCAGCCGCAGCTGCGTCGACCACGCGGTCGACTCGCACGCAACGGTGAGCACGCCGTCCACGACGCCGACGGGAGTCGAGTGCTTCGCGGTCTCCTCGCCGGCGATCGCCGTCCACGACGACATCAGGTCGCCCTGCGCCAGTGGCGCGGTCCAGCCGAGCTTCACCGTGAGGGAGTCAAGGACGTCGCCGAGGTCGTGCGGGTCGCGACCCTTGCCGAACGGGATCGCGTCGCCCGCGGGCTCTACGCGCTCGACGGTCCGGCGGACGCGGCGCGGGCCGTCCGCGCCGAACACCTCCTTGAGGTGCCGGTAGACACGGGCGGCCTCGGAGTCGGGGGCAGGGGCTCCGCGGCGGGCGGGGTCAGTCATCGGCCGGCTCCGCCGCAGTGGGCTCGGCGACGATCGACTCCCGCTCAGGTGCCGTGATCGGAGCGGCGGCGGCTCCGGTCCCCACGATCCGGCCCGCCTCGATCCGCACCGTCTGCGCGGCGAGTGCCTCCGGGACGTCGTCGAAGACCGCCGCAGTGATCAGCACCTGCTCGTAGTCGGCGACCACGGTGGCGAGGCGCTCGCGTCGGCGCGCATCCAGTTCGGCGAAGACGTCGTCGAGCATGAGCACCGGGTCGCCCATCGGGGAGTCGTGGCGCAGAAGCTCCGCCGCGCCCAGTTTCAGCGCCAGCGCGAACGACCAGCTCTCGCCGTGGCTCGCGTAGCCCTTCGCGGGCAGCGAGTTCAGCTCGAACTGCACGTCGTCGCGGTGCGGGCCGACGAGGGAGACGCCCCGATCGAGCTCCCGGCGCCGCACCCCGACCAGGGCGGACGCGAACGCCTCCGCCAGCCCCTCGCCCACCGCGGGCGACTCGGAGGCGCCTGACTGCTCGACCGGCTCACCCTCGTCGTCGACCGCGCCCTCGATGCTCAACCGTGAGCGCAGCATCGGGCGCTGATCGGCTCCGGCGACCGCCTCGTAGGCGGCACGGACCGGCCCGTTCAGCTCGTCCACAAGGGTGATGCGGGACTGCATTATCTCGGAGCCGAGCGCGATCAGACGCTCATCCCAGATGTCGAGGGTGCCGAGCTTCGACGTGTCGCGGATCCCGCTCGTCCGTGCCGACTTCAGGAGGGAGTTGCGCTGGCGCAGCACCCGGTCGTAGTCGGCTTGCACTGCGCTCATCCGCGGGGAACGGAGGACGACCAGCTGATCGAGGAAACGCCGGCGGGCCGACGGGTCGCCGCGGATGAGGAGCAGATCCTCCGGTGCGAAGAGGACGCTCGAGAAGAAGCGGGGGAGCTCGCGCGGCTTGATGCCGCCGCGGTTGATCTGAGCGCGGTTGGGGGAGGAGCGGTTGATCTGGACCTCCGCGAGCAGCTCACGGTCGCCGTTGCGGAGCCTGGCGCGGATCACCGCGCTGTCGCGGCCGGCGCGGATGAGCGCCTGGTCGCTCGACACTCGGTGCGACCCGAGCGTCGAGAGGTACCCGAGCGATTCGACCAGGTTCGTCTTGCCCTGTCCGTTCCGCCCGACGAAGAGGTTCGATCCCGGAACGAGCGCGACGTCGACCGACCCGTAGTTCCGGAAGTCGCTGA
Source organism: Rathayibacter tanaceti (assembly GCF_001634385.1). GTDB lineage: Bacteria > Actinomycetota > Actinomycetes > Actinomycetales > Microbacteriaceae > Rathayibacter > Rathayibacter tanaceti. The sequence continues at coordinate 28,477 of NZ_LIIN01000006.1, read as the reverse complement.
GCGCCAACTGCGTCACGTGCACGTCGCGCTCCTCTCCTCCGCCGCTCGTCTCGGAGTCTCGATACACCCTGCAGGCCACATGGACCAGCATGTGCCCGCCGCCCCACCAGGTAAGGCGGCCGAAGGCCCGCCGCCCCCGCGAGAGCATCCCTGCCTCACGGGGGCCGCAGTCCGTAGTCCGTCACCGGCTCTGCGAATCGCCCTTACCTGGACAAGCCGACCGCCGCGAGGACGGGCAGGGACCGGCCGAGCCCGTCGATTGAGCTCCGCTCAGTCGACGGCTTTGACGCTATGCCCCCCGAACTGGTTCCGCAGCGCCGCGACCGCCTTCATCGCCGGCGAGTCCTCCTGGCGCGAGACGAAGCGCGCGAAGATCGAGGCACTGATCGTGGGCACCGGGACGGCGTTGTTGATCGCCTCCTCGATCGTCCAACGTCCCTCGCCGGAGTCCTGGACGTAGCCCTCGATGTGCTCGAACTCCGGGTCCTCCTCGAGGGCGCGGACGAGCAGCTCGAGGAGCCAGGAGCGCACGACCGTGCCGCGCTGCCAGGCCTTGAAGGTGCCGGTAACGTCGTTGATGATGTCCTTGCGGGTGTCGAGCAGCTCGTAGCCCTCGGCGAACGCCTGCATCAGCGCGTACTCGATGCCGTTGTGCACCATCTTCGCGTAGTGCCCCGCGCCGACCTCACCGACGTGGACGAAGCCCTCCTCGCGGGGGCTCCGGGCGCAAAGCGTCGAAGACGGGCATGGCGTACTCGACGAGCTCCTTCGGCCCGCCGACCATGAGGCCGTAGCCGTTCTGCAGTCCCCAGACTCCGCCGGAGACGCCGGCGTCGATGTAGTGGATCCCAAGCGGCTTCAGCAGCGCGTCGTGCTTGAAGTCCTCGGTGAAACGGGAGTTGCCGCCGTCGATGACGAGGTCGCCCTCGCTGAGCTTCTCCGAGAGGTCCTTGATCACCGAATCGGTGATCTCACCCGCCGGGACCATCACCCAGACGACGCGGGGCGCGGGGAGCACGGCGATCATCTCGTCGAGCGAGGCGGCGTCCGAGACCTCCGGGTTGCGGTCGTATCCGGTGACCTCGACGCCCTTCTCGCGGAGGCGGGAGCGCATGTTGTCGCCCATCTTGCCGAGGCCGACGAGTCCGATGTGCATGGTGAACCTTCCTGGATTCGATATCCGGCGGGCGGGCGCTCGTCGGGAGCGGGACGGTCGCGGCTCTGCGATCCGGGAGCTGGTCAGCGCAGCAGCAGGTTGGGCTGGAGCAGGTAGCGGTAGCTGTCGCTGCCGGGCTGCTCGCGCGAGGTCTGTGCCGTGATGAGGACGGGGCCGGGCTTGTTGGGGTTCTCGGTTTTGGTGAACGCGATGCGCACGAACTCCGAGTGCACGGCAGCGAGGCCGTCGAGCAGGAACTGCGGCTTGAGCGAGACGACCACGTCGTCTCCCGTCACGATCGCGTCGATGCTCTCTGAGGCCTGCGCCTGCTCCGAGCCGATCGCCTCGAGCGTCAGCCCGTCGCTGCTGAAGCTGAAGCGGAGGGCGGCCTCCCGCTCGAGCACGAGCGAGACGCGGCGGGTCGCCTCGATGAGGTCGCTCGTCGCCATGACGGCGTAGTTCTCGACGGAGGCGGGGAAGAGGCGCTTCACGGGAGGGAAGTTGCCCTTGATCAGCAGTGACGTGACCGTCTTCCGGTCGGCGGTGAACGCGATCAGCTCGCGCTCGTCGCGGTTGGTGATCGCGATCGAGACGGTGCCCGAGTGGCCGAAGGTCTTGCCGACCTCCTGGAGAGTGCGCGCCGGCACCAGTGCGGTGACCGGCTGCGCGGGAGCGGGGTTCTCGCCGTTGTCCCAGTCGATCTCACGGACGGCGACCCGGTAGCGGTCGGTCGCCACGAGGCCGATCGTGTTGTCCGTGATCTCGAGCTGCACGCCGGTGATCACGGGGGTGACATCGTCGCGGGAGGCTGCGACCGCCACCTGCGACACGGCCGCGGCGAAGGCGTCGGCCGGCACGAGCCCGGTGGAGGCGTCGATCTCGGGGATGCTCGGGTACTCCTCCACCGGCATCTGGAGGAGCGTGAAGTGGGCCGAGCCCGCCGAGACCGAGACGCGCGATTCCTCCGTGGCGATGCGCACGGGCGCGTTGGGCAGCCGGTTGGCGATGTCCGCGAGGAGGCGGCCGGAGACCAGCACTGTCCCGGTCTCTTCGACATCGGCCGCGATCTGCGTCTGGGCCGACACCTCGTAATCGAAGGAGGAGAGGGTCAGACCCTCGGCTGTCGCCTCGATGAGCACGCCGGAGAGGATCGGCAGTGTCGTGCGCTGCGGCAGCAGCTTGACCGCGAACGACACCGCCTCACTGAAGACATCGCGGTTGGCTTGGAACCTCACGAGTACACCCCTGACGAGTTGCGGACGAAGACCGTCGCCCATCGTACCCGGAGGGCTCGCTCCCCTCGGAAGCGGGCTGCTCTCGAGCGGCGAGAGCCGGGTGTGGAGAGGTTGTCGGTCGACGTCTGATTAAAGAGAGAACTGCGTTAACAGTGTTAACACGTGTGGAAACTGTGGAAAACGCTTCGGACCCTTACTGCGGACAGGGATCGGGGTGGACCGTCCCTGTGGAGGGAGTGTGAGCGCGCCGGTGGACGCCCTGTGGAGCGATCCGGAGCGACCGAACGCCTTCCACAGGCGACCGCTCCGCCCGCACAGTCACGGGCCGGTTGTCCACAGTTATCCACAGGTTCCTCACACTGTGGAAATCGCCCAGGATGTCGGGGCGACAGGGTCGACGGCGGAGCTCGAAGAGCTTCTGGCCCACTATGAGAGCCTTCGCCACCGGCAACGGAGGGTTGATCCTCCTCGGTCTCGACGAGGCAGTGCGTTTCGTGCCCGCCGCCGGATTCGATGCCTCCGCTTGTCCAGAACGCCCTGGCCGGGGTGTTCGGCCGCGAAGCAGGCACGACGCGGCCGGCACTGTCGCTCCTTCTCCCCGCGCTCACATCGACGTCTCGGCAGTGGATGGTGCGCCCGCGGTGGTCGTCCTCGTTGACAAACGGGAGCCGGCCGCGAAGCCGTGCTTCGTCACGACGCAGGGTATCGAGACGGGAACCTACGAGCGGGTGGGGAGACGGCGACCGTCAGATGAAGTCCTACGGCGTGCCGTGCTCTTCTCGGTCTCGACACCAGAGAGGCGATGGACCTTCTCGCCGGGCTCGTCGGCGGGAACCGGCTCCGTTCCCCGATCGTCCGGGCACCGGATTCCGAGCCGTGATCAGACGTGTCGAAGCGGAGAGGCGATCGGATGAACTCGATCTGGGGACGGTGCCCTCCACGGACCAGAAGATCGGGGATGCGCTCCTTCTCACGCTGCTCAGCGAGAGCCTCTCGATGCGTAAGCTCACCGCTCCGTCACGGCGCTCGGTGCTCTCGCTGCGGCAGCGTCTCCGGACCCTGATCCGCCACGGCGGACGCCGCCGCACCTTCTCAGAGCCGGAACCGCCGCTACCGCCTCTCCAGCTAGCGGTTGGTCTTGATGCGAGTGGTCAGCTCGGTGACCTGGTTGTAAATGCTGCGGCGCTCTTTCATGAGCTCCGAGATCTTCTTGTTCGCGTACATCACTGTCGTGTGATCGCGGTTGCCGAACAGCTGCCCGATCTTGGGTAGGGAGAGGTTCGTCAGCTCGCGGCAGAGGTACATCGCGATCTGTCGCGCGGTCGCCACCGCCTGCGAGCGGGAGGAACCGTAGAGGTCGTCGACCGTGAGCTTGAAGTAGTCGGCGGTGTGGTTGATGATATCGACCGGCGAGATGACGTTGTCCTCGTCGAGCGTGATCAGGTCCTTCAGCACCGTCTGCACGAGAGACATGTCGACCGGCGTGCGGTTCAAGCTCGCGAATGCGGTGACGCGGATGAGCGTCCCCTCGAGCTCGCGGATATTGCTCGACACCTTCGAGGCCATGAACTCGAGGATGTCGTCGGGCACGAGCAGCTTCTCACTGACCGCCTTCTTGCGGAGGATCGCGATGCGCGTCTCGAGGTCGGGCGCCTGCACGTCGGTGATCAGGCCCCACTCGAAGCGCGAGCGCATCCGGTCCTCGAACCCGGTGAGGGCCTTCGGTGGCAGATCGGAGGTGATCACGACCTGCTTGTTGTGGTCGTGCAGCTGGTTGAAGGTATGGAAGAACGCCTCCTGCGTCTCCGCCTTGCCCTGCAAGAACTGGATGTCGTCGATCAGGAGGATGTCGACGTTGCGATACCGACCGTGGAACGCGTTGCCCCGGTTGTTCGCGATCGAGTTGATGAAGTCGTTGGTGAACTCCTCGCTCGACACGTAGCGCACGCGGATCCCGGGGTACAGGCTCATCGCGTAGTGGCCGATGGCGTGGAGGAGGTGCGTCTTGCCGAGCCCGGAGTCGCCGTAGACGAAGAGCGGGTTGTAGGCCTTCGCGGGGGCCTCGGCGACGGCGACGGCGGCGGCGTGCGCGAACCGGTTGGAGCCTCCGATGACGAAGTTGTCGAAGCTGTACTTCGGGTTCAGCCGGGTGTCGGTGGCCGGAGCGGTGCGCAGCTCCTCGACGACGCGCACCGGCGCGGCGGACCCGGAGGAAGCGGTGATCGGCTCGAACGGGTTCATCGACTCCGAGGGCGAGGGGGAGCTCAGCGGCTCGTGCTCGATGTCGGGATTCACCACGAAGGCGAACGTCGAGACCCCGAAGGAGTCGTCGAGCGTCCCGATCGCGCTAAGCAGTGGCACGCGTACGCGCTGCTCGAGCATGCCGCGCGTGAACTCGTTCGGGACCTCGAGGTAGAACGTGCCGGCCATGATGCCTTTGGGTTCCACGAGCGAGACGAAGCCGTAGAGAGGTGCGGTGATCCGCTCGTCCTGTGACAGTGCCCCGAGGATCACGTTCCACGCGTCGACCATCGACGTGTCGTCTGCCATCTGTCTCCGGTCCTCGGTCGCTCTGTGAAGTCGCTGTCGTGAGTCGCCGGCTCCAGCTGCTCGCCCGGCGCCCGTCGCAGGGTTCACCCGGGCCACGGGCGATGCGTGCGGAGCGGTCGGTTTCGGGTCGACTTCTCCACAGACTCATCCACTGGTCCCTCGTCGGATCCCGCGTGGGCGCGGGAGGACGCGGATGCAGCCTGTGGATAACTCCGGCTCAACACGGTAACGAACGGAGCCGATGGGAGACAAATCCATCACAGCGACACCCGCGTGTCAATGCGCGGAAGGTGGCGACCCCTGTGCAGAATCGAGGTTTAGCCCGGACGACATTTGACCGGTGACCGTGCAGGCCGTAGTTTTAATCAGTTGACGCCTGCCCGGTGTCGTCCGCCCGGCCTTCGCGGGCCGTGCAGAGTCGGAGTCGGGCACCCCTTCTTCCCGGAGGATCCGGAGTCGCCGCTCACGCGCGCGGCCTCGATCGTGTCGTGGAACCCGTACGTGGAGATCTGATTATGAGCAAGCGAACCTTCCAGCCGAACAACCGTCGTCGCGCCAAGGTGCACGGCTTCCGTCTGCGCATGCGCACCCGTGCCGGCCGCGCCATCCTGAGCGCTCGCCGCGCCAAGGGGCGCACCGAGCTCTCCGCGTAGTACCGAGCGGTACCGACCAGCGGTGCTGGCCAGAGCCAATCGCATCGTCCACGGAGGCGAGTACCGGACAGTCGTCCGTCGCGGTGTGCGGTCCACAGGACCGCACACCGTCACGTATGTCCGCAGGTCCTCCGGCGCGGACACCCCGCGGTTCGGTTTCATCGTCGCCAAGACCGTCGGCACGGCAGTGACGCGCAACACCGTGCGTCGTCGTTTGAAGGCCGTGGCGTTCGAGCTCGTCCCGCAGATCGACCCGGGCACCGAGGTGGTCGTTCGCGCGCTGCCCAGTAGTGCCACCGCCCCCTGGTCCGAGCTCCGCGCGGAGGTCGTTGCCGCGATGGCGCGGACGCGAGCCATCCGAACGACGGGAGTGTCCTCGTGACCGCGGTGCTCCCCCGCACCTCCGGCTGGCCGACTCGGCTGGGCTGGGGCTTGATGTTGCTGCCGCGCAACCTCGGCATCCTCTTGCTGATCGTCTACCGTGCGGTCATTTCGCCCCTCTACGGCGATGTCTGCCGCTACTACCCCTCGTGCTCCGCGTACGCGCTCCAGGCGGTCCAGCTCCACGGGCTCGTCCTCGGCTCCGTCCTCGCGGCCCGTCGACTCATCCGCTGCCACCCGTGGGCTGCCGGCGGCGTCGACGACGTCCCGACCTCGATCCCCCTGCACCGACCGGCTCCCGGCCGGATCCGCTTCGCTGTGACGCGAGCCGGATTCGTCGTGGGTCCTCGAAAGGACTGACCCCACCCCATGGACCTCCTCGGCACGATCCTCTGGCCCCTCAAATGGGTGGTCGAGCTGCTCCTCGTCGCCTTCCATCAGTTGCTGACGTTCACCGGTATGGAGGCGGCCGCCGGCATCACGTGGGTGCTCTCGATCGTGGGCCTCGTCATCGTCATCCGCGCCGCGCTCATCCCGATCTTCGTCAAGCAGATCAAGAGCCAGCGCCGGATGCTCGAGGTCGCTCCGCAGCTCAAGAAGATCCAGGACAAGTACAAGGGCAAGCGCGATCAGCTGTCTCGCGAGGCGATGTCCCGCGAGACCATGGAGCTCTACAAGAAGACGGGGACGAACCCGCTCGCCTCGTGCCTGCCGCTGCTGATCCAGATGCCGATCTTCTTCAGCCTGTTCTCGGTGCTCAACGCGGCGCAGCACAGCCAGAAGGGCGTCGGTCCGCTCGACGAGACGCTCGCCCGCCAGTTCGGTGAGGCCGACCTGTTCGGAGTCGCACCGCTGCACCAGTCCATCCAGGGTGCGCTCGCGCAGGGCGGCCAGGTGCCGGTCATCGTCATCGCCGTGATCATGGTGGTTCTGATGACCGCGTCGCAGTTCATCACGCAGCTGCAGATCGTCTCGAAGAACATGTCGCCCGAGGCCAAGGCGTCGCCGACCTTCAAGCAGCAGCGGATCCTGCTCTACATCCTTCCGCTCGTGTTCGCTTTCTCGGGTTTCGCGTTCCCCCTCGGCGTGATGTTCTACTGGCTGACCTCGAACATCTGGACGATGATCCAGCAGTTCATCGTCATCCGGAACATGCCGACCCCGGGCAGCGAGGCAGCCAAGGCACGTGAGGAGCGCCTGCGTCGCAAGGGCAAGCTCGTCGAGGGCACCACCGATGCCGGCGAGGTGACCCTCGTCGAGAAGAAGGCCGTGCAACGGCAGCAGCCCGTGGGTAAGAACCGCGCCAAGAAGCAAGCCGGAAAGAAGTAGAGCCGCCATGACCGATCCGATGCAGACCTTCACTGAGGACGAGACCCGCGCTGAGACGGGCTCCGCTCCCGACGAGTCCGTTTCTCCGGATGAGTCCGGTGCCGCCGTCGAGGCCCCGGAGTCAACGCTCTCGCAGCTCGAGGACGAGGGCGACGTCGCCGCGGACTACATCGAGGAGTTCCTCGACATCTGCGATCTCGACGGCGACATCGACATCGAGGTGCGCAATGGCCGCGCCTACCTCTCCGTCACCGCATCGGGCGACTCCAACCTCCGTGTGCTCTCCCGTCCGGACGCCGTGCAGGCGCTGCAGGAGCTGACGCGCCTTGCCGTGCAGACCAGGACCGGTGCGTTCTCGCGCCTGATCCTCGACATCGGTGGGTCCCGCGACGCCCGCGAGGCCGAGCTGGCTCAGTTGGTCGACCGCGCCATCGAGCGGATCGAGGAGGGGGCGACCTCCGCGTCCCTCCCGCCCATGTCGTCGTACGAGCGCAAGCTGGTGCACGACATGGTCGGTGAACGCGGCTTCGTCTCGGAGTCGCGGGGCGAGGCGCGCGAGCGCCACACCGTCATCACGCGCGGCTGAGCACCGTGGAGCCGACTCTCGAGCCGGAGCCCGCCGCTGCCGCCGCGATCGCCGGCGACCGGTTGCCGGTACTCCGTCGTTTCACCGAGACCCTGGCCGACCAGGGTGAGGAGCGGGGTCTGATCGGCCCGCTCGAACTCCCCCGCCTCTGGACCAGGCATGTGCTCAACAGCGCCCTGGTGGCCCCTCTGCTGCGTCCGGGCCTCGTAGGAGACGTGGGGAGTGGTGCCGGCCTCCCGGGGCTCGTGCTCGGCATCGTTCGTCCCGATGTCCGATTCGTGCTCATCGAGCCGATGGAGCGGCGCATCGTTTGGCTCCAGGAGCAGCTCGATGCGCTAGGACTCGAGAATGTCTCGGTTCTGCGAGCACGGGCTGAGGAGGTTCGCCTGGCAGAACCGCTCGATCAGGTCACGGCCCGCGCGGTGAGCGCTCTCTCGAAGCTGATCCCCCTTGTCGCCCCGCTGGTCCGTCCCGGTGGCGAACTCGTGCTGCTCAAAGGGATCAACGCCGAGAGGGAGATTGAGGCCGCGTCGAAGCAGATACGCCGCTTCCGCGTCTCTCCGCCCGAGGTGCTCGTGCTCGGTGACGGCGTGCTCGCGGAGGTGACCCGTGTGGTCCGGGCTACAGTGGGATGATCGCCACGACGATGCAGTGATCCCCCGCCTCCTAGGTCGTCGACTCGTCGGTGTTGCCCACCGTCCCACCCGCTGAGCGAAGGTTTCACGTGAAACAATCCGATTCCGCCGGACTGACCGGGGGCTTCGACTCCTCGACCCCCCTGGCTCGCGAGATCGCGGACATGACGCGACGGCGCGCGCTGTTGAACGCTCAGCCGCTGCCGAAGCCGGAGTCGACGCGTGTCATCACGATCTCGAACCAGAAGGGTGGCGTTGGCAAGACGACGACGACGGTCAATCTGGCGGCGGGCCTGGCCCGCGGCGAAGCGAAAGTGCTGGTGATCGATCTCGATCCCCAGGGCAATGCGTCGACCGCACTCGGGATCGAGCACAGGGCAGAGACCGCCAGCGTCTACGACGTGATCGTCAACGACACTCCCCTGGCCGATGTCGTGCAAAAGAGCCCCGAATTCGCGTCACTCTATGGGGTCCCCGCCACCATTCACCTCGCCGGTGCCGAGATCGAGCTCGTCTCTCTGGTGGCGCGCGAGCAGCGGCTCCGCCGCGCGCTGGACCGGATGCTCGAAGCGATGTCTGAGCCCTTCGACTACGTCTTCATCGACTGCCCGCCCTCACTCGGCCTGTTGACCATCAATGCGTTCGTCGCCGCACGCGAGGTGCTCATCCCGATCCAGTGCGAGTACTACGCGCTCGAAGGGCTGAGCCAGCTGCTCAAGAATATCGACCTGATCGAGCGCCACCTGAACCCGAATCTCGGAGTCTCGACGATCCTGCTGACGATGTACGACGGGAGGACGAACCTCTCGCAGCAAGTTGCTGCGGACGTCCGTGAGCACTTCCCGAAGGAGGTGCTGCAGGCGGTGATTCCGCGGAACGTGAGGATCTCGGAGGCACCCAGCTACGGCCAGAGCGTCATCACCTACGACCCGCAGTCGTCTGGATCGCTGGCCTATCTGGAGGCAGCAGCAGAGATCGCGCGCCGAGGGGCGCGGAAGACTCCCGAAGCAGCTCATGAAGGAGAGGCACGCTGATGGCGACCAAGCGCACAGGACTCGGCCGGGGGATCGGGTCGCTGATTCCGACGGGAGATGAGACGCGATCGCGGCCTGTCGACGTCTTCTTTCCTGATCAGGTCGGCGATTCGGCTAGAGCTGATGAGCTGTTGGAGGTTCCGGGCGCTCGTCTTGCCCGTCTCCCCCTCGACGAGATCGTCCCCAATACCTCGCAGCCGCGTTCGGTCTTCGATCACGACGACCTGGCCGAGCTCGTGCATAGTGTGCGGGAATTCGGTGTGCTCCAGCCCATCGTCGTCCGCCCGGTGATGGGTCGTGGCGGAGCGAAGTACGAGCTCGTCATGGGCGAGCGTCGTTTCCGCGCCTCGAAGGCGGCCGTCTTACGACGATCCCCGCGGTGGTCAAGGACACGGCTGACGAGAACATGCTCCGAGACGCCCTGCTCGAGAACCTGCATCGGGCCGACCTCAACCCGTTGGAGGAGGCATCGGCCTATCAGCAGCTGCTGAGCGACTTCGGGATCACCCAGGAGGCGCTGGCGTCGAGGCTCGGCCGCTCGCGCCCTCAGATCTCGAACACTCTGCGTCTGCTCCGCCTGCCGGCAGAGGTCCAGTCTCGAGTGGCGGCGGGAGTGATCTCGGCCGGACACGCTCGCGCGGTGCTCTCGCTCGAGGATGTCGAGCTCATGCGCCGGCTCGCCGACAAGATCGTGAACGAGGACTTGTCGGTGCGTGCGCTGAGGCCGCGGCGGCGCAGATGAAGGCGCCGAAGACGGCGAATCGGGCTCGGCCGGAGGAGCAGGGAGGCCACTCCGGACATCTGTCATCGATCGCCGATCACTTAGGTGATCGCCTGAACACTCGGGTGAAGGTGACTCTGGGAGCGCGCAAGGGCCAGATGGTGATCGATTTCGCGACCATTCAGGACCTGAATCGAATCCTGGCGGAGATTGGCGAGCCGACTGAGGTCTCTCTGGCTCCATAGAGCGTTTCACGTGAAACGGTGAATGTCGTAGGCGTCCTCGGTAGCGGGTCCTTGCGGCGGCAGGGCGGACCGTCGTGCGCAACCCGTCCCGCCCTCGTGGCGCCGAGTCAGGCCGGCACGCTCAGCGCTGACTCCCCCGCGCTGTCGCCGCAATGGCCAGTGGCGGGCCACGTGCTCGTCACGACAGCTCCGGCCCGATCTTCACGAGCGCAGCGAACTTCTATCCTCGCTGGAGGAAGGTGCCTCCCGATGAGCACGAGCGGGGTGCGGCTGGCGCACTCCCGGTCAACTCTGCCCGGCACAGCAGGCCCGCGTCGACATGCCTCGCCTATCTTCGTCTGGCCGACCGTTTCACGTGAACGGTCGGAACTACTCCGCCGCGGCGAGTGTGGCCAACGTCGAGTAGACATCGCCGAGGTAGCGACCGGACGCCTCGATCGCCTGCGGCACCAAGGATGTCTCCGTCATCCCCGGAAGCACATTGGCGTCGAAGAACCAGGGCGTGCCGGAGTCATCGACGATGAAGTCGATCCTCGAGAGATGACGTAGTCCGAGGATGTCATGGATGGCGACAGCGACTCGAGAGACCTCCGTCGTCGCGTCGTCCGAGATGCGCGCAGGAGTGTAGAAGTGCGTCTCTCCCGCGTTGTAGCGAGCCTCGAAGGTGTAGCGCCCCGCGACAGGGGCGATCTCGACCGGGGGGAGAGCGAACGGTCCGTCCCCCAGGTCGAGGATTCCGACGGAGACTTCGGTGCCGCCTATCTGCTGTTCGATGAGGACGACGTCGCTGTAGGTGTAGGCCTCGACCATGGCGCGGGGGAGTTGCGACGATTCGGACACGATGCTCACGCCCTGTGCAGAGCCTCCCTGAGCAGGCTTCACCACCAGCGGGCCTGGCAGATGTGCGTCGACCTGCTCGAGGATTCCGGCGGCGCCGAGTTCGCGGAATGTCTCGCGGGGGAGTGTGACCGAGCGGGGCGTCGAGAATCCGCCGCGACCGACGAGCGTCTTGGCGGTCGGCTTGAACCAGGCGAGCCGTGCTGCATCGGTTCGGGACCCGACGTAGGAGAATCCGGCGGCCTCGAGAAGTCCGAGCAGCGCGCCGTCTTCTCCACTCGCTCCGTGCACCGCGGGCCAGACGACGTCTGGCTGCTTATCGAGCAGCGTCGAGAGGAGAGCGGCGTCAGGCTCGTGGTGCGAGACTCGGTGGCCCATGGCTGACAGGCGGTCTCCGACGCGACGCCCGGAGCGCAACGAGACATCGCGCTCATGGCTGATGCCTCCGCTGATCACGACGATGTCGAGGGAGCGGTCGAGCGCAGAGAAATCGGTCATGACCAGGGCTTTCTTAGAATCGAGGTGCGCGGAGTCAGGAGACGTTCGGGGGCAGGACGGCGTCACGCCTGGTTGCGTCGGCGCCATTCAAAGCTCCTGTGCCGGCGAAGGTGGACAGCAGATCGAGCTCTCCGTTGATAACGGTGGCGAGTCGGCGGATGCCGTCGCCGATCCGCTCCGGTGTCGGATAGCAGAAGGAGAGCCTGATGTTCTGACGCCCCTGGCCGTTGCCGTAGAAGGCTGTGCCGGGCGTGTAGGCGACGAGCTCCTTCACCGCGCGCGGGAGCATGGCTTTCGAGTCGAGTTCGTCGGGCAGGGTGAGCCAGACGTAGAAGCCGCCGTTCGGGTCGGTCCAGCTCAGCTCGGGGAGATGAGCCTGCAGGCCTCGCAGCATCGCCTCCTTCCGCTCGCGATAGACACCGCGGAATGTGTCGATCTGTGCACGCCAGTCGGCGGTCTCGAGGTACTTCGAGATCACGAGCTGGCTGAAGGAGGAGGGGCTCAAAACGGCCGCCTCATTCGCCAGGATCAGGCGTTCACGGATCGCGTGGGGCGCCAGTGCCCAGCCGACCCGGAAGCCGGGGGCCAGGGTCTTCGAGAAGGTTCCGAGATAGATGACTCCGTCCTCCTCGAGTGAGCGCATGGCCTTCGGTGGCACGTCCTCGAAGTACAACAGGCCGTACGGGTTGTCCTCGAGTACGAGGATCCCCTCGGACTTGCAGATCTCGAGGATCTCGACCCGCCGCTCCCAGCTCAGGGTGACTCCGGCCGGGTTGTGGAAGGTCGGGATCGTGTAGAGGAACTTGATCGTCTTTCCGGCCGCCCTGACTCTCGCGATGTGCTCGCGGAGCGCGGCCGGGATGAGGCCGTGCTCGTCCATCGGGACATGCTCGATCTCGGCCTGGTAGGAGCGGAAGATCACCATCGCAGTGACGTAGCTGGGTCCCTCCGAGAGGACGACGTCTCCGGGATCGAGGAACAGCTTCGAGACGAGTTCAAGCGCGTGCTGCGAGCCCGTGGTGACGACGACGTCGTCGGCGCTGGCCGAGATCCCCTCGAGCGCCATGACGTCGAGGATCTGCTCGCGGAGCACCGGGACGCCCTGCCCTGACCCGTACTGCAACGCGACCGGGCCCTGCTCGCGCATCACCGATTCGATGGCGCCGGTGACGAGGTCCTGGGGGAGCGCTGAGACGAAGGGCATGCCTCCTGCGAGAGAGACGACCTCGGGGCGTGAGGCGACCGCGAACAGGGCTCGGACCTCGCTGGCGGCCAGTCCGGCCGTGCGCTCCGCGTAGGAGTTGTACCAGGGGTCGAGATTGGTGCCGCGGTTGGTCACGATGGTGTCGCTTCGCTCGGTGGACAGGATCACCCGATGACAACCGGGTCGTTCCACAGTACCGGGAGCCGCTGAGGCCCGGCGGGAGCTCACGACTCCACTGCCGTCACGGTGGCCTGGGGTGTTCACGTGAAACACAGGCGGGGACGGCGAGAACCCCCGGCGCGAGGCGACAGGGGTTCTCGAGGGCGGCTCGGCGGCCGTCAGGCGTTCGGACTCAGAGGAACGCGGCGAGGTCGGCTTCGAGAGCCGGCTTCGGCTTGGCGCCGATGACGGTCTTGACGACCTCACCCTTCTGGTAGACCTTCATCGCCGGGATCGACGTGATCTGGTACTTCGCGGCGGTCTGCGGGTTCTCATCGACATTCAGCTTGACGATCTCGATCTTGTCACCGTGCTCGGCCGAGATCTGGTCGAGGATGGGCGAGACCATGCGGCAGGGACCGCACCACTCGGCCCAGAAATCGACCAGCACGGTCTTCTCGGAGTCGAGGACGTCGGACTGGAACGATGCGTCGGTGACGCTCTTCGCGGTGGACATGGATGTTCTCTCCTTCACGAGCCGGAGAACCGGCTCCTGTGTGTTGACCGGAGGGTCAGCGGGTGATGAGTTCGGCCCGGGGTGAGCCTTCGGTGTGGGCGGTGCCATCGGCGAGTGAAGCCAGGTAGTGCTCCGCGTCGAGGGCTGCGACCGTTCCGGATGCGGCGGCGGTGACGGCCTGACGGTAGGTCGGGTCGATCACGTCGCCCGCGGCGAAGACGCCGGGAACGGAGGTCTGTGAGGAACGGCCGACGACCGAGATCGTGCCCTCGTTCGTGAGGTCGAGCTTTCCGTGCACGATGTGCGTGCGCGGGTCGTTGCCGATCGCGATGAAGAGGCCGTCGAGCGCGAGGTGCGATTCGGTACCGTCGGCGGTGTCGCGCAACGACACGCCGTCGACGTGGTTCTCACCGGTGATTCCGACGACCTCGGAGTTCCAGAGGAATTCGATCTTCTCGTTGTCGAAGGCCCTCTTCTGCATCACCTTCGAGGCGCGGAGGGAGTCCTTGCGATGGATGACATAGACCTTCGCGGCGTGCTTGGTGAGGAAGGTCGCCTCTTCCATGGCGGAGTCGCCTCCGCCGACCACGGCGATGGTCTTGCCCTTGAAGAAGAAGCCGTCGCAGGTCGCACACCATGAGACACCGTGTCCCGAGAGACGGTCTTCGTCGTGCAGGCCGAGCTTGCGGTAGGCGGAGCCGGTCGCGACCACGACGGTCTTCGCCTCGATGCTCTCTCCGGATCCCAGGTGGACGGTCTTGATCTCCCCCTCGAGGTCGAGGGAGGTCACGTCGTCGTAGAACGTGTCGGCACCGAACTTCTCGGCCTGCGCCTGCATGGCCGTCATCAGCTCGGGGCCGAGGATGCCGTCGGGGAAGCCCGGGAAGTTCTCGACATCCGTGGTGTTCATCAGGTCGCCGCCGATCTCGACAGAGGACGCGACGACCACCGGGTTCAGCTCGGCACGCGCCGCGTAGATGGCGGCGGTCCAGCCGGCGGGGCCGGATCCGATGATGACGATGTCGCGCACGGCAACTCCTCGGTTCTGTACGAGCGGTAGCGGGTGGCGCGCAGGCCGTGCCCCGGAGTCGCTCGCTCGGACGTACCGCGGCTCCGTGGGCTACAACACATCCTAGGTGGGCGCTATTCCGCGAGCCTGGGGGAGCGCGGCCGCCCCGCCGGGCACCGCCTCGGGAGGCTGGTCAGCGCCCGAGGCGGCGCAGGACAGGGGCGGCGAGAGCGCGCAGCTCGGGCACACGGAGGAACCAGAGGATCGCGAAGTAGACGACCGCCATGACGGTGCCGATGGCGGCCATTGAGAGCAGCGGCTCCACGTAGTTCGAGACGGCGAAACCACCTGAGCGGGTTCCGCCGAGCGCGACCAGGAGTCCGTAGCCTGCGGCCGCGGAGGGCGCCGCGGCGACCGCGAACTGCACGAGACGTACGAGGATCCGCCTCCCGCCCCTCCCGCCGAGACGCCGCCGCAGCAGGAGCGCCGCCACGACGGCCTGCACGCAGATGCCGAGGGAGGTGGCGGCCGCGATGCCGACGGCCACACGGTCGGCCGGGAGACGCAGGACGACCAGGTAGCCGGCGACCGCCACCACGACCTGCACCAGGGTGAACAGAAACGGACGAGCACCGTCGCTGAGCGCGTAGAAGGCGCGCTGCATGATCGCGATGGACGAGAAGAGCGGGAGGGCGACGACGTACGCCATCGCGATCGCTCCGATGGCCTGCGCATCGGCGAAGGTGTCGGTGAACACTGAGCCGAAGGGCACCGCCACGACGACGATCGCTGCCGCGGCGAAGACCAGCATCATCAGCACCAGGCGGAGCGACGTGGAGACGTCCGAGCGGAACTCCTTCATCTCGCCGCGCGCCGTGTGACCGCTCATCTTCGTGAAGTAGGCCATAGCGATCGAGATCGCGATGACGGAGTGGGGCAGCATGAAGATCAGCCAGGCCTTCTGCAGCGCGGCGGCCGACGGCCCTTCTCCGGAGGCCGTCGACGAGACCTGGCTCTCGACGATTCCGGCACCGATGGTCAGCAGAACGGTCGCGAAGGACCACAGCGACATCCGTCCGGCGGTGCCCAGGCCGACCCCGCGGAAGCGGAAGTCGGGGCGGTAGCTGAGGCCGACCCTCCGCCAGAAGAGCATCAGGAAGAGCGACTGAACGACGATGCCGAGCGTCGCGCTCCCGCCGAGGAGGGTGACCATCGCCGGGCTCCACGAGTCCACTGGCCGGTTCCCCTCGGGGTCGGCGCCGAACAGCAGCATGAAGGCGACGAGTCCTGCGATCACGACGACGTTGTTGAGCACCGGCGCCCAGGTGAAGGGGCCGAACGAGCCGCGGGCGTTGAGCACCTCTCCGAGGATGGTGAAGAGCCCGTAGAAGAAGACCTGCGGGAGGCACCAGAACGCGAAGGCGACGGCGAGCTGGTACTGCTCCGGTCCGTAGCCGGGCGCGTACAGGCGCACGAGCAGCGGAGCGAGGACGGTCGCGGCGACCGTGGTCACCAGCAGCAGGCCGAGCGCGAGGGTGAGCAAACGGTTGATGTAGCCGCGCCCGCCATCGGCTTCGAGCCCAGCGCGCACGATCTGGGGCACGAGGACGGCGTTGAGCGCGCCTCCAGCGATGATCGAGTAGATGGTGTTCGGCAGCAGATTCGCCGTGGTGAAGGCGTCGGCACCGGGAGCGACCGCGGCTCCGATCGTGTTCGCCATCACGATGGACATGACGAAGCCCAGGATCCGCGAGACCATCGTCCCGGAGGCGAGAACGGCGCTCGCGCGTCCGAGGGAGAAGCTAGCCACGCGGGTCCGATCGCTGGTCGTCGAGGCCGGGCTGGACCGCGAGCACGGCGTTCGGATCCTCCTCGTCCTCTGGGGTGTCGCCGCGACGGCGACGGCGGATGTTGCGGAGGATGCCGGCGCCGAAGACGATCACCAGCAGAATGCCCAGGATGAGCGTCCCGAGGGTCTCCCAGTCGGCGCGGACGCTCGTCACGACGCTCGTGGGTGCTCCGATCGCGGTGCCGTCGAGTGCGCTGAGCTGCATCCGCACCTCGGTCTCGCCGTTGCCGACGCGGGCCTTCACGGGGATGGGGACGCGACCCTGCGAGCGGGCGTCGACCGCGGTGGACTCGATCGAGCCCTCGTCGATGTCGAGGACGGCGTTCGAGGTGGAGGCGTCGATCCGCACCGAGACCGGCCACGGCAGATCGTTGCGGACGTAGACCGGGATGCTCGAATCGCGGGAGAGCTGCAGCACGCTGCCCGAGGACTCGATGCTGACGGCGGCCAGCGTCGTGGCGGCGCGCTCGCGGCTCGTGCCGACGGCCTCCTCCCACCCCGTCTCGTCGCCGCGCCAGGTCACGGAGAGCAGCGCGAGGAGGTCGTTGCGGCTCTTGCCGCGCAGCAGATCGGGCTCGGTCAGCACAGCGGCGAAGGAGGAGAGCCGCGATGCGGCGGACAGCAGGTCGGTGACGGCGGAGAGCCGCTCGGACGACTCCGGGGTGTCGACGATCGAGACGTCGTCGGTGACGGGAGCCGTCAGCGCGTCGCCCAGCGAGGCTCCTCTGGCCCAGGGGAGGCCGTCGAGGGCGTCCAGGGTCTGCGCCAGGCGGGCGCCGTCGATGGCGGAGCCGCGGTCGAGGGCGAGTACGACGTCGGGGGTCTCGCCCTCGCGCTGCACCTGGGCGAGCCCGGCGGTGATCGTCGTCATCTGCGCCCGCCATTCGGAGTCGGTGGTCGCGCTCACCGCGGAGTCGAGGCTCGCCGAGAGGCTGCTGTCAGCGACGACGAGCTCGTGCCCGTCGACGCTCGCTCGCGTGGCGGTGTCGACGTCGTCCGGGAGGGCGAGGTTGGCCGAGGAGACGACCGTGCGTGTCGATCCGCTCGCCGTGTAGACGTCGAGGTCGGTGGCGCGGACGGTTCCCGCGTCGGGCCAGGCGAGCGCGCCGACGCCCGGCGTCCAGTCGAAGGAGAGGAGGGACTCGGTGCTCGGACGTTCGGGGAGGTCGGCTGACTCGGGCTGCGCCGGGGGAGCGTCAGTGGGGTCGGCGGTCGCCGTGCCGGGCGCATCGGCGAAGAGTGTGTCGTCGATGCCGTACTCGAAGGAGCTCGGGGCGAGGAGGGTGTCGAGACCGGCCTGCGCCTGAGCGGCGACGTCGGCGTCGGCGTACTGCAGCGGAAACACCTCGTTCGGCGCAGACTGGAGGCGCTCCAGCCACGACACAGCCGACTCCGGAGCGGCAGTGCCGAGCACCCGGATGGAGGCGAGGATGCGCGGGTCGACGCCGATGGCGACCGCGCGGCCGGAGACCGAGTCGAGCTGCCGCGAGAGCGTGCCGGTGGACTGGGTGTAGTCGCGCAGCGTGTCTGCCGGGAGGAGCCCGTCGGTCGTGTCGGGGACCGTGAGCGGCACGAGGACGCTGACTCCGGTCTCGCTCGGGGTGGGGACGCCGTCGGTCAGCTCGACCGCCGAGCGAGCGGTGGCGACGACTCCGCCCGGGCTCGTGACGGCGATGCTGACGGCGTGGGCGCCGCGCGCCTCCGGATCGTTGGAGAAGGGGATCGCGGCGACGGGGACGGTGACCGTCGCCTGCGCCGCGCTCGAGGGCAGGAGACGGAGGTCGGCGCCGTCACCGGCCCGCTCGGTGTCGTCGTCGGCCTCGCCGTCGAGCCACTCCTCCAGCTCGGCCCGTGAGTCGAGCGTGCCGGAGTCGAGGGAGACCTCGATGCGGGCACCGTCGATCGATTCGGTAGTGCCGTTCCGCACCGAGATCGACAGTTGCAGATCTTGGTTCGGCAGGAGGAGGCCGTTGTTCGCCGCGCCGACCGTGGCCGTCACGGTGCCGGTCGTGACGGTGGCTGCGCGCAGTGCCGTGGGCGCCTGTGCGCCCAGGGCCGGGGTCGCCAGGAGAACGGTCGAGAGCACGGCCGCGCCGAGGGTGCGGAGCAGCCGGGGGCGCCGGGGAGGGATGAGGTCGCGCCGATGCATCGAACTCACTCGGCCTCCATGCGGGTGATTCTACGGGCAGGCCTCCTCCGGGCAGACGGTGCGTCGTCTGAGCGCCGGTCGAGTCCTCGTAACCTCCTGAGACGGTGACGGCCTTGCGCTCTCCCCTGGCCGGTCACGCGCCCCCACTAGGATCGTGCGAATGCACAGCGTCCAGACCGCTCTCGAGACCCTTCGCACACTGGCGGGGACGCCCACTGTGGCGAGGGTGGCGGAAGCGTTCGCGGCGGAGGGCCACGAGCTCGCGCTCGTCGGCGGGCCGGTACGCGATGCGTTCCTCGGTCACGCGGTGCACGACCTCGACTTCACCACGTCGGCTCGGCCCGACGACATCCTGAGCATCGTCGCTCCGATCGCCGAGGCGCACTGGGACATCGGCCGCGCTTTCGGCACGATCGGAGCCCGGGTGGCCGGCGAGACGGTCGAGATCACCACCTACCGCAGCGACAGCTACGACGGAGTGAGCCGCAAGCCCGAGGTCGAGTTCGGCGAGTCGCTCGAGGGCGACCTGGTGCGGCGCGACTTCACCGTCAACGCCATGGCGCTCCGGCTGCCCGAGGTCGTCCTGGTCGATCCGTCCGGCGGCGTCGAGGACCTGCTCGCCGGCCGGCTGCGCACCCCCTCCGAGCCCGACCTCTCGTTCGGCGACGACCCCCTCCGGATGCTGCGGGCCGCCCGGTTCACCTCGCAGCTCGGCTTCCGCACGACCGAGGAGGTCGAGTGGGCGATGGCCGAGCTCGCCGCGCGGATCGGCGACGTCTCGGCAGAGCGGGTGCAGGAGGAGCTGAGGAAGCTGCTCGCGACCGCGTGTCCGCGTGCCGGACTCGAGCTGCTCGTCGACACCGGTCTGGCCGGTTACTTCCTCCCGGAGCTGCCCGCTCTGCGCCTCGAGCAGGACGAGCACCACCACCACAAGGACGTCTACACGCACAGCCTCACCGTGCTTGAGCAGGCGATCGCGCTCGAGCAGTCGCGGCATCCCGGAGCTGAACCGGACGTGGTGCTGCGGCTGGCCGCCCTTCTGCACGACATCGGCAAGCCGGCGACGCGGCGGCTGGAACCCGGCGGAGCGGTCAGCTTCCACCACCACGACCTCGTCGGGTCGAAGCTGGCGATCAAGCGGATGCGCGCCCTCGCGTTCGACAAGCAGTCGACTGCCGAGGTCGCACGTCTGATCGAACTGCACCTGCGGTTCTTCGGTTACACGGACGGGGCGTGGACCGACTCGGCCGTCCGCCGCTACGTGACCGATGCGGGGCCGTTGCTCGAGCGTCTGCACATCCTGACCCGCGCCGACGTCACCACCCGCAACCGGCGCAAGGCCGAGAGGCTCGCGCACGCGTACGACGACCTCGAGACGCGGATCGCGGAACTCGCCGAGAAGGAGGAGCTCGCCTCGAAGCGGCCAGACCTTGACGGCACGCGGATCATGGCGATCCTCGGCCTGCCTCCCGGCCCCGAGGTCGGAGCGGCGTACCGCTTCCTCCTGGAGCTGCGCCTGGAGGAGGGGCCGCTCGGCGAGGAGGTCGCGACGCAGCGCCTCCGCGAGTGGTGGGCGTCGCGCTGAACGGAGCCGTCGACATCGCGCCGAACGGACGCGACCGGCGCGTCGGAACCCTCCTGTTGTAGTCTGTACAGGTTGTCCACGACCAGACGCGCTCGCGTCCGCGGGAGTGGGCAGATGCTACATACCCTCCTGTCACGGAAATACCGTGGCCGTTCAGTCCGAAGGAGGTGGGTTAGTGACGCATCAGTACGAGATCATGGTCATCCTGGACCCCGAGATCGATGAGCGCACCGTCGCTCCGAGTCTCGACAAGTTCCTCAACGTCATCCGCACCGATGGTGGATCCATCGACAAGGTCGACGTCTGGGGCCGCCGTCGTCTGGCGTACGAGATCAACAAGAAGTCCGAGGGTATCTACGCCGTCGTCGACTTCACGTCGACCTCGGCCGCCGCGAACGAGCTCGACCGTCAGCTGAAGCTGTCCGAGGCCGTCATGCGCACCAAGGTGCTGCGGGCCGAAGAGGGCATCGCCCAGGTCGCGGCCGCCGCGAAGCTCGCCGACGAGAAGGCCGCCCGCAAGGCTGCCAAGGCCTCGGCCGCTCCCAAGGCCTAGCGCTCATGGCCGGCGAGACGATCATCACCGTGGTGGGGAACCTCACCGCAGACCCCGAGCTGCGCTACACGCAGGGCGGGCTCGCGGTCGCGAACTTCACCATCGCCTCCACGCCGCGCACCTTCGACCGGCAGGCGAACGACTGGAAGGACGGCGAAGCGCTGTTCCTCCGGGCCTCCGTCTGGCGCGAGTTCGCCGAGAACGTCGCGGGAACGCTGACCAAGGGGAGCCGCGTCATCGCGACCGGCCGTCGAAGCAGCGCTCGTACGAGACGAAGGAAGGCGAGAAGCGCACCAGCATCGAGCTCGAGATCGACGAGATCGGCCCCTCGCTCCGTTACGCGACCGCTCAGGTCACGCGCACCTCCGGAGGAGGCGGACGCGGCCAGGCCGGTGGCGGTCAGGGCAACGGCGGGCAGATCGGCGGCGGTCAGGGCGGCTTCGGCGGCGGCAACCAGGGGGGCTCCGGCAACGCCGGCGGCAACCGCGGCGGCCAGGCCGAGGAGCCGTGGGCGCCCAGCGCTCCGGCCGGTGGCGACGTGTGGAGCACGCCGGGCAGCTACAACGACGAGACGCCGTTCTGAGCCTCGGCTCGGACGCTCTCCTCACCTGAATCCCGCCTCTCCCGTACCGCGACCGCTCGCGGCGGGTCGGGGGCGAACCAGAATCTAAGGAAACCACTATGGCTGGAAAGAGCAGCGGCGACCGCCGCAAGCCGATCCGCGGCAAGGGCGCGAAGAACGCGGCCCCCGCGAAGTCGGTCCGCGTGGGTGTCATCGACTACAAGGACGTCGCGACCCTCCGCAAGTTCATCTCGGAGCGCGGGAAGATCCGCGCCCGTCGTATCACCGGCGTCTCCGTTCAGGAGCAGCGCCTCATCGCCCGTGCCGTCAAGAACGCCCGCGAGATGGCGCTCCTGCCCTACGCTGGCAGCGGAAGGTAGGTAACGGTATGTCCAAGGTCATCCTGACCCACGAGGTCGACGGGCTCGGCTCTGCCGGGGACGTCGTCGACGTGAAGAACGGGTTCGCCCGCAACTACCTCATCCCGCAGGGCTTCGGCGTCGCCTGGACCCGCGGCGGCGAGAAGCAGGTCGAGCAGATCAAGTCGGCGCGAGCCGCTCGTGAGCACAAGACCATCGAGGAGGCGCAGCACACCAAGCAGGTCCTCGAGGCCAACCGGGTGAAGCTCACCGTCAAGGCCGGCAAGGACGGCCGCCTCTTCGGCTCGGTGAAGACCTCCGACATCGCGAGCGCGGTGGCGGCGGCCGGGTTCGGCGAGCTCGACAAGCGCAAGATCGTGATCGCGAACGCGATCAAGCACGTCGGCGAGCACGAGGCTGTGGTGCGTCTGCGCGACGACATCCAGGCCACCGTGAAGCTGCAGGTGGTCGCGGCCAAGTAGGGCCGCGAGAACGCCGCAGAGGGCGGTGCGACGGGACTCATCGGTCCCGCCGCACCGCCCTCTGTCGTCCCCGTTGTCCACAGCTCCATCCACATACACCCTCCGGCGCGACCAACCTTCAGCGTGCTCTTGAGACTCTTTTCCACGCACAGCTGTGGAAAGAGGAAAAAGCCAGGTCAGAGGGTCGAAAAAAGTCGCTGATCACTCGAGTTCCCACAGGGTTCTCCACATGTTGCCCACAGTGGGTCCGGCGTTTCCCCGATGTTGTGCACAGCTCTCTCCACAGGGCGGTTTGCATGCCGAGGCGAGCGGTCCGTAGGGTGGCGCAGCGCCCCGAGAGGGGAGCGGGCGGAGCGCTGCGGTGCCGCTGTCGGAGGTCGCTGCTAGACCTGGAGCCGACGCGGATCGGCCGGCCCTCACCCGCTCTGCACCCGACACGCTCACCCGCTCTGCGGGCCACCCGACAGAGGAGCCGAAGGCATGACGATCGCGCATCTGGCGGTACCCGGCTCGGACGGTCGCGGCGACCACGGCCGCGGCGAGTCGCGCGGCGAGCGGACGCCTCCGCACGACCTGCTCGCCGAGCAGTCGGCCCTCGGCGGCATGCTGCTCTCGAAGGACGCGGTCGCCGATGTCGTCGAGAGCGTCAAGGGCACCGACTTCTACATCCCGAAGCACGAGATCGTGTTCGACGCGATCCTGGCGCTCTACTCGCACGGCGAGCCGACGGACGTCATCGCGGTCACCGACGAGCTCACCAAGCAGGGCGAGCTCCAGCGGGCCGGCGGCGCCGACTACCTGCACACGCTCACCTCGATGGTCCCCACCGCTGCCAACGCCGGCTACTACGCCTCCATCGTCGCCGAGCGAGCCCTGCTGCGCCGCCTCGTCGAGGCGGGCACGCGGATCGCCCAGATGGGCTACCAGGGTGAGGGCGAGGTGCTCGACCTCGTCAACACGGCGCAGGCCGAGATCTACAACGTCACCGGGTCCGAGACGGCGGAGGACTATGTGCCGCTGACCGATGCGGTGACCGTGGCGATCGACGAGATCGAGGCGGCCGCGCACAAGGACGGTGCATTCACAGGGGTCCCCACGGGATTCGCCGACCTCGACGACCTCACCAACGGCTTCCACCCGGGTCAGATGATCATCGTCGCTGCGCGCCCCGCGCTCGGAAAGTCGACGCTCGCGCTCGACTTCGCTCGCGCTGCCGCGATCAAGCACAACATGGCGACGATCTTCTTCTCGCTCGAGATGGGGCGCAGCGAGATCGCAATGCGCCTCCTGTCGGCAGAGGCATCGGTGCCGCTGCAGCACATGCGCAAGGGCACGGTCGACCAGCGCGACTGGACGACCATCGCCTCCACCCGGGGCCGGATCAACGACGCCCCGCTGTACATCGACGACTCACCCAACCTCACGCTCGTCGAGATCCGCGCGAAGTGCCGGCGGCTCAAGCAGCGCATCGGGCTCAAGATGGTCGTCATCGACTACCTGCAGCTGATGACCTCGGGCAAGAAGGTCGAGAGCCGCCAGCAGGAGGTCTCGGAGTTCTCGCGAGCGCTCAAGCTCCTCGCCAAGGAGCTCCAGGTGCCGGTCATCGCCCTCTCGCAGCTGAACCGTGGCCCCGAGCAGCGCGCCGACAAGCTGCCCGCCATCTCCGACCTCCGCGAGTCCGGCTCGATCGAGCAGGACGCCGACATGGTGATCCTCCTGCACCGCGAGAGCGCCTACGAGAAGGACAACCCGCGCGCCGGCGAGGCCGACCTGATCGTCGCCAAGCACCGCAACGGTCCGACGCGCACCGTGACCGTGGGCTTCCACGGGCACTTCTCGCGGTTCGCGGACATCCCGGCGGTGTAGCTCCCGTGACCGATCCGGCTCCGATCGACGAGGTCCCGATCGGCGGGGAGACCATCCGCCTCGGGCAGTTCCTGAAGTTCGCGGGGATCGTCGACTCCGGTGGCGAGGTGAAGGAGGCTGTCGCGGAGGGCTGCGTGACGGTGAACGGCGTCGTGGATCGCCGTCGTGGGCGACAGCTGGTGGTCGGCGATGTCGTCGGATTCGGCGGGCGCAGGTTCAGCGTCGGCGCCTGACGCCTGGTCGTGGCTGAACAGGTGCTCGGAGCAGCCGAACTCTTCGCGATCTTCGACCGCCGCGAGTCGCGCTCGATCGAGCAGGACGCTGACACAGTGATCCTGGACACCGCGAGAGCGCCTACGAGAACGACATCCGTGCGTGCGAGGTCGACCGGATCGCTGCCGAGCCCTGCAAGGGACGGCAGGCTTGTGTCCGGTCGCGTCTCGCGGTTCGCAGCCATCCCGGCGCCTCCGCGGGAGCTCCATCAGGTTTTCGCGTGTCGGTTCGCCGCCGCGGGGGGCCCGGTGCCGCGATGTGTGCTGCGGTCCGTCAGGCGGGATCTTCGGAAGGCACGACGTAATGCGCGGTTCGGCGCTCGCCGCGGAGTTCCAAGGCTCCCGAGACGACGAGCCGTCGCAGCACGACCCGAGCTTGTTCGGGGCTCAGACGACAGAGCTCAGCAGCCTTGCTGCGAGTTATTCGACCGTAGTGCTCGGCGTAGGACACGATCAGGCGTTCTTGCTGCAGGGGATCGGTGTCCTGCAGTCGTACGTACTCACTCGACTCGGCAAGACGGTAGAACGCCGCCGTCAGGTGATTGCGGCGGTTGCGGCCAGTCCCCCGAGCCTCGGTCAGTCCGAGTTCTGCCAGTCTCGTCAGCTGGGAGCGCACCTTCGCCTCTACCTCCGAGAGGCCAGCGACGAGTTCACCCACCGATTGTGGCCCCGTCGCCTTCAATTCGTGGAGGAGACGCAACTGGAGCAGGGTCAGTGTCGTTCTCGTCGAGTCCTCGAACTCGAGGATGAATCGAACGGTCTCGATGTCGGTGTCGCTCGTCGGGACCGAGACGACGACTGATGAGGAGGTCGATCGGGAGTAGTCGGGTTCGCCGCGGCCCGCGCGGAGGACCTGTTCGAAGATCTCCCGGATGCCACGGCCCGCTCTGTCCACGATGCCGGCGCGCTTGAAGGCGTCGGCCAGGATCGGACTGCGCGGGCGTGAATCGTCGAGCAGGTTGTCGAGGGTGATCCCGCTCGGGAATCCTCCGGGACTGACGACACGGAAGGCGAGATCATCGAGTTCGACGGTGACCGGGCCGAGCAGCGAGTAATCCCGGTGGACGAGCGCGTTCGCGATCGTCTCCCGGATCACGATGTCCGGCACTCTCCTCACTCCGACACGGTGCAGTCCAACGACCACTTCCTGCTCGGAGTTGCGGGAAGCGATGAGCTCCTGCAGGTGTGCCGCCGTCTGAAGGAGCGGGCGCCGCAACGTCTCAGAAGAGGTGATCGCACGCCCGGAGAAATGGGTGAAAACTGTTTCCGCTGTAGGCACGAATCGCTCCAGAGCCTCCGCCGTGCCGAACAAGAGGATCGCGCCGAGAGTCAGATCATGACTCGGTTGCATCAGTCTCAGTGCCCGGAGGATGTCCGCATCCGTCGCAGCTGAGAGCGCGGCGTCACCTCGGCCGGTTCCGCACAGCGCTCGGAAGCGGTCGAGCTCGGCCGAGTCGATGTCGTCCCACGTGGCACCACGTGCCACCGTCGCGGCGTAGTCCCGGCCTTGGGCCGAGAGTCCGGCCGACATCATCTCGTGGAGCGGGTAGGGCGTGCACTCCGGCTCGCCCCTCGCGTCCAGGCGACGCCTGACGTACTTGCCGCTGGACGTGCCGACGGGAGCCTCGAGATCGGGGACCTCGATCACTGCAACGGGATGTCCTTCGGTCACGATGATCTCGACGCCGGTCGCTACGGGAGGATCCGTTCGATTGAGGATCATGGCCTGGAGGAGGTGCGGCTGAGTGGCTTCACCATGGCGGGGCGCGAGACCCGTCACTCGCCCGTCGTCCTCTACTCCGAGAAGGAGTGTGCCGCCGGCGCCATTCGCAAGGCACGTCACAGCCTCGACGATGGCGTCGTCGTTCAGCGCGCGTGTCCCACGCGTGAACTCGACCACGAGGGTCTCACCACCATCGATCAGCTGCTGTACTCGCTCTGGTGTCACCGGCCAAAGCTATCCAAAACTATGGCTGTATGCATCGCGTGGCGTGAAAACCTCATAAGTTTGGAATACTTTGGACGGCACAGTACTCGTGCCTGTGTCAGCAGGGAAGGATCTCCGAGGTCCGACCCGACCCGTGCAGGCGTGACAGGCTCGGACGACACGGGCGCCGAGAGCCCCCGTGCAGCCACACTTGGGCATCGCGCGATGTCCGAGTCGTGCTCGCTTCAGACACCAGGAGGAACCATGCAGGTCGGCATTCACTTCATGAACTTCACGCTGCCGGGGGGCAGCGCCGGGATCGCTCCGATCCTCGGGGCCACGGCGAGGACGGCGGAGGACGTCGGCTGCGAGTGGTTCACGCTGATGGACCACTACTTCCAGATGGAGCAGTTCGCGACGAGCGAGGACCCGATGCTCGAGGGGTACACCTCGCTCGGGTTCATCGCGGGGCGCACCGAGCGCCTCCGCCTGGGCCTGCTCGTGACCGGGGTGACCTATCGGCACCCGGGGCTGCTCGCGAAGATCGTGACGACGCTCGACGTGCTGTCGGGCGGGCGGGCGATGCTCGGCATCGGAGCGGCCTGGTACGAGCGCGAGCACCTCGGGCTCGGTGTGCCGTACCCGCCGCTGAAGGAGCGGTTCGAGCGGCTCGAGGAGACGCTGCAGATCTGCCGGCAGATGTGGAGCGACGACGACGGACCCTTCGCGGGCGAGCACTACCGCCTGGCCGAGACGCTGAACCACCCGGAGCCGATCCAGAAGCCGGGCCCGCCGATCCTGATCGGGGGCGGCGGCGAGAAGAAGACTCTGCGGCTGGTCGCCGAGTACGGCGACGCCTGCAACCTGTTCGCGACGGGACGCGACGACATCGCGCACAAGCTCGATGTTCTGCGACGCCACTGCGACGACGTCGGACGAGACTACGACTCGATCACCAAGACGATCATCGGTGGCGGCGACCCGATCGGCGACCCCGACGGGTTCGTGAGCGCGATGGAGGAGTACGCGGCGCTCGGGATCACGCTCGTCGAGCTCTCGCCGCAGGGGCCGGACCCGGAGGGCTTCGTCGCGACGCTGGGCGAGGGCGTGGTCGGGCGGCTCGCGGCCCTCGCCTGAGGTCCGCGTCTCAGGCGCACCCGCAGGTTTCGCCGAGGACCAGCGTCGTCGGCGGCACCCGCCGCTCCGGGCGTCCGCAGGGCTCGCGGCCGCCCCCGGCCGGATCGGGTCGGGCGGGCCCTTCCGCGATCCTGCTGATCCTCGAACGCCGACGCCGTCGGCAGATGAGGAGCTGATCCGCGGCTGAACGACACGGAGCGCCGGATCCCGAGGCACTCGGCGCCTCGTCGTCCCCAGCCGGATCGACGACGAGCAGACATGTTTCACGCTGCCGTAATAAACGAGCACGGCACGGAAACACGGCGCGACTATGGTCACACGCTAACCGCTGAGACCCTCCGCGCCTCCCCCCGCGCGCGACCGGTGGCGGAAGTACCCGACCCCTGGAGCACCATGTCCGCCACCCTCACCCCGCTGCGTCGCGAGCGCGCGAGGGCCCTGCTGGAGCAGCGCGGCGCGCCGGAGTCGGCCGACGCCTCCGCCTCGCGCGTCGTCGCGACGCTCGCCCGAGCTGCGTGGGCCCAGGCGGTCCTGCGGGCGACGGCTGCCGCGAGCAATCTCTCCGTCGCGCACACGCGCGTCGCGGTCATCGGCTCGGGGCCGCTGGCACGAGAGCTCGCGACCACGACCGCGGCGATGGGCGCGCGCGTCGTCGTCGTCGGCGAGACCCGGTCGAGCTCGTCGAGCTCGCGCAGGCCGGTCTCGCCGTCGCCGAGCGGAGTGGGGCACGGCTCGACGACGCCGTCCTCGCCTTCGCGACCGGCGAGCTCGACGCGCCCCTCGGCGCGCTCGAGCTCGGCACCGGAGGCGCGCTGCTCGTCGTCGACGCGTCGGAGGAGGCGCCCGCCGTGAGCGCGGACACCGATCCCTCCTCCGGTCGCCCGGGCATCGCCCGGATCGTGGGAGCCGGCCGCGAGGCGTTCCTGCTCGTGGCGCGCGAGCTGGTCGACGGCTCGACGCGGCGGACCCGCGAACAGCTCTCCTCCT
>NZ_LIIN01000005.1 GCF_001634385.1 Rathayibacter tanaceti | reverse complement strand
GCCTGCTGAGCGCGCTCCCGCCGGCCGCGGCGATCCTCCTGGCCGCGGCCTGCTTCGCGCTGGCCTCGCAGGTGACGTGCACGGCGGGCTGCCCGCTGCCGGTGGGTCCGGCCTTCAGTTGGCAGGACCTGATCCACACGTCCGCCGCTGTGCTCGGCTTCGCGGCGGCGTGCGTCGCGATGCTCCAGCTGGCGACGACACGGGAGCGTCCTGCTCTTGCACGCCTGTCGCTCGCGGCCGGGATCGCGGTGGCGGTGGTCGCCGGCACAGGAGGGATCCTGTCGCTGCTGCGGGTCTGGCTCCCGCTCGGCGGCACGCTCGAGTTCGTCGCGACGGCGATCGCCGTGCTGTGGCTGGCGGCCGTGGGCCTGGTGCTCGCCGTCGAGGAGCTCAGCGCTGCCCGAGCCAGTCGCGCACGTGGCCGCGGATCCGGTCCTGCTGCTGCGCGAAACCCTCATCGCGCGACGGCACCCGCTCGAGGTCCGCGCCGGGGAGAGCGCTAGCCCACGCCTCCGCGACCGCGACCGGATGCACCGGGTCGCGCTCCGCCGCGATCACCAGCGTGCGGGCGATCACCTCGCCGAGCTCGGCGGAGTCGCGGTAGGCGGCGTTGCGCGGGACCTCGGCCAGGCGGACGGCGCGTTCCTGCGCGAGCGGAGAGCGGAACTGCAGAGTGAGCACCTCCGCGGACGCGGGCGAGACCTCGGCGGCACGCGCGAAGAGCCCGGAGGCGCGGAACATCCGCTCGCCGCGCTTCGGACCGTGATCGTGCAGGAGCTGAGCGATCACGGGGAACACCGTGAGATTCTCGGGCAGCGGCTCGGCGGTGAAGGCGGGGCGGACGAAC
The DNA here is from genome assembly GCF_001634385.1 of Rathayibacter tanaceti. Lineage (GTDB taxonomy): Bacteria > Actinomycetota > Actinomycetes > Actinomycetales > Microbacteriaceae > Rathayibacter > Rathayibacter tanaceti. The sequence continues at coordinate 56,977 of NZ_LIIN01000005.1, read as the reverse complement.
ACCGCTCGGTCGATGGGTAGCACCCGGCGCACGGCAAGCCGCAGGCCGAGGGCGGCGCCCATCGAGATGCCGAGCACCGTGAGCGGCTTGTGCGCGGCTCCGGCCCGGACCACCTCCTCGGTGACCTCGTCCGCCAGAGACTCGAGGGCGAAGTCTCCGGGCGCGCCCTCGACCTCGGAGGCACCGTGCGCGCGGACATCGGGGGCGATGACCTCGGAGCCGACCGGGAGCGCCGATCGCAGCAGCCCGAGCGGCTGGGAGCGGTCGCCGCCCAGGCCGTGCAGGAGGAGGACGGTCACCGCACGCCGCGCGGGTTCTCTCGTGCAGCTCGGCCATCAGCATCCCGGCCAGGCGGACGAGCACGTGGATTTCGTTCTCGTCGCGGTCGACCCAGCGGCACTGCGGCTCGTCGTCGATCGGCACGAAGTCGCGATGCTGCTCCCAGACGACCAGCGTCCGCTCGGCGCCGAGGACGTACTGCTGCCAGAACACCTGGCGCAGGTAGTGGCGGGGAATGCTGCGCCACGGCTTCGTCGTGGTCTTGATCTCGCACAGCTCAAGCCGTCCGTCGTCGCGCAGCCCGATGCCGTCGGGGGTGGCGAGGTGGCGGCGCTCCTGGCTCGCGTGGAAGAGGGTGCTGCTGGGCTCGATCGCGTGCTCGCTCCGCACCCAGGCGGCGATCTCCGGCTCGCGGGCACGGCCGTGATCGGTGAAGGCGTTGCCGCCGAAGCCGGTGCCGTAGAGCTTGTCGAGCGCCGCCCTACCGATCGCGGCGGGGGAGGAGAGGCGGGCGACGTCGGTCGCTGTGATGCCGCGGGAGCGGGCGCGGAGCCAGGCGACGCGGTCCGAGGAGTCGGCGACGACCCTCCGGAGGTGCGGGGGCTCGGCGTCCACGAAGACGGGCTGAGTCTCCCAGGGGAACGAGAGCTGCAGATCGGGCACCGATTCATTCTCTGCTCGATCGCTCGCAGCGCCGAATCGGCACGCCGCGCGTCCGTGTCGATCCGCGAGGCGGCCGGCGCCTCAGGCGGCGAGGAACGCGTCGACCTGGGCGCGCGAGAGGAGGTGGCGGCGCACCATCAGGGCGCTGCCGCGCACGCCTCCGCCCTGGGCCGCGGCCTGCACGATGTCGAGGGAGCGGGTCGCCAGCGCAAGGGAGCGGCGGTAGACCACCTCGCGCACGCCGGCGAGGACCTCGTGGCTCGCTTCTGCGACGCTGCCGCCGATGACGATCACGGAGGGGTTGAGCAGGTTCACGCAGGTGGCGAGGACCTCGCCGATGTCGCGGCCGGCTGCTCGGGTGAGCTCGACGGTCATCGGGTCGCCCGCGGTCAGCAGGGTCACCACGTCCGAGGTGGAGGAGGCGTCGCGGCCCGCCTCGGCGAGGCGGCGGGCGATGGCCGAGCCGCTCGCGATCGCCTCGAGGTCGGCCTCGCCGCGGTCTCCCGGCACCTGCACGTGGCCCAGGTCGCCCGCGGCTCCGAGCGCACCACGCTGCAGTCCGCCGCCGCTGACGATCCCGGCGCCGATGCCGGTGGAGACCTTCACGTAGAGGAGGTCGTCCACGTCGGGGTAGTGGTCCGCGTGCTCGCCGAGCGCGAGCAGGTTGACGTCGTTGTCGACCAGCACGGGAACGGGCAGGCGCCGCGCGATGAACTCGGGGATGTCGAACCGGTCCCAGCCGGGCATGATCGGCGGCTTGACCGGGCGACCGGTCGCATGCTCGACAGGGCCCGGCACTCCGACTCCGACGCCGGCGAGCGGCCCGGCCTCGGGCGTCCTGCCGAGGAGCGCGGCGGCGACGTCGAGGGCGTGACCGAGCACGGCGAGCGGGCCGTCCGCGATGGCGATAACCTCGCGGCGCCGGGCGAGGACGCGCCCGTCGAGATCGGTGAGCGCGACCACGGCGTGGGCGGCGCCGAGGTCGATCGCGAGGAGGCTGCGCGCGTCGGGGTCGAAGGCCACCCGGGCGGCGGGTCGGCCCCCGGAGGAGGGAGCGTCGTCTCGCCGGGCGATGAGGCCGGAGGCGGTGAGTACCTCAAGCTGCGCCGAGACCGCAGCGCGGGGCAGGCCGGTCTCGGCGACCAGATCTGCGCGGGTGCGCGGGGCACCGTCGGCCAGGAGCAGCAGCATCTCGCCGACCGCACTGACAGAGGATCGGCGGGCCGGTGGCATGGCGAGAGTCAACCACAGGGCCTCTCTTCTGCGCGCCGGAGCCCCGACTTCGCGTACCCCTCCCGAAGGAGTTTTGCTTGTAGGCGAGCAAAAGTCGGCGTAGGGTCGGGAAACCATTGTCCGACGTCGATCAGGAGCCCCGCCGGTGGCCACACCCTCAGACCTCTCAGTCCAGCTCCGCGAGCCGCTCGCCGCAGACCTCCCCGCCACGCTCGACCGCCTCGCGGGCCTGGGGTCGGCTCACCGCTACGTCTCGGGGCTCGGCGCATGAACGGCGCGGGCCGCGTGGGTGTCGGCGTGATCGGCGCCGGCACTATCAGCACGCAGTACCTGACCAACCTCACCGTGTTCCCGGACCTCGAGGTGCTCTTCGTGGCCGACATCGATGTGGAACGAGCGGAGGCCCAGGCCGAGGCGTTCGGGGTCCCCGCCTCGGGCAGCGTCGACGAGCTCCTCGCCCACGAGGGCATCGAGATCGTCGTGAACCTCACGATCCCCGCCGCGCACGTCGAGGTCGCGCGCCGCGCGGTCGAGGCCGGCAAGCACGTCTGGACCGAGAAGCCGTTCTCGCTCGACCGCGAGAGCGGCCTCGAGCTGCTCGCCCTGGCGAAGGAGAAGGGCGTGCGTGTCGCGACCGCGCCCGACACCTTCCTCGGCGCCGGGCTGCAGACCGCGCAGCGCGTCATCGAGAGCGGAGCGATCGGCACGCCGCTCTCGGCACTCACCCTGTTCCAAGGCCCCGGCCCCGAGGCGTGGCACCCGAACCCCGAGTTCTTCTTCGCGCCGGGCGGCGGCCCGCTGCTGGACATGGGGCCGTACTACATCACCACCCTCGTGCAGAACCTCGGCCCCGTCGAGAGCGTCACCGCGGTCTCCTCGCAGGCTCGGGCGAGCCGCATCGTCGGCTCCGGACCCAAGGAGGGCACCGAGTTCCCGGTGACCATCCCGACGCACATCGGCGGACTCCTGCGCTTCGAGTCCGGCGCCTCCGCCCAGGGCGTGTGGAGCTTCGAGTCGAGTCTGCCGCGCACCGGCTTCGTCGAGATCAACGGCACGGAGGGAACCCTCGTCCTCCCCGATCCGAACATGCACGACGGCGAGCTCACACTGCATCGCCGCGGCTCCGAGGAGCCCGAGGTCATCGCGGCGACGGGCTCGACCGCCTCTCGCGGCACCGGCGTGCTCGAGCTCGCCCGCGCGATCCGGGCCGACCGGCCAGAGGCGGCCTCCGGCGAGCTGGCGTACCACGTCACGGACGTGATGCTCTCGCTTCTCGACGCCGCCGAGAACGGCGAGAAGGTGCTCGTCACGAGCACAGTGGCGCCGCGACCCGCGCTCCCCGAGAACTGGGACCCGGGCGAAGCGACCCTCGCTTGATGGACGCACCTCTGCGCGCGGGGGTGCTCGGCGGAGGCTTCATGGCCGCTGTGCACAGCCGTGCGGCCCGCAGCGCCGGCGCGGTCCTGGCGGGAGTCGCCTCCTCCAGCCCCGCGAAGGGCGAGCGGGCCGCCGCCGAGCTCGGATTCGAGCGCGCCTACCCGGACGCCCGCGCCCTGATCGAGGACGAGAGCATCGACGTCGTGCACGTCTGCACGCCGAACGCGACACACGCCGAGCTCGCACTCGCCGCGATCGAGGCGGGCAAGCACATGGTGTGCGAGAAGCCGCTCGCCGCGACTGTGCAGGAGGCGCAGGCGCTCGCCGATGCCGCGTCGTCGGCCCGCGTGGTCGCGACAGTCCCCTTCGCCTACCGTTTCCACCCGATGGTGCGCGAGGCACGGGCCCGGGTGGCGGCGGGCGAGACGGGCCGGCTCGTCACGGTGCGCGGCAGCTACCTCCAGGACTGGCTGCTCGGCGCCTCGGACGACGACTGGAGGGTCGACCCGGCGGTCGGCGGCCGCTCGCGCGCCTTCGGCGACATCGGCTCGCACCTCGTCGATCTCCTCGAGTTCGTGACCGGCGAGCGGATCGGCTCGCTCGCCGCGATCACGAGCACCGTGCACGCCGAGCGCGGCGGTCGCCCGGTCGAGACGGAGGACGTGGCCGGAGCAATCGTGCGGCTCGAGGGCGGCGCCGTGGGAACGCTCCTCGTCTCGCAGGTGACCGCGGGGCACCGCAACGAGCTGGTGCTCGAGGTCTCGGGGCTCGAGGAGTCGCTGCGCTTCGAGCAGGAGCTGCCGGAGACGCTCTGGGTCGGTCGCCGTGGAAGCGCGGTGCTGGTGCCGCGCGACGCGTCGATCCTCGCTCCCGATGCCGCACGGCTCTCGATCGTGCCGAGCGGACACCCGATGGGCTATCAGGACGCCTTCACGGCGTTCGCCCGCGACACTTACGCCGCCGTGGCGGGGAACGAGGTCGCGGGTCTGCCCACCTTCGACGACGGCCTGCGCGCGGCGCTCATCACCGAGGCCGTCCTCGACGCGGCGGAGACCGGTGCCTGGGTCACCGTGCCCGCCGCCGACGACCGGACGGAGGTCGCCGCAGGAACGACGAGAAGACGTACGCCGTGACGCATCCCTGACGCTGTTCACCGGCCAGTGGGCCGACCTGCCCTTCGAGGAGGTGGACCGCCTCGTCTCGGAGTGGGGCTACGACGGTCTCGAGATCGCGGCCTCGAGCGTCCACCTCGACCTCCAGCGCGCCGACCAGGACGACGCCGACGTCGCCTCGCGGCTCGAGATCCTCGACCGGTACGGTCTCGAGCTCTTCGCGATCTCGAACCACCTCGCCGGTCAGGCGTCTGCGACGACCCGATCGACGTCCGCCACCGGGCCCTCGTTCGCGACGACACCTGGGTGACGGCGAGCCGGAGGGGGTGCGTCAGCGGGCGGCCGAGGACACGAAGCGCTAGGCCCGCGTCGCCCGCACGCTCGGGGACCGACTGCACGGCGCGAAGGAGGCCTGGGCTACATCCGCTCGCTGCGCTGGACGACGCCGACCGCCTCATTCGACGCCGCCCTCTCGAACCAGTAGCCGCCCGGCTCAGTCGGCGGACCTGGCGGCGCGCTCGGACTTGATGCGGGCCTGCTCACGGCGGACCTCGGCGTAGCGGTTCTGCTCGACGCGCAGCCACTCGGGGACCTCGTCGAGCAGGGCCTGGATCTCGGGAGTGGTCAGCGCCTCGGTGACGCCGCCGCGGGCCAGGCCCGAGATCGAGACGTTGAGCCGGGAGGCGATGACGGAGCGCGGGTGCGGCCCCTCCTCGCGCAGCTGCACGAGCCAGGCGGGCGGGTTCGCGACGAGCTCGTCGTACTGCTCGCGGGTGATCGCCGACGCCTGGAACTCTGCGGGGGTCGCGGGCAGGTAGACCTGTAGCTTCTTCGCCGCGGTCGCAGCCTTCATCGTCTGTGTCGCCTTGGCCATGCGGCAACCCTACCGGCGCCGCGCGGAGCACCTACCCTGGGGGGATGAGCGAGCACCCCGGAACCGGCGACCACCAGGGGGCTGCGGAGGCGGTGCCCGACCACCCGGCGACGGTGCCGGACGGCGCCGACGCCTCCGCCGGGCCCGCGCTGGCGATCGCCCTCGTCGCGGGCGTGACCCCCACCACCTGGACCCGCGTCTGGGGCCACCGGCGCGCCGATCTGCCGTTGCGCATCACCGTCGTGACCGAGCGCGAGCAGGAGGAGGCGCTGCTCGCGGGTCGCGCGCAGCTCGCGTTCGTGCGCGGCGGCCTCGCCTCGCCGGCCCTGAGTTCGATCCACCTCTACGACGAGCAGCCGGTTGCCGTCCTCTGGCGCGAGCACCCGCTGGCCGGGGCCGAGGAGCTCGCCGTCGCCGACCTCGCCGAGGAGCACCTCCTGCAGGAGCCCGCCGACGTGCCGGAGTGGGCCGCCGTCGCGTCCGAGATCGCCGACGGCTCGCGTCGCCCGCTGCCCCGGATGGCGGGTCTCGATGACGCCGTCGAGCAGGTCGCTGCCGGCGTGGGTGTGCTCATCGTGCCCCAGTCCGTCGCCCGCGTGCACGGCCGCAAGGACATCAGCGCGGTGCCCGTCTCGGGCGTCGCGCGCTCGTCCGTCCGGCTGGCGTGGGTGACGGCGGAGAAGGGGGACGATGTCGAGGACTTCATCGGTGTCGTCCGCGGCCGCAGCGCGAACACGACGCGCGGGACAGCCGCGACTCCGAAGGTCGAGTCGCGGGCCAAGGCGGCGAAGGCCAGGGCCAGGGAGGCGCGCGAGAAGGCCGGGCGCGCGGGCGGCGGGAAGAAGAAGCCGGCCCGCGCGAAGGCCTCGGCGCCCGCGGTCCGGCGCACCAGGAAGCCCCGTGGGCGCTGAGCCGACCTGGACACTCCGCCCAGCGACACAGGCCGACGCGACCGCGATCGCCGAGCTGCGCGCGGTGGTCATGCGACCCTCCCTCGAGGCACTCGGCCGCTACGACGAGCACCGGGTACGGAACCGCTTCCTCGAGGGCTACCGGCCTGAGCGGACGCAGGTGATCGAGGTCGACGGCGTCTTCGCCGGGAGCATCGCCGTCCGACTCGAGGGCGACGCTGTCTGGATCGAGCACTTCTACCTCGCGTCGCACACTCAGGGCCGCGGCATCGGCGGCGCCGTGCTGCGCCGGGTGATGCGGGAGGAGGCGCGCCAGGGCCTGCCCTTCCGCCTCGACGTACTGAAGGGCAGCGCTGCCCGGCGGCTCTACGAGCGGCACGGCTTCCGTTTCGAGCGCGCCCTCGAGTGGGACGACATTCTGTCGGCCGCACCGCGGGAGTCGTGAGCGCGCGGTCTCTCGCGAAGAACCGAGCTGCACGCCGACCGAGGCCCGTCGGGCGATCGAATGCCTCTTCTCGATGCGCTCGATCATCCCCTTTTCGGAGGTGTCCTGTCGTGTACCGTCGCGATCATGTCTCGTTTCCTTGCGCGCTTCGACAAGGGGCGTCCACGGCCATCCCTCCACCAGATCGAGAAATCTCTGATGCAGTTGTTGGAGCCGGCTGCGCAGCGTTCGGCCACCGATCTCTTCGTGCTCACGCAAGGCTTGCCCGCTCAGGCTTCGTCGAAGAGCGAGTTCTACGAAGTGACCTTTGTGCAGTTCCTCTACCAGTACCTGATGATGTCTCCCGCTTTCAGGGAGTACAGGGTCGGATGGGAAGTGCCCTACGCGTCAGGGGCTGGCAACCCGAAGCGGGTCGATGTCGTCCTGACCCCTCGCGGAGGAGGCGCCCCGATCCTCATTGAAGCCGGACGCTTCTCGGTTCAGAAGATGAAGGACGACTCGGCGAAACTGCGAGACCTTCGCTCAGGAGTGAAGCGGGTTCCGGGGGTCAAGCGCGTTCTGCTGTACTGGATCGGGAATGACGCTCCGAAGAATGCGGGCAAGACCCGTGAGACGGTCCGGAAGCCGATGACCAACCGCGCGAGTCGGAGGGCTGTCGGCGCGGCGCACGTGAGGCCGCTCTGGGTGATGGGAATCGATCTGCACGCTCATGCGGGTGAGGAGTCGACCCAGTTCACTGCGGTGCTGATCGAAGTCCTGCCCTAGCTGGATGTCCTCGCGGTGTGACGCGGTGTGTCGCGCCCGAGCGCGAACGCCGAGCCGCCGATTCTCCCGGAATGCCCGGCTAGGGTGCGCTCATGCCCACGAGCGATGAGACCTGGACCCTGGCCGAGCACGATGTACCGGTGTACCGGAGCGGAGAGGGCGGCCGCGCGCTGATCCTCATCCACGAGGTGTGGGGGGTCGACGGCCATATCCGCTCGGTCGCCGACCGGTACGCCGCGGAGGGCTACAGCGTGATCGCGCCGGAGCTGCTCGCCGAGAGTGGGCTGCTCGAGCAGCTCGACGAGGAGCAGCGGGCGGACTACGACCACCCGGTGCGTCGTCTGCCTCGCCAGGTGGAGCTGCGCACGTTCTTCGCTCCCGTCTTCACTCCGGAGCACGGCACGCGGACTGTCGCGATCCTTCGCGCGCTCGTCGAGCGGCTGCTGCGTCAGGAGGGGATGACGAGCGTCGCGGTGACGGGCTTCTGCTACGGCGGCACCTTCTCGTGGGCCCTCGCGCTGGCCGAGCCGCGCCTGGCGGCGGCGGTGCCCTTCTACGGGCACGTCACCGCCTCCGCGCAGGAGCTGGCGGCCCTGCCGGTGCCGGTGCTCGCGTTCGTCGGCGATCAGGACGCGCCGCTCGTCGAGCAGGTGCCGACCATCCGGGAGGCCACGGCGGGCAAGGACGTGGAGGTGGTGGTCTACCCGGGGGCCGGGCACGCGTTCTTCAACGACGCGAACGAGCAGACGTACCAGGCGGAGGCGGCGACCGACGCGTGGCCGCGGGCGCTGGCGTTCCTGCGGGCCCACTCCGCCTGAGCGGGCGTCCGGGACCGCCGCGGCCTCGGCGGTGGCCGGCCTGGGTGGCGACCGCGGCGTCGGGAAGCGCGGACTGGAACGAGCATGGTGTCCTTCGATCACGGGGAGCTCGGGATCGCTCGATGACCGACCGTCGGAAGCACGCCTCTGCGGCTCGTCGCCACCGGCGACGGGCTGTCGATGAGGCGGCGCTCGTTGCGGCACCGGGGCCGTATGCTCTCCCGCGGTGAGCGGAGGCAGCCTTCTCGCCCGGGAGGAGGAGATCATGACGATCGAGGTGCAGCGCGCCTACGCGGAGCGCGCCGAGGAGTACTCGGCCGCGCTCGGATCGATCGAGGCCATGCATCCGGAGGACGTGGCCCGGATCACCGGCTGGGCGGCGGCGGTCGCGGGCCCGCTCCTCGACGCCGGATCCGGCCCCGGGCACTGGACAGACCTCCTCCGCCACCGCGGGAGCGACGTGACGGGGATCGAGCTGGTCCCCGAGTTCGTGGACTCCGCCCGTCGACGGTTCCCGCTCGCCGACTACGACGTCGGCGATCTCCGGAGCCTCCCCTACGAGGACGCGCGGTTCGCGGGTGTCCTCGCCTGGTACTCGGTGATCCACACGCCTCCCGAGCAGTGCCCGCCGCTGTTCCGGGAGCTCGCCAGGGTGCTGCGCCCCGGCGGCTCCCTGCTGATCGGCGCCTTCCTCGGTCCGTCGGGCGAGCCCTTCAAGCACGCGATCACCGGGGCCTTCTTCTGGTCCGAGCGGGGGCTCTCCGACGCGCTGGCCGCCGCGGGACTCGAGGTGACGGAGTCGCACTCGCGCTCCACGCCGCCCGCCCGCCCGCACCTCGCCGTCGTCGCGCGGATGCCTGCACCGCCTGATCGCGGCGGGCCGGCGCCCTGCCGCGGGCGGGCCCCTCGGTCGTAGGCTCGCGCTCATCCGCAACCGGGGGAGGCGCCGAGCATGACCGCGACATAAGAGACCAGCGCCCCACCCGAGCTGAAGCGCGTGCTCGGCCCGAAACTGCTGCTGCTGTTCGTCGTCGGCGACATCCTCGGCACCGGCATCTACGCGCTGACAGGCCAGGTGGCGGCCGAGGTGGGAGGCGCCGCATGGCTGCCGTTCGTGATCGCCTTCGTCGTCGCGACGCTGACCGCCTGCTCCTCTCTCGAGCTCGTCACCAAGTTCCCGCAGGCCGCGGGTGCCGCCCTCTACGCGCACAGGGCGTTCGGGATCCACTTCGTCACGTTCCTGGTCTGCTTCACCGTAATGGCGAGCGGCATCACCTCGGCCTCCGCCGCCTCCGATGCGTTCGCGAGCAATGTCGCCACCGGCTTCGGACTCGGCGAGGCCGCCGCAGATGCTCTACGCCTCGTTCGAGGACATGATGCTGCTGATCGCCGGCCCTCGCGTGGGCACGTCGACCTCCCTCGTCATCCCCGCGATCATGGCCGCGCCCGGCGCCGTGGTCACGACGTCGAACAAGCGGGACGTGCTCGACGCGACCCGCGACGTGCGCGCCGCCAAGGGCCACGTGTGGGTGTTCGACCCGCAGCGCGTCGCGTTCGAAGACGCGACCTGGTGGTGGAACGCCCTCTCCTACGTCACCGACGACACCAAGGCCGCGAAGCTCGCGACGCACTTCGCCTCCGGCACCCCGGCGATGAACGCGAAGACCGACGCCTACTTCGACGGCAAGGGCCAAGAGCTGCTGTCCGACCTGCTGCTCGCCGCCGCGGCCGGGAACCCGCTCAGGTCTGCGGAAGTCATCTTCTCTTCATCAGGGTGCGCCGCCATGGCCGGACAGCCTCATGCTTCTGCGCGAGGAGGGACTGGTGCAGATCGTCCCGTCGCCCGGCAGCTTCGTCTCACGCATCGATCCGGAGCGGGTCGCTGAGCCTCAGTTCATCCGCGAGGCAATTCAGTTCTCCGTCCCTCAAGCTGAAGCGAGGGATCAACTTGCACGCGAAAAGCAACCATCAGCCGGTGACAAGGGCGCCGAGAACGGCGGAGGCACTCGAGGCCAGGGCGAGGAACACGGCGGGGATCACGGTCAACCTGTGGCGGGCATCGACCACGATGGCGCCGACCATCAGAATCGCGAGGGCGGCTCCGGCGACCTGGGCGAGCACCGGCGCGACGCCGGTGACGACAGGGAGGATCAGCCCGAGTCCCCCCAGGATCTCGGCCGCACCGATCAGCCTCACTGTCGACGGTGAGAAGTCGTCCACCCACACCAGACCGTTCTCCTTCAGGGCGGCTGACGTGCGGACGAGCTTGAGAAGGCCCGAGCCCACGAAAGCGAGCGCGGTGAGTCCGGCGATGATGAAGAAGGCGATGATCACGGGAGGCTCCTGGGCGTGCGGTGGGGTGCTGGGAGAGGGGGTAGCCGGTGACGGCGCGGGGGCCGCGTCGCGGGCGCTCGCGGGTCGATGCGGTGCCGGATCATGCGCTACTGGGCGCGCAGTTCGGGGTAGAGAGCCTCGATCGGAGCGGCGAGTCCGGCCTTCACCTGTCGGCTGAGCTCGTCGGCGACGATCTCGTACTCGTCCCGTTCGACGCCGTCGAGGACCGCTGTCACGAGGTCCGCGGGTCGCATCTTGGCGTCGTCGGTGTGGGCCGCCATCGCAGTGTCGACGTATCCCATGTGCACGCCGGTCACGTGGATGCCGCGAGGAGCGAGTTCGAGCCGGAGCGAGTTGGTGGCCGACCAGATCGCTGCCTTCGAGGCGCTGTAGACGCCCGCGCCCGCGTACCAGCTGGCGACCGAGTGGATGTCGATCAGGGCAGCGTTCTCCGCCTCGGCGAGGATCGGCGCGAACGCCCGAGCCACGAACAGCGGAGCGAAGAAGTTGATCTCCATGTTCTGCCGCACGGCCTGCTCGTCGATGTCGAGCAGGCTGGCGGTCGGCGGCAGGCCCCCGGCATTGTTGACGACCACCGTGACGTCGGCGGCGACGGCGGCCGCGGCGTCGATCGACGCGGCGTCGGTCACATCGAGTGTCAGCGGCACGATGCGGGAGTCGTCCCAGGTGCGAGGGATGCGGGCGGAGGCGTAGACCTTGGCGGCGCCGCGCGCGAGTGCGGAGTGGACGAACTGGGTGCCGATGCCTCCGTTGGCTCCGGTGACGAGGACGACGGCGTTGGTGAGAGAGGGCATGGGTTCTGCTTTCCGTGTGGGGGTGAATGGTGGTGACTAGGGCTGTAGTCGCTACTGCGCCGCTCCGATGCGGCCCGTGCGCAGCGCCTCCGCGTACTTCTGCGGGTTCAGCAACGCGAGTTCGCCGGTGCTCTGCGTGTCGGCGATGTAGCCGAGCATCCGGTCCTGGGCCTCCTTCTGCTGGTCGCGGACGAGGAACTCCGCGTGCTCGTACTGCAGGCCCTCCTTCAGTGGGAGGGAGGCGCCGAAGTAGAGCGAGCGCTTGACGGCGCCGAGAGAGCCCTTCGCGCGCAGGCTCAGGTACTCCGCGCGCTCGACGGCGCGCGCGAGGACGTCCTGCTGCGGGACCACTTCGTCGACGGCGCCGAGCTCGAGCGCCTCGGCGGGCGTGAACGGCCTGCCTTCGAGGACCGCGGAGAGGGTCTTCTGGGTGCCGATGAGGCGGGGCAGACGCTGGGAGCCGCCGCCGCCCGGGGTGAGTCCGAGCAGCACCTCGGAGAGGCCGATGACGTGGTCGCCGTCCGCCATGATGCGCAGGTCGCAGGCCCACGCGAACTCCGCGCCGATGGCCAGGGCCGAGCCGTTGAGCGCCGCGATGAAGACGGTGCCGCTCGCGTTCATCTTCAGGAAGGTCGCGTGGATCTCGTCGAGCTGCAGCAGGGTCTTGAGCGGGGACCTCCGCGCGAGCGTCCGGAGGACGGGTGTCCTGTTGATCGCCGTGGCGAGGCGCGCGACCAGGCCGGCGGTCCGTGTGCCGATGGGAGGGAACCCGACCCCGCCCTGCTGGAGCCACGTCACGTCGGCGTGGCTGAGGAACCGGTCGGGGTGCGCGCCGGTGAAGACGACGGCGCGGATGTCCGGATCCCTGTCCGCTCGATCGACCAGTTCCTTGAGCTCCCTGGCGATGGCGACGTCGAAGAGAGCGTGCGGCCCTCCGTCGATGCGGGCGACGAGGACTGCACCGCGATCGTCGATGTCGAGGTGGCCGTCGGGACGGGCGACTTCCCGATCGGTGGTGGTAACAGGTGTTGTGGTCATGGTGTTCTCCGATGGTCGTTCAGGGGGAGGGGGATCGGGGGAGCGGCGCTACTGCACTTTGCGCAGTAGGCCGCGCAGGGACGACGCGAGAAGACGGTCGAGCACGCGGTCCGGCAGGAAGCGCGCGAGGCGGATCAGGATCGCCGCGTCGCGGCCGATCGTGTAGCGGGTCTTCGGCCGCCGCTCCGTGGCGGCGGCCGCGATGGTCCTCGCCGCCTGCGACGCGTCCACTCCGCTGCGGAGGAACCCCTCGGACTGGAGAAGGATCGCCTTCATGAGGCCGCCGTACCGCCGCTCCTGTTCCGCGCTCATCTCGGAGCTCAGCTTCTTCAGGGTGACCCCGCCGCGCCCGACCATCTCCGTCCGCACGGCACCCGGTTCGACGATCGCGACCTGCACCCCGGTGGGCGCGAGCTCGCGACGGAGCGAGTCGGCGACTGCCTCGAGAGCGAACTTCGATCCGGAGTACGCCCCGTAGGTCGGCTGGGCGAGACGCCCGCCGATCGAGCTGATCATGACGACGCGCCCTCGGCTCCTGAGCAGCGCCGGGAGCACGGCCTGCGTGACCTCGATGTGGCCGAAGAAGTTGACGTCGAACTGCCGCCGCCACTCCTGCATCGGAAGGACCTCGACCGGAGCGTTGACGGCGATGCCCGCGTTGTTGACGACCGCCCTCAGCGGTCGGCCGTCTGTCTCGATGAGGGCTGCCACCTCCTGGATCTGCTCCGGGCGGGTGATGTCGAGGAGCACGGGCTGGATGCGGGGGGCGGCGATGGCACGACCGTCGCTCTCGCGTCGGACGCCGGCGAGCACGTGGTAACCGCGCGCGGCGAGCTCGCGGACGGTGGCGGCGCCCATGCCGGTTGAGGCGCCGGTGACGAGGATGAGCTCGACTGCTTCAGGTGACGTTGTCATCTTGAAACCATAGCACTCCAGATGACGTTGTCAACATTAGAGTCGTCGTCATGGTCAGTCGTCTCGAATCCTCAGCGGCCACTCGTCGCTCTCTGCTCGACGCCGCCAGGCAGCTGCTCAACGAGGGCGGGCCGGCGAGGGTCACCCTGCGAGAGGTCGGTGCGCGCGCGGACGTGTCGCGCGGCGCCCCTTACCGGCATTTCCCGGACAAGGAGAGCCTCCTGGCCGCCGTAGGGGCCGAGAGCTGGGACCGGATCGCGGACCGGCTGAGGCGGATGCCGGAATCACCGACCGAGGGCGGCGCGGCCGTTCTGCGGTGGGAGGCACTGCTTCTTTCGTTCTTCGAGAACACAGGCACCGGCCGCGATCCGCCTGCCCACAGACAGCATCCTCACCGCGAGCGGACGGTGAAGGCCTCTCCGGGAGCGACCACGCGGACGCGGGACGGGTTGACGACGCGCGACCAGAGCTTGGCCGGGTCGGCGTTGAACGGTGCGAAATCGGGCGAGTCGACGGAACCCCAGTGGTGGAGGACCAGATCGGCGTCGGGATACGCATTCGCCATCTCGACCGCGCCGTCGAATCCGAAGTGCCACTCGCTGTCAGAGAAGTCGAAGAGGAGGACGTCGGGCGCGGGCATCGTGAGGTGGTGCTCGCGGATCAGGCGGGAGTCGCCCGGCGCCCACACGACTCCGTCGGGCGTCCGGATCCAGAAGCCGCAGCTGTCCTCGTCCTCGAACCTAAGCCCCTGATAGCCGGGCTGGGCGTTCTGCCAGGCATGATCGGCGGGCAGCACGGTGACGCGGACCCGGTCGCCGACGGTGAAGTCGTCTCCGATGTCGTGGCCGGTCCCGGGGATCGCCTCCTCCGTCATCACCGACGCGACGTAGCGGGTCGAGTGGAAGGCCTCCGTCACGGGCACCAGATCGCGGCAGCTCGGGATGCTGAAGTGGTCGTTGTCGGCGTGGGTGACGAGCACCGCATCGACGCGGGGAACCTCGGCGATGCCCAGAGGGATGTCGATCAGCAGCGGCATGTCGAAGCTGTGCAGGACCGGATCGATCAGGATCGTCGTTCCCCGGGCGTTGAGGAGGAAGCCGGCCATCCCCAGCCAGTGCAGGGTGGTGCCGACGCCGTCTCCGAAGGCGTCCGCGCCGATCGGGACGCTGGGGGGAGCGATCGCCTGACGGCGGCGTTGTACATCGTTCACTCTCGTTCTCCTGTTCAGCGAGGGCTGAACCGACATGATCACCTCCCCGCGCCGGCCCTGCAACGGCCGCCCTGCCCCTCGGCGGGCCGGCCGTAGGCCGGGGGAGTGATCACGGCGAGGCGTCAGGGGGCGTCGGTCAGGCTCGGACGAGCGCGATGTTGAAGTCGAACGTGCCGAGCTGCGCGTGCAGGGCGAAGAAGAGACGGGAGTACATCTCGGTCGCTCGCGCGGTGGTGATGTCTCCGAGGTCGATGATCGAGTCGGTGGGCCACCCGAACTGTCGGAGGATGCTGACGACCTCCTGCTTGGCGTCGTCGTGGTCGCCCGCGACGAAGATCGAGTGCTGACCGGGAATCCTTCCCGGCTCGATCATGACCTCGAAGTAGACGGTGTGGAGGGACTTCACGACTCGTGCGTTGGGGAACGCACGTTGGATCTGCTCGCCGAGACTGTCGTCGTTCGCCGTGGTCAGGGTGGGCGGGAGACCCTGGGAGAGATCCAGTGGGATGGCGAGGTCGAGAACGGTCTTGCCGGCGAGGTTGTCCGCTCCGACCGCGTCGAGTGCCGCGAGCGAGTTCGCTCCGGCTGTCGCGTTGAGGAGGAGTTCCGCGAACGCTCCGGCGGCGGCGAAGGGCAGGATCGTGATGTCCTCGTGCTCTCTGTGCCACTGGGCGAACGAGGGGGAGCCGTCGGGCTCTGTGCGGGTCAGCGTCCGCTCGACGTCGCGGGTGCCGAGGGCGACCTCGTGGCCCAGCCCTGCCAGGCGTGCCGCGAGGGCGCACCCGACCGCTCCGGTTCCGAGTACTGCGATCTTCACGGGTTCTTCTTCCGCGTCGAGGGGGAGGGGATGACGACGACGGTCATCGGTTGACGTAGCTCATGTGCTGGTCGTTGTACCGGTCGCCGTGCACGCCGATGCGCTGCGCGAGTCCGGTGAGGTCGGCGACCTCGTCCGCGGAGAGGGCCACGGTCGTGGCGCCGGCGTTCTCCTCGATGCGGGAGGTGCGACGCGTGCCCGGAATCGGGACGATCCACGGCTGCTGCGCGAGGAGCCAGGCCAGAGCGATCTGGCCCGGGGCCGCGTTCTTGCGCGCCGCGAGGTCGGTCACGTGGTCGACGAGGGCCTGGTTGGCGGTCCGGTTGTCCTCGGTGAAGCGGGGGATGCTGGCGCGGACGTCGCCGTCCGCGAACGTCGTCGAGATGTCGACCGTGCCGGTCAGGAACCCCTTGCCGAGCGGGCTGAAGGGCACGAAACCGATACCGAGCTCCGCGAGGGTGGGCAGCACCTCCGCCTCCGGATCGCGGGTCCACAACGAGTACTCGCTCTGGACAGCGGTCACGGGGAAGATGCTGTGCGCGCGACGGATCGTCCCCGCGGCAGCCTCGGACAGTCCGAAGTGGCGGACCTTCCCCTCGGCGACGAGCTCGCCGACTGTGCCGGCGACGTCCTCGATCGGGACGTCCGGATCGACGCGGTGCTGGTAGAAGAGGTCGATCACGTCGGTGCGGAGGCGGCGCAGCGAGTCCTCGGCGACGGCGCGGATCCGGTCGGGACGGCTGTTCAGTCCCACGCTCGTCCCGTCCTGGATGTCCCAGCCGAACTTGGTGGCGAGGACAACCTCGTCGCGGAGAGGCTGAAGGGCCTCGCCGACGAGCTCCTCGTTGACGAAAGGGCCGTAGACCTCCGCCGTGTCGAAGAAGGTGACGCCGCGGTCGACTGCCGAGCGGAGCACGGTGATCATGTCGTCCCGGGTGCCGGGATTCGGGCCGTAGCTCTGGGACATGCCCATGCAGCCCAGACCGATCGCCGACACCTCGAGTCCCTGTCCCAGTGTGCGCATATGCATGTCAGTTCTCCTTCGTTCACTTCTGATCGGATGGTCCGGCGAAGTCGGTGGAATGGTGTGGACCGGTCGGCGGATGCCGTGCGTCGTTCGACGGAAGGGTGGGCAATTCTCGGGCCGGTTAGCGGCCCTCGTATTCGTCGTCAGTGATGTGATCGGCCCAGGCGGTGGTGGTCGTGGGGTCGTCGGCGCTCTCGAGGATCGCGAGGTGCTCCATGAATACGCCGGGCGCGGAAGCGTGCCAGTGCTCCTCCCCGGGCGGGGTGTAGAGCGTCTGGCCGGCGTGTAGCTCGAGAATGCTGCCGTCTCGAGTACCGAAGCGTCCAATTCCGGCGGTGACGTGGAGGTACTGGCCGCGGGCGTGGGAGTGCCAGGCGGTGCGCGCGCCGGGCGCGAAGCGGACGCGGGCGACGACGGTGCGCTGGTCGGCGTCGTGGGGAGCGACGATCGGGTCGAGCCAGACGTCGCCGGCGAACTGCTCGGGCGGGTTCTTGACGGTGGGGGAGCTGGGTTCGATGTTCACGGTGTTCCTTCGGTCAGGGGCAGCTGTCGTGTCAGTCGGCGTCGCCGCCACAGGGTCAGGCGTCGGCGCGGGGAGCCCCGGCGACGTCCTGCAGGTTGGTGGCGGCCCAAGCGCCGAGAAGGCGCAGTTGGTCTTCGGCGGGGGTACCGGGGGTCGCGGCGTAGATCATCAGCGACAGACCGGGATCGGCGAGCAGCTCAGTCCCGACCAGCTCGAGGGTGATGGACCCGACCACGGGGTGCTTCGCGATCTTCGCGACGGCGTCGTGGCGACGCACGTTCGCGTTCGCCCAACGGTCGCGGAACGGCTCGCTTCGAGTGGAGAGTTCACCGATGACCTCAGTGATGCGCTTGTTGAAGGGGTCTCGCCCTGCCTCTTGGCGAAGGACTGCGACGGTCGCGTCGACGGCAGCGATCCAGTCGGGATAGAAGGTCTGCGCGGCCGGGTCAAAGACGGTGAAGCTGGCCAGGTTCGGTCTCGACGGTCGCTTGGCGTAGATCGGCGAGTAGAAGGCACGGCCCAGGTCGTTGGCGGCGAGGATGTCCATGGCGCCGTTGCGGACGAAGGCAGGCGCTCCGGTGATGGCAGCGAGCGCGGCGCGGATCCCGGAACGCACTCCCGGAGAAGAGGGCCTCCGCGTCCTGCTTCGCGCCGTGATCTGAGCTCCCCGAGCGAGGTTTCCCAGGTACTCGCGTTCCGCATCGTCGAGCTTCAGCACGTTCGAGAGAGCATCGAGAACCTGCTCGGAGACGCCGGAGATCTGCCCGCGTTCGAGGCGCGAGTAGTACTCGGTCGAGACGCCGGCGAGCATGGCCACCTCCTCCCGACGCAGTCCCTGAACGCGACGGCGTCCACCGAAGTCCCGCAGGCCGACATCCTCGGGGCGCAGACGCGCCCTCCGGGAGGTGAGGAACTCGCGGACCTCGTTGCTGTTGTCCATGACGTCCACGCTAGGTCGCCCCCACCGATCCAGACATGCCCTGTGAGTACGTGCACAACCGGTTCCTCCCGCCCACGACAGAAAGGGAGTGGACTCGTCTGTGGCACGTGAGGAGGCGGTACCGACGGCCGGAGCGAGCAGCAGCTTGACGCGATCGGCGACGCCGACGAACTGCGCCTGACCGTACCGCGATCAGCAGGATCTCCTGCGGAAGCGGTTCCGGCACCGACCGCCCGCGAGACGACCCTCGAACTGCTCCCGCGAAGACCAGTCCCCAGACCCGAAAGAAGAAGACGATGACTGATTCCACTCTCAAGCAGGTCGGCGGAGGCCGCCGCAGCCTCGGCGACTTCGCCCCGAAGCTCGCCGCCCTCACCGACGACGTGCTCTTCGACGACGTCTGGAACCGCCCCGAGCTCTCGCCCCGCGACCGCAGCCTCATCACCGTCGCCGTCCTCGCCGCCGGCGGCGACCTCGACCAGCTCGAGTTCCACCTCGGCCGCGGCGTGGAGAACGGCCTCACCCGGGACGAGCTGATCGAGGCGATCACCCACGTCGCCTTCTACGCCGGCTGGCCCAAGGGCATGGGCGCAATGAACGTCGCCAAGCGCGTCCTCACCGACTGACCGCCCACTCCCCACCCCCACCTCATTCGACAGAAGAAGGAACCGGAAGAACCCATGAGAGCAGCATTCATGTTCGGCGCCGGCGACGTGCGCATCGAGAACGTCCCCGATCCCAAGATCCAGAAGCCCACCGATGCCATCGTGCGCACGGTCCGCTCCTGCATCTGCGGCTCCGACCTGCACCCCTACCACTCCCTCCCCGCCTCGGAGCAGGGCACCCCGATGGGCCACGAGCTCATCGGGATCGTCGAGGAGACCGGCTCCGCCGTCTCCACCGTGAAGAAGGGCGACTTCGTCATCGTCCCCTTCTCCTTCAGCGACAACACCTGCTCCTTCTGCCGAGACGGATTCCACACCGCCTGCAAGCACGGCGGCTTCTACGGCACGCCCGAGGTCGGCGGCCTGCAGGCCGAGCTCTCCCGCATCCCGCTCGCCGACGGCAGCCTCGTCGTCGTTCCCGGCGTCACCGAGAACGACAGCGCACTGTTCCCCAGCCTGCTGACACTCTCGGACGTCTACCTCACCGGACACCACGCCGCCCACATGGGCCGCGTCGAACCGGGTAAGACGGTCACCGTCATCGGTGACGGAGCCGTGGGTCTCTCCGCCGTCCTCGCGGCGAAGCAGCTCGGCGCCGAGACGATCATCCTCATGGGCCGCCACACCGCGCGCACCGACCTCGGCCGCGACTTCGGCGCTACCCACGTCGTTGCCGAGCGTGGCGACGAGGGCATCGCGGAGGTGATGGAGATCACCGGCGGCGAAGGCAGCCACGTGGTCCTCGAGGCCGTAGGCACATGCCGGCCTACGAGCAGGCCTACGGGGTCATCCGTCCCGGTGGCGTCATCTCGCGCGTCGGAGTGCCCCAGTATGAGGACGCCCCCGTCGGCTTCGGGTCCTTGTTCGGCAAGAACATCACTCTCACCGGAGGACCCGCTCCGGTTCGGGCGTACCTCGAGCAGGCGATCCCTCTGGTCCTCGACGGCACCATCGACCCCGGCCGCGTCTTCGACCGGACCATCGCCCTCACCGACGTTCCCGCCGGCTACGCCGCCATGGACGCGCGCGAGGCGCTCAAGGTCCTCGTCACCGTCTGAACCCGTGCCGACCCTCTCTCAAGGAGCCTCCATGCTCGAACACCCGATCACCGACGACGACCCCCTCGCCGACGCCTGCCCACTGGCGAGTCGGACTCGGCGATCCCGCCGTCCCCACCGCTCGTGACGGAGGCACCGTCGGCCAGGCGTCGCCGGTTGACGCTGCTGCTGTGCTCGTCCGGCTTCTTCCTGATCACGCTCGACATCCTGATCGTGAACGTGGCCCTGACTGCCATCGGCCGGGACCTCGGCGGTGACACGGTCGCGCTGCAGTGGACCATCGACAGCTACACGCTCACGTTCGCGGCTCTGCTTCTGCTCGCCGGGAACCTGTCCGAGCGCCTCGGCGCGAAGCGCGCCTTCCGGTCCGGGATCGTCCTGTTCGCGGCCGCCTCGGTCGCGTGCGCACTGGCTCCCTCGATCGAGCTGCTGATCGCGGCGCGCGCGTTCCAGGGGGCCGGGGCGGCGGTGATGCTGCCGGCGTCGATGGCGCTGATCCGCGAGGCCTACGTCGACGATCGTGAACGGACGCGGGCGCTGGGGATCTGGGCCGTCGGAGGCGCGGTCGCGACGGCCGTCGGCCCGGTGCTGGGGGGAGCGCTCACCACCGGAGACTGGCGGCTCGTCTTCGCGATCAACCTGCCTGTCTGCGTGCTGATGCTCGTCCTGCTGCGCGCTGTGGGCCGCTCCCCGGTCGTGCCCTCCCCGTTCGACTGGGCCGGTCAGGTCGCCTCCGTCGTCGGGCTCACCGCACTGGTCTTCGGCCTCATCGAGGGCGGAGCAGTCGGGTTCACCGCACCGCTCGTCCTCGCGAGCCTCACCACGGCCGTCGCCGCCATCGTCCTGTTCCTCGCAATCCAGGCGCGAGCAGCGCATCCGATGATGCCGCTGGACCTGTTCCGCTCAAGCGGAATGCGTATCTCGCTCGGGGTGGGCTTCGCCTTCATGGTGAGCAACTTCGGCACGGTCTTCGTCCTGAGCCTGTTCCTCCAGCAGCAGCTCGGCCTGCCTCCGCTCCTGGCCGGACTCGTGTTCCTGCCCGGAGCAGGTTTCAGCATCCTCGGCAACGTCCTCAGTGGAACGCTGGCCAACCGCTTCGGGATCCGCGTCCCGATCGTCTCGGGGCTGGTCCTGATGGCGTCTGGTCTCGCCCTCGCCGTCCTCACTGCTCCGCTCGAGTCGCCCTTGCTCGTCGGGACGGCGGTCTGCCTGACCGGATTCGGCGGCGCGGTCACGATGCCACCTGTCACCTCTGTGGTGCTGAGCAGCGTCCCGCCCGCTCGAGCGGGAACAGCCAGCGCCGTGTTCAACACGTTCCGCCAGGTCGGAGGCGCGGTGGCGATCGCCGTCTTCGGCGCGTTCATCGCCGACGAAGCTTCCTTCGTCTTGGGCCTGCAGCTCAGCCTCACCAGTGCAGCCGTACTCATCATCGCTGCCGCGGTGGCGAGCTGCTTCCTCCACACCAAGCCAGGCCCCGCGTAGGTCGGATCCCTCTCCTGGGAAGGAGCCGGATCGGCTCGGGGCCGGTTCGCTCTTGTTCGGTAACGCGTGAGGCTCGTCAGCGCGAGCGCCGGCCCGGCATTCTGGGGAGCGGTTGTACCCGCGGGCGCTGGGCTCAGACGAGGTCGTTGGCGCAACGGAGGACGAGTGCGTGGGCGAATTGCTCAGGGTCCGCTTCTGATGTGCCGCGGACGCGGAACTCGACCGTCTCGCCTGGAAGCAGCGTCTCGAGCGCCCGATCCGCGACGGCATCCGAAGCGACGCGGTCGACGAGCAGGGTGAGTTCGCGGACAAGGTTCTCTGCAGTGACCCTCACGAGGTGGACGTCTCCGTCTCTGCGCACGTCGACTGACACGCGAGCGGGCTGCAGGCCGCTGGCCCGGTACTCCGCGAAGAACCAGAGCGCTCGCTCGCCGTCGAAGGTGGCGACCAGGAGTTCGTTCGCGACGTCGTCGGGTCGGGTGAGCGGGAAGTCGAGCACGACGTTCCGTGAGCTGCCCGCCGGGACTGCGACATGGACGGTGAAGCGTTCGAGAACGTCGCCGGAGAAGTGCAGCCGCTGCACCTCGACCGGACCCGCCCAGTCCTTCGTCGAGTCGTTGACGAGCGCGAGACGGAGACCGGTCCCGCCGTCCGGCTGGATCGTGATCATCCGGTCGGCGTGTGCCTGCTTGAGGGCGTAGAGGAGCGGCTTGGGTCGTTCGTCGGCGTCGACCGCTGCCCAGGAGGTGGACGGCCAGCAGTCGTTGAGCTGCCAGACGATCGTTCCGGTGCAGTGCGGCGTGAGGGAGCGGTACCACTCGATCGCTGTGCGGATCGCGATCGCCTGGTTGAGTGACATCGCCCAGTGCCAGTCCGCCATTGTGTTCGGGAGCGGGAAGTGCGCCGTGAGTCCGTCGGTCAGCTTGTCATTCCCCTTGATGGCCTTCTGGTGGATGAGCATGCCGGGTGATTCCGGGGTGAGGGGGTCGTCGTGGACGGCTCGGGTCAGGGTGCTCCAGGTGGGCGGGCCCTGCCAGCCGAACTCGGAGACGAACCGGGGGCGCGAGTCGCGGTAGTGGGGCCAGTCCTTCTGGTTCCACAGGTCCCAGACGTGGACGGTACCGCTGTCGGGGTCGTTCTGATGGGCGGCACGGTCGGGACTGAACGGGCTCCCGGGGGTGTAGGCGACATGGGGGGCGAGCTCGGCGACGAGGGCGGGGAAGAGGTCGTAGTAGTAGCCGGCGCCCCAGGTGCGTCCGTCGAGCTTCTTGTCCCAGTCCCAGTCCTGGTACCCCCAGATGTTCTCGTTGTTGCCGTTGAGGACGACGAGCGACGGGTGCGCGGCGAGCCGGATGATCGCCTCGCGCGCCTCCGCCTCGAACTCGGACCACAGCGGCTCGTCCTCGGCATAGGCGGCGCAGGCGAGGAGGAAGTCCTGCCAGGTGAGGATGCCGCGTTCGTCGCATTCGGCGTAGAAATCTTCGCTCTCGAAGATCCCGCCGCCCCACACGCGGACCAGGTTGATGTTCGCGAACTCCGCTTGGGCGAGCCGGCGCGCGTAGCGGGCGCGGTCGACGCGGTGCAGGAAGGCGTCGTCCGGAATCCAGTTCGCGCCGCGGACGTGGATCTCCTGATCGTTCACGATGATGGCGAATCCGGTTCCCGCATCGTCCGGTGTGCTGCGGGCCTCGACCGACCGGAACCCGACACGGTGGGCACGTTCGTCGAGCGCGTCGTCGCCGGACACGAGCCGCACTCGCACGTCGTGCAGAGCAGCATCGCCGTAACCGCGTGGCCACCAGAGCGCCGCGCCGTCGACGGGGACGTCGAATCGTGCGACTCCGTCGACCGTCGTGAGGCGATGATCGTCACCCGCGATGCTGACGACGACATGTGCCGAGACCTCTCCGGTCACGTGCGCTGTGCCGCGCAGGCGGGGAACCCCGCCGACGACCACACCCGCCAGGGCGACGTCCCGCAAGCGCGCGCCGCTCCAGGTCTCGAGAGTGACCGGCTTCCACAGGGCGGAGGTGGCGGTGTCGATTCCCCAGTCCCAGCCGAAGCTGCACGCCATCTTCCGGATGGCGTTGTAGGGGTGGTGGTTGGTGTGCGGGCGGTAGCCCAACTCGAGACTGGCGGCATCCGCGGCACGGAGGGGTGAGCTGATCGCGACCTCGAGTTCGTTGGCGCCTGGGACGAGCATCCCGGTGACGTCGATCCGGTGGCTGCGGTGCATGTTCCTCGTCGACGCGAGTGCGGCTCCGTTGAGAGAGATCGTCGCGATGGTGTCGATGCCTTCGAAGAGGAGCTCATGATGTTCGCTCCCGTCGGGATTCCAGTCGACGACGGTTCGGTAGGTCCAGTCGGTGCGTCCGATCCACGATTGGGTCTTCTCGTTCTCGTCAAGGAACGGGTCATCGATCAGACCGGCCGCGAGTAAGTCGGTGTGCACCGAGCCGGGCACTGTTGCGGCGATCGCGCCGGCTGAACCGACGGCAGCAGGGACGGCCGAGCCGGACGCTTCGACGGTCCAGGAGGTGAGAGGAGTGCGGACGATCATGCTGCGAGCTTTCTGATTCGAGGTGATGCGCGTCGGGCGGGGCCGATCACTTGAGGGCACCGCCGAGCAGGCCGGCGACGTAGTAGCGCTGCAGTAGCACGTAGATGATCACGCAGGGGATGACGGTGACCGTGACGCCGGTCTGCATCAGCCCGAAGTTCACGCCGAACTGGCTATCGGTGGAGAGGATGCCGATGCTGACCGGCAGTGTGTAGAGGTTCTGGTCGGTGATCAGGATGAGGGCGGCGAACAAGTCGTTCCAGGCCGCGAAGAACGACAGCAGCGTGGTCGAGACGAGGGCGGGAACGGCGATGGGGAGCATCACTCGCCACAGTGCGGCGAAGGGGCTGGCGCCATCGATCTGAGCCGCCTCCTCGAGCGAGGCCGGGATCGCCGCGAAGGAGTTGCGCATCAGGAAGGTGCCCAGCGGCAGATTGAACGTGGCGATGACGAGGGCGACCCCGACGAGGTTGTTCTGCAGTCCGATGTCCCTCAGCACGATGTACAGCGGTGTGATGACGGCTTGGAACGGGACCATGAACGTGATCAGGATCACGAAGAACGCCACTTTGCTGCCTCGGAACGGCAGCTTCGCGAACGCGTATCCGGCGAAGGTGCTCGCGACGAGGGTAACTAACGTCGCCAAGATCGACACGAACGCAGAGTTGCCGAGGCTCTGCAGCAGGCTGAGGCCGCGGCTGGCATCAGCCAGTTTCACGACGTTCGCGATGCTGACTTGAGAGAGCATCACCCCGATCGGGTAGAGGGTCAGCACAGCGAGGCACAGTGAGACGACCCACCAGGCCGCAACGGGCAGGATGCGCGCCCGCGAGCGCGGTACAACCACTTTCGAGGGGGCGGCGGTAGCCGTAGGAGCGTGAGCCGATGTGGCGATGGCGTTCATGCGTTGTCCGAGTTCCTGAGCAGCAGCATCTGTCCGGCGCTGACGAGGCCGAGCACGAGCATGAGGAGAATGGAGAGGGCGGAGGCGTATCCGACGTCGAACTTGACGAAGCCGTTGCGGTAGATCTCGTACACGGCGGTGAGGGTAGAACCAGCCGGTCCGCCGGTGGTCATGATGTAGAACTGGTCGAACGCGAGCAGTGAGCCGGCGACGGAGAACACGAGGACCAGCGCAAGGGTCGGTCGCAGCAGCGGCACCGTGATGTACCAGAAGCTCTGCCAGCTCGTGGCACCGTCGATTCGGGCGGCCTCGGTGACCTCTTCCGGTATCGCCTGGATGCCGGCGAGAACGAGAAGCATCTGCAGGCCGACGACCTTCCACGTCACCATCGCGACGACGATCGCGAACGCGCTCCAGAAGTCGGCGAAGTAGTTCTTCGTGGGACTAACCAATCCCCAGTCGCCCAGGAGTTGGGTGGTGGGGCCGATGTCGGACTGCCACATGAAGAACCAGATGTAGCTGCCCGAGGCGAGACCGATCACGACCGGCAGGAAGTAGATGGTCTGGAAGAAGCGGTGCGCGCGTCCGCCGCGGCGCACGAGGAACGCGAGCGCGAAGGCGAGGACCAGCAGGATCGGCGTCATGACGGCGGTGTAGAAGAAGGTGAAGCCGACAGCACTGAGGAACTGCCCATCAGTCGCGGCTTTGACGTAGTTGTCGAAGCCGATGAACTCCGGGGCGCCCAGCAGCGGCCAGTCGTTGAGGGACATGTAGACGGTGCGCAGCAGCGGCCAGAGGAAGAACAGCCCCAGAAGAATGAAGGCCGGCAAGCTCAGCAGGAACCCGAGCGTGCCACGGCGCCGGTCCATGCTGTTGCGACGACGGGGCGGCGAAGGCGGTAGCGCCGGGGCGATCGGGCGGGCCTGTTGGAGTGCGGTCATTGTCGATGCTCCTCGACGGTCATTGTCGAAACTTCTTCGGGGAGGTGGAGCGGGCCTCACGGCCCGCTCCACCGAACGCTGAGGCGATTACTGCGATTCGTCGAGCAGCGCCTGCGCAGCCTTCTGCGCCTTGTCCTGTGCATCGGCGACGGATCCGGAGCCGAAGACCGCTTCCTGGAGCATCGTCGACCAGATGCCGTTCGAGTCGTTGAAGAGCTCGTTCTCGATCACGCTGTAGGGCACCTTGCCTACGGCGAGGGCATCCGCGAACACCTGGTACCGCGGATCCTTCGGGATGTAGAGGCTGTCGAGGAGGTCGAGGCGAATGGGGATCACTCCGTTGTCGGCGACGACCTTCTGGCCGTCCTCGCCGGTGGCCCACTTCAGGAACTCCCATGCACCATCGGGGTTCTTCGCTCCCGCCGTGATCGCGATGTCGTCTCCTCCGGAGAAGGATCCGCTCTGGCCGGCTTCCGCGCCGGGGATCAGTGCGACGCCCCAGTCGAACTCCGCACCCTCGGCAGGGTCGGTGAGGGAGCTGATGAAGAAGTTGCCCCAGTTGAAGATGCCGACCTTGCCCTGCTTGAAGGCGTCGCCGGCGTTGGCGCCGCTGTCGGACTGGACGAGTTCCGGCATCGCGCCGCCGCTCCAGAGGTCGCGGTACATGGTGACGGTGTCGGTGACCTCGGCGCTGTCCAGCTGAGCCTTCGTGCCGTCATCCGAGAGGACGTTGCCGCCGCTGGCCCAGATGTAGGGCGTGATGGAGAAGATGTTGCATCCGCCGCACGCTCCGGAGAACGCGAAGCCATAGGTGCCGTCGCCCAGAGCGGTGATCGCCTCCGCTGCCGACTGCACCTCGGCCATCGTCGGCGGCGGCGTCTCCGGGTCGAGGCCGGCTGCTCGGAAGAGGTCCTTGTTGTAGTACATGACGGAGACATCTCCGCTGAAGGGCAGGGCGTAGGTCTTGCCCTCGTACTCGCCCTGGGCGAGGTGCCCCGGGCTCATCTGGTCCTTGTAGTCGAGCTCGTCGACGCGGTCGCTGATGTCCAGGAGGGCGCCGGCCGAGGCGAAGTAGGGAGCGTAGACGAGATCCATCGAGGCCACGTCCGGGGCGTTGCCTCCGGCCGCTGCAGTGCCGAACTTCTGCACGAAGTCGGCCGCGGGGACCACGGTCACGTCCACCTGGAGGTCGTCGTGAGTGCTGTTGAACTCGTCGGCGAGCGCGTTCATGAACGTCGCCTGCGAGTCGCGGGTCCAGACGCTGATCGTTCCGGAGCTGCTGTCGCCGCCTGAGCTGGAGGTGGAGCATCCGCTCAGTCCGACGACGGTGGCCGCGAGTGCGGTCATCGCGAGGATGGTGGTGGTCGTACGCCTCATTGCGTGTCCTTTCGAAGGAGGGGTCTTTCAGGAGAGTGAGTGAGTTCTTCGGCGAGGACGACCGGCGGACCGGCCGCATCCCGCTGCTCAGACGGTGGGCATCCAGACGCGCATGGCACCGGCAGACCGGTTGGCCCAGCGGAAGTACGGGATCGCGCGCACGGTGCCGATCTCGGACTCCGCGCTCTGATCGAGGTCCGACGGGTAAAGGGCGTCGGCGGTGGCGTGAGTGCGCGCACCGGCGATGTCGAGCACCGGCACAGCGAGCACGGGGTCGCTGCCGGCGTCCGAAGCCGAGGGGCGGTCGGGGATGACGACGTCCTCCAGCCGGACGCCGCCCGGCAGGTCCGCCTCTTCGAGGCAGTAGTAGACCGGCCCGCGGCGCAGAGCGAGAGCTCCGCGCGCTCCGTCCACCCAGGGGTGAGCACGTTCGAACACCGGCTCGACAGGGATGTGCAGCTCGACACTGCTCGCACCGCTGGGCACGTCGGTGAAGCCGGATGCGGCGTCGACGGCTGTGCCGCCGTCGACCGAGAGCGTCGCGCCGGCCGCCCAGGCGGGGATCCGGTACTGCGTCACGCGCGTCGTCGGAGTGTCGAAGACGACTCGGATCTCGGGGGTCCAGGGGAACCCGGTCTGCACCGTTGCCGTGACCCCGTCGCCGATCTCGAACTCACCGGGCGTGTAGATCTGGAACTGCACCGCGTCGTCGGACTCGGTGAGCAGGTACCCGTTGATCGACGAGAGGAGCCGAGCGAGGTTGGGCGGACAGCAGGCGCAGAAGTACCAGTCGAGCCGGGTCGACGGGGCGTCTTCTTCGTGAGTGTGGCCGGTGCGCAGCTGGAGAGGGTTGGAGTAGAAGTACGACTTCCCGTCCAGCGACGTCGACACGGCGATCGCGTTGTAGAGGCCGCGCTCGATCTCGTCCGCGTACTGCGCACCACCGTCCAGCAGCAGCATCCGCCAGTTCCAGTGCAGGTTCGCGATGGCGGCGCAGGTCTCGGAGTAGGCGCGGTCGGCGGGCAGTTCGTACGGGTCTCCGAACGATTCGCCGCGATGGCGCGAGCCGAGACCGCCGGTGACGTACAGCTTCTCGCGGTGGATGCTGGTCCACAGTGCATCGAGCGTGTCGCGGTATCCCGCATCGGGGTCGTCGAGCTCGAGGTCGTTCACTCCGGCGAGCAGGTACAGCTGGCGCACGGCGTGACCGGTCGCTTCACGGGCGTCCTTCACCGGCGTGTGGTCCTGGTAGTAGGCGCCCCCGAACTGGCCCTCGCCGATCGTGCGGAAGCCGCGCAGCTCGACCATCCGGCGAGCGAGCTCCCGGTGCCGAGGCTCCCCGGTGAGGCGGGAGAGTTCTACGAGCGCCGTCTCGATCTCGGGGTGTCCGTCGATGTCGTCGCGGGCGCCTTCACCGAACGTGGTGTGGACGAGGTCGACATAGCGCTGCGCGATCTCGAGCAGGTCGGTGCGACCTGCGTGTGCCCAGGCGATCGCCGCCTGGACGAGGTGGCCGAGCTTGTACATCTCGTGCCCCTGGGGCAGATCCGTGAAGCGCTCGCCGGCGTGCGGTCCCTGGTAATAGCTGTCCAGGTAGCCGTCCTCGCCCTGCACGGCGGCCAGGAGGCGGATCGACTCGTCAACGAACGGCAGGAGTTCGCTCACGTCGCCGCGAGTGGCCTCCCAGCCGATGGCCTCCAGGGTCTTGTAGAGGTCCGAGTCTGCGAAGAGCGGGCCACGGAACGGAGCATCGCTCTCGCCGACGAGGCGCCGAAGGTTGTCCACAACCCCCGAGGTCTCCATCCGCTCGATGCAGTGCGGGAGCGTGGCCTCGCGGTTGACCTGCTGCCAGTCGCCGACGAAACCTCCGTTCAGGCGAACACGGCGCACGTCGAGAGGGCGGCGGGCTGCAGCGCGAGCCGGGGCGGCCGGGGCGGCGAGCGAGTCGGAGGCGGTGACCATGGTTCTCCTCATTGAGCGAAAGCGTGTGGTGCATCCGGTAGTACACCGGTGCACTGCACGTAACAGTACACCGGTGTACTACGAGCGCAAGAGGGAAGTAGCGAAGCGTGGGACTGCGCTTACACGGAGCTGCGGAGTACGACGCCGTGCTCGGCGAGGATGACCTCTGGCTCCAGCGAGTTGTCCCGGAGCCGTTCGTGCAACCGATCGACCGCCCGCTCGGCGATCCAGTTCCGCCCTGAATCGAGGGACGTCAAGGGCGGGAACGACAGCGCCGCCTCCTCGACATCATCGAAGCCGACGACGGAGACGTCGCCCGGGACGCTTCGACCACGGCGTTGCAGCTCGTTCAGTGCCCCCAGCGCGAGTGCATCGTTGAAGCCGAACACCGCATCGAACGCGACACCTGCGTCGAGTGCTGCTGCCAGTGCCGTCGCGCCGGAGGAGCGATTCCACGGGATCGGGCCGATCAGCAGGTCGTCCTCGAGGCTCAGGCCGGCCTCATCGAGCGCGCGCGCGTACCCCTCGAAACGCAGAGCAGCAGCGGTCGCGATCGTCGAGCGCTCCATCCCCAGGGCGAGGATGCGCCGCTTCTTGGCGCCGAGCAGCACACGCGTCATCTCGTACGCACCATCGGCGTTCGCGACGGTCACGAAATCGAAGCGACCGTCGTAGACCCGGTCGCCGATGAGGACGACCGGCACGTCGAGTGTCGACGATTCGATGTCCTCGGGCCCCAGGGCGATCGCGTGGAAGAGGAGGCCGTCCACGTACCGCCCACTCTCCCCGTGCAGGAGCGCGAGTTCGCGGTCGTGCTCGCCGTGGGTCACCTCGACGACGACGTTCAGGCCGTGCAGCTGAGCAGCGGAGACCACCGACTGAGCGAGCTCGGCGAAGTAGGGATGAGCGATCTCCGGGATGGCGAGCGCGATGGTGCCCGTCTTGCCGGAACTGAGGTTGCGCGCCGAGATGTTGACCTTGTAGTTCAGCGTCGTGATCGCCGACGCGACGCGGGAGCGCGTCTCGGCGGTCATGTACGGGTAGCCGTTGAAGTAGTTCGAGACGGTCTTCTTCGAGACGCCGGCGAGCTCCGCGACGTCGGCCATGGTCGCACTCATCGGTATGCGCCCTCCCTCCCTCCAGAGGCGCACTCTACCGCCGCACCGACCTCGCCCGCCGGAGGTCGCGCAGGGCGCACACGACCCGAGCGCGACTTGACAGCGCGCGGCTAATGCCCATAGCTTGTGGCTATACCCAATAGCAATGGAGGCCGACATGCTCGAACACCTGATCACCGACGAGGGATCCATCGCCTACGACGTCGCCGGGACCGGCCCTCTCGTCGTCCTGGCGCACGGGATGGGCGACAGCCGGCACTCGTACCGGTTCCTTGTTCACGAGCTCGTCGCTGCCGGGTACCGGGTGGCGAACGTGGACATCCGCGGCTGCGGTGACTCCAGTGTCGGCTGGTCCTCCTACGAGCGGACGGCCATCGCCGGCGACTTGGTCGCCGTTGTGCGCCACCTGGGCGGCCCTGCCGTCATCGTCGGCCAGTCCATCAGCGGGGGAGCGGCGACCATCGCCGCGGCGACGGCACCCGACGTGATCTCGGGGATCGTCGAGCTGGCCCCGTTCACCCGCAAGCAGTCCTTCGACCTCCTTGGCGTCCTCCGGCACAAGCACGTCCGCGCAGGCATGACCCAGCTCACCCGGGTCATGATGGGCAGCAGCCTCGCGGGGTGGATGAAGTACCTCGACATCGCGATCCCGGCCAAGCCGGCCGACTGGGCCGTCGAACGGGCCCGCATCGAGACGGCGCTCCGCCGGCCCGAGCGGATGGCTGTTCTGCACGCCATGACGAAGACCTCGCCGGCGGACGCCGGCGCGCACCTGGCAGCGGTCCGCTGCCCGGTTCTCGTCATCGAGGGCAGCGCCGACCCGGACTGGGTCGATCCGCGCGCGAGGGGATGCGCATCATCGGCGACCTGCCCACGGGCCTCGGAGTCGTCGAGGTCGTCGACGGGGCCGGGCACTACCCGCACACGGAGACCCCCGCCGCCGTCCTCGCGCTGCTCCTCCCGTTCCTCGCGAAGACCCTCGCCCCGACGTCGAGCAATGCCTAGAGCAGGTCTGGCGCCCGCGACGGTCACCCAGGCGGCTGCGGATCTGGCGGACGAGCTCAGCCCGGCGCCACTGAACATGAGCGTCGTGGCTGAGCGCCTGGGCGTGAAGGCGCCTTCGCTGTACAAGCACGTCGACGGGCTCGCCGACCTCACCCACCGGGTCGCCGTTCTCGGCGCGACCGAACTCGGGGATGCGCTCCGCGACGCGATGCAGGGACGAGCCGGTGGCGACGCCCTCGCGGCTGCGGCCCAGACGGTCCGCACCTACGTCAAGGAGCACCCGGGCCGCTATGCCGCCACCGTCGGCGCCACCCCGACCGGCCCCGAGGATCCCCTGGCCGCGGCGCTGGAGCACACCCTGGGCTCGTTCGCCGCCGTCCTGCACGGATACGACCTCGACCCCGCTCAGCAGATCCATGCGATCCGGATGCTCCGCAGCATCCTGCACGGCTTCGCCACCCTCGAGACCTCCAATGGATTCCAGATGAGCACCGACGTCGACGAGAGCTTCACCTGGATGGTCGACTTCATCGACCGCGGCCTCCGAGCGGCAGGACGATCGTGACCACCGCGCCCGCGCCCGCGGTCACCGCCCTCTGCGTCGCGGTCGTGTTCACCGAGCAGACCCGATGGCGGAGCCTCACCCGGCGAACACGACGATGACGGCGCTCGATCGGCTCCACGGCCCGCGTGGCTGCGGGCGTCTCAGCCCCAGGGGGCGACGACGTCGATGATCCAGGTGACGCCGAACCGGTCGGTCAGCTTGCCGTAGAGCGGCGAGAACACCGAGGGGCCGAAGGGGACGTGGATCGTCACGCCCTCGGACTCGGCCAGCGCCGTGCCGAGCCGCTCGATCTCCTCGGTGTCGGTGCTGCGGAGCGAGACGTAGAAGGCGTTCTCGCCGGCGGCGTAGGGCAGGGACTCCTGCACGTCGTACGCCATGATGTGGAACCCGTTAGGCGCCTGGACCTGGCCCCAGGCGATCTGCTCGGACTGGGCCGCGCTCTGGCCGGCGTCGACGTCACCGTAGGGAGCGAGGACGAGGTCACCGCCGAAGACGGAGTGGTAGAACTCCAGCGCCTCCTTCGCTGTGCCGCGGAAGTTGACGTGCAGGGCGCTGGTGACGCTCATGGTTTCTCCTACAGAGTGCAAATGCTTCGACGAGTTCGAAGTGACCTCAGTCCAGCGCCCGTACCGGTCATCATGTGTCCGGTACATGCCCGAGACTCGAGACATGCCTGCCGGACCCGCCGTGATCACCTCTCAGCGCCTCCTGGCGCTCCTGTCCCTGCTCCAGTCGAACCACGAATGGACGGCACCGACCCTCGCCTCTCGTCTGAGGATCAGCGAACGCACCATTCGCCGCGACATCGACCGGCTGCGTGAACTGGGCTACCGGATCGACACCACCCGCGGCCCGGAGGGCGGCTACCGGCTGGGCGCGGGGGAGAGCCTGCCGCCTCTTCTCTTCGACGACGAGCAGGCACTCGCCGTCGCCATCACCCTGCAGACCGCCGCAATCACAGGTGCGGGAATCGAGGAAGCGGCCGCCCGTGCGCTCCAGACGGTCACGCGGCTCATGCCGGATCGACTCGCGCAGCGGATCGCCGGCCTGCGCGTCGGAGCGCTCGCATCGGAGCCGCGGGCGCCGCGCGCCGACGTCGACCCGGAGGTGCTGCTTCGGATCGGCGAGGCCGTCCAGAAGCGCGAGGAGATCCGCTTCGACTACGCGACCCCGGCCTCCGACTCGGGGGCCGAGGGCGGGCCGCCTCGGCGCACCGAACCGCACCACCTGCTGCTCAGCAACGGACGCTGGTACCTGATCGGATGGTCGACCCCCGAGGACGACTGGCGCATCTTCAGGGTCGACCGCCTCACTCTCCGCACGCACAACGGCCGCCGATTCGACCGCCACGAGATCCCAGGCGACGACCCGGCAGAATTCCTCGCCGCCCGGTTCAAAGGCTCCGAGCAGAAGAACCGTTGGCCCTGCCACGGGAAAGTCGTCATCGAGCTGCCGGCAGCGACTCTCGCCCCGTTCGCCGGCGACGGAACCCTCGAAGACCTCGGCGACGGCCGCTCCACCTACGAAGCAGGCTCCTGGTCCTGGGTGTCGCTCGCGGCCCTGCTCGGCCGATTCGGCGCCGAGATCGACGTGATCGAGCCTCCCGAACTCCGCGACGCCTTCGCCGAATTGGCGCGGAGGTACGCGCGCACCGCGCGCTGAACGCGCGAGCGCCGCCGGATCGTGCACCGTTCAGGCTTTCGGGCGCATCATCCGCTCTCCGATGCGAAGTGCGAGACGCTTGCCGAGCACCCTTGTCGACAGTGGCGAGGACGCGGTTCATGCGGCCGTCGATCACTGACGGCGCTGTAGTCGACGCCGCCCTCCACGCCGTCTCGACCACTTGGTGCGCCTGCCGCTTGCCCTTCGCCGCGCCGGGGTTCATCGGAGTCTCGGTGTCGCCGGGGGCGACCGAGAAGATCCGGAGACCGTGGCTGCGCTGCTCCTCCGAGAGCGCCTCGGTGAAGCGGATCACGTAGGCCTTGGAGGCGGCGTAGGCGGAGAAATGGGGGAGCGCCTGGTAGCCGGCTCCGCTGGCGATGTTGATGATCGTGCCGGATCCTGCGCCTCGCATCCGGATGACGGCGGCCTGCGTGAGCAGGGACAACGCGGTGATGTTGATGTCGACCATCCGGCGCAGCTCGTCGGGGTTCATCCGATCGATGTCGCCCTCCGGAGCGGTGCCCGCGCTGTTAACAAGGTGGTCAAGGCGGGGCAGCTGCTGATCGATCACCGAAACGAGGCCGGCGACCTCGGTCGGGTTCGAGAGATCTGCCGTGTGGAGGGAGGCGGCGATGGCGTGCTCCGCCGAGAGCTCCTCAGCCAGCGCCCACAGGGCGGCCTCCGAACGGGCGACGAGCAAGAGGTCGAAGCCCTCGCGGGCGTAGCGGCGAGCGAACTCGGCGCCGATCCCGGAGCTCGCTCCAGTGATCAGGGCGAGGGGGCGTGTCGTGGGGGTCATGGTGTCCTTCCGTGTCCCCTCAGACTAAACGGATACTTAGTCCGTTCGGACAGATCATCCGTTTTGCCGAAGGCTCGATAGGCTTCAGATCTATGGACGGTCTTCGGCGTGACGCCGCTCGCAATCGCGATCGCATCATCGAGGCGGCGAAGGAGCTTCTCCATCGCGGGGACGAGCTGGCCATGAATGCGGTCGCGCGCGCGGCCGATGTCGGGGTGGCCACGGTCTACCGGCACTTCGCGACCGTCGAGGAGCTCGAAGAGGTCGTCGTCTGGGACCGCTTCGACCAGCTCGACCGCCTTCTGAACGAGACGGCGCCAGACGGCCTGGACCGGACACTGACCGAGCACGTCGCCCTGCTGGCTACTGATCCGCTGTTCGAGAGAGTCACCGCCCGTCCGGACGCCGTGCTCCCTCAAACGGCCGCGAAGCGCGCCGCGCTCCTCGACCGCCTCGCCGAGGTGCTCGAGGACGCCCGGTCGAGAGGACGGGTACGCGTCGACGTGGACGCCGCGTCGATCCTCCTGCTCGCCTGCGGGACTGCGCACTCAGTCCGCAGCGCGGGGCTCGCGCCCGACAGCGACGCGGCACGGATTCTCCTCGACGTTCTCCTCCGGGGCCTTCGCCCCTAGCCGGCCGTGACTAGCCGTCGAGGCGGAGTTCGCCTTCCCGCTGATTTCTGGTCGACCCCTTCAAGTCTGCAAGGCGGTCGTTCTCAGCTGAGAGATCGCGCGTGCCGAGCGCTGCAGCCGATTCCGGCCCGGGCAGTAGCCTGGGGTCTCCGGCGGAGAAGGTGATCTCGACGTCCCAGGCGACACGGACGGAGATGGCGTCTGAGGTGCGGCGCGGTCTGCGCACGCCGGTCTCCTCCCGTCGTGATCCGTCGAATGCGGGCCAACACGCCGTGGCACGACAACCTGGCTCGGGCGCGCCGCCGTCGGAAACATTCAGGGGACCCGGTCGTCCCGGCGTAGCAACGTTATTCCGTCCTCCTCTGCCATCATTCGATAGTCCGAGCGCGCAGCCCGTCCAGGCGGTCCCTGCTCACCGGCCACTGCGACGGTAATCAGCTGCACGTCCAGGGCTTCGATCTCAAGGCGGCCGGTCGCAACGTCGTCGCCCGGGTCGACCGGGACGAGCTTGGTTGCGCCGGCGACGCTGGCACGAGGAGTGTGCGGAGTGCTGGAGGGGCGTGGCGCTGGACTTGAGGCTCGGGGGCGGGATGATGATGATCGTGACTACACCTCACTCCGCGGTCTTGACGACAGCTCGGCTCGCGCTGGTTCCTCCGACGGAGCGAGATCTTCCAGAACTGAATGAGCTCCATGCTGACCCTCGCGTATGGGAGCACCTTCCCGCGGGACGTCACACGTCCATGGAACAGACTCACGCTCTGGTGGACCCGTACATCGCGGGATGGAAGTCGAACGGTCTCGACGTCTGGGTAGCACGGGACAAAGGGACCGGTGCGCTCGTGGGGATCGGTGGGCCGAGTCTTCGCGGTGGACTCGCCTGGAATCTCTACTACCGGCTTGCGCCCACGGCGTGGGGCCGCGGCTACGCGCAGGAAATCATCGCAGCGACCCGCACCGCGCTCGCGGCGATGGGCTCGGATCTCCCGCTCGTCGCCTACCTGCTCGAGAACAATGAGGGTTCGCGCCGAGCCGCCGAGCGCGCCGGCCTGAACCTGATCTGGAGCGGTCCCGACCGCGGCAACCCGGATCCGAGCGCAGTACGTCTCGTCTTCGCCGACCGGCCGCTGAGCCCGGACGCTCTGCGGCTCTTCTGCCGATGACCAGCTTCGACACGCGGACCGGGGTGTTAGCTGGTGGTGAACTGAATCGTTGCCGCTGCGCTGTCAGCGCGGGCGGAGGCTTCTTCCGGGGTGGCTCCGATTGCGACGACCAGGCCCGCGCGATCATCTGATGAGTTGATCTCGCTCGTCCGATCGCCCGGACTAACGTGAATCTGGAGGTCGATGACTCCAGGGGACGTGCGCGCAGCGCTGATCCCGCTGATCGAATGGATCACTCCGGGCTCGATCATGAAGAAGCGCACGGTGGCGGCCTGTGGGGTGTCAATCGTGTCGGGCTCGAGCTTCTGGCCCGAGCGGATCGCGACGGCGGCATCGAGCAGGTCGACTCCGGTTGCCTGGCGCACGAGGTCGACGATGCGGTCGCCACCGTTACGGGTGTACGCCCGCACGGCGGCGATCGACCCGGAGGAGCTCGACGCCGACCCGGCCGCACCGGGAGCGCACAGCGACGACATCGGCCGGCCATAGCTCGTCCATAGGAAACTCCCGATACTGGAGGCATGAGCACCCCGGCCTCGTCGAAGCACCTCGCCCCCGCGCAGCGGACCCGCCTCAAGCGTGCCGACGGGACTCCCATCCGTGTCCTCGTCGTCGACGACGAGAGCAGCCTCACCGACCTGCTCCAGATGGCACTGCGCTACGAGGGCTGGGAGGTGCGCACCGCCGCGGAGGGCCGCGCCGCGATCACGATCACGAGGGAGTTCCGCCCGGACGTCATCGTGCTCGATGTGATGCTCCCCGACATCGACGGGCTCCAGGTGCTCCAGCGGGTCCGCGCCGACGGCAGCGAGACCCCCGTGCTCTTCCTCACGGCCAAGGACGCTCTCGACGACCGGATCGCCGGGCTCACGGCGGGCGGCGACGACTACGTCACCAAGCCGTTCTCGCTCGAGGAGCTCGTGGCCCGCATGCGCGGCCTGATCCGCCGGAGCACGCTGCTCGCGAACGACGCCGACGACCCCGAGGTGGTCGTGGGCGACCTCGTCCTCAACGAGGACAGCCACGAGGTGCGCCGCGGCAGCGACGACATCGAGCTGACCGCGACCGAGTTCGAGCTGCTCCGCTTCCTGATGCGCAACCCGCGCCGCGTCCTCAGCAAGGCGCAGATTCTCGACCGCGTCTGGTCGTACGACTTCGGCGGCAAGTCGAGCGTGGTCGAGATCTACATCTCCTACCTCCGCAAGAAGATCGATGCCGGCCGCTCGCCGATGATCCACACCGTGCGCGGTGCCGGGTACCTGCTTAAGCCCGCCGAGCAGTGACCCTCCCCGGCCGCCCCACGTTCGGCGACTTCGCGACCCGCTCCGCCCTGCGGAACTCGCGCAGCGGTCGGCGGGCCCCGTGGACCCTGCGGCGGAGGATGGTGGTCGCCGTGGTCGCGCTCGTCGCGGTGACGGCGGGGATCGTGGGCACGGTCAGCGTGGTCTCGCTCCGCCACATCCTCTACGAGAGCACCGACACGGCGCTCGCCCAGTCGCTCAAGCGCCTCCAGAAGTTCGACGGGCCGAGCCCCTACGTCGGCGCCTCCGGCATCGAGCGGGCGACCACCTGCCCCGGCAGCAGCTACGGGAGCGGTCCCAGCCAGAACCTCAGCACCATCACGGCGGCACGCGGCGAGGACGGCTCCTTCACCGGCGCGTACATCGACCGCGACGGCGCGTGTCAGCAGTTCGCCGAGGAGCCGGACTCGGTCCTGACGGCCGCCGTCGATGCCGGCGGCGCGACCACCACGATCGACCTCGGCGACGTCCTGGGCCAGTACCGGGTGCGCGCGACGGTGATCGACGGCGAGGTCGTCGTGGTCGGGGTCCCGCTGGGCGACGTCACCGACACGCTCGCCTCCCTCTCGTGGGCGGTCGTGGTCGTCGTCCTGCTCGCGATGCTGGTCGTGGCCCTGCTCGCCATGGCGATCATCCGCGTGGCGCTACGCCCGCTTGAGCGGGTGGAGGCCACGGCGACGAGGGTCGCCGAGCTGCCCCTCGAGCGTGGTGAGGTCGAGCTGGTCGAGCGCGTCCCGGAGGAGGACGCCGACACCCGCACCGAGGTCGGCCGGGTGGGCGCCGCGTTCAACCGCATGCTCGATCACGTCACCGGGGCCCTGGAGTCACGGCAGGCGAGCGAGAACAAGGTGCGCCAGTTCGTCGCCGACGCCTCGCACGAGCTGCGCACGCCGCTCGCGGCGATCCGCGGCTACGCCGAGCTACCCCGACGCGGCGAGGTCGAGCTGCCCGAGACGGCGGCCTACTCCCTCGACCGGATCGAGTGGGCCGCCACCCGGATGACCTCGCTGGTCGAGGATCTCCTGCTGCTCGCCCGGCTCGACGAGGGCCGTGACCTCGAGAAGGCTCCCGTCGACCTGACCCTGCTGCTGATCGACGCTGTCTCGGACGCCCACGCGGCCGGACCCGACCACGAGTGGGACCTGGAGCTTCCGGAGGAGCCGATCGAAATCCGCGGTGACGACTTCCGGTTGCACCAGGTGGTGGGGAACCTCCTGCGCAACGCGGCCGTGCACACCCCTCCCGGCACACGGGTGGTGGCGGCGCTCGCCGAGGGGCGCTCGGCGGGTCGGCCGATCGCCGTGGTGACGGTCACGGACTCCGGTCCCGGTATCGCCCCCGAGCTGATGCCGCGGCTCTTCGAGCGATTCGCCCGCGGCGACTCCTCGCGCGCCCGCACGACCGGATCGACGGGGCTGGGCCTCGCGATCGTCGCGGCGGTCGTCGATGCGCACGGCGGGCGCGTGCTCGTCGACTCGGAGCCGGGTCGGACGAGCTTCCGCGTGGAACTCCCTGCGGGGTGACGCCCCCGCCGCGCCGGCGGCATCCCGTGGTCGCTAGACCGAGACGCCCAGACGTCGGCGCGCGTCGTCGAGGGTCCGGACGACCTGCACCACCTCGTCGAGCGGATGCAGCGGCGATTCCGTGCGACCCTCCGCGACGTACTGCGCGAGGTGCAGCGCCTCCCAGGCGAGCCCTTCGCCGCCTCGGAGCGGCGACCGGTCGGTCCACGTCCCGCTCTCGGAGCCGCGCGTCAGCGTCACGGCGCTCGGGCTCCAGAACGGAGAGTGCACGTCGATCCGCCCGTCGCGTCCGGCCACCCACGCGGCCTGCGGAGTGTCGGCCAGCACGGTGGACGTCGCTATCGACTGCACGCCGTCGGCATGCCGCCCGACGATCGTCGCGGTCGCGTCGACTCCGGTCTCGGTGAGGCTCCCCGACACCTCAGTGCTCTGCGGGGTGCCGGCGATCATCGAGACGAACGAGGAGGCGTACACGCCGACGTCGAGCAGGCCGCCGCCCGCGAGCGCCGGGTCGAAGATGCGGCTCGTCGGATCGAAGGGGAACGCCCCGCCGAAGTCGGCCGAGACCAGTGCGAGCGGGCCGACGCCGCCGTCGGCGACCAGCCGGCGCACCACGTCCGTGTGCGGGAGGTAGCGCATCCACATGGCCTCCATCGCGAAGACTCCGGCGTCGCGGGCGGCGTGCACGATCATCTCGGCCTCGCCCGGAGTCGGAGCGAAGGGCTTCTCGACCAGGATGTGCTTGCCCGCCGCGATGGCGAGCAGGGCCTGACGGGCGTGCTCGGAGTGGGGCGACGCGATGTAGACGACGTCGACCTCGGGGTCGTCCACGACCGCGTCGTAGCCGGCCGAGGCGCGCTCGATGCCGAAACGCTGAGCGAACTGCTGGGCGCGCTCGAGGGACCGGGAGCCGACGGCGACGACGCGCTGCCGAGTGTGCTTCTGCAGGGCGCCGACGAAGCTCCCGGCGATCGAGCCCGGAGCGACGACCCCCCAGCCCAGAACAGGGGAATCGAGGAGGGAGGGGAGCCGTGGTTCCGGGAGCGTCAGTGCCATCCGTCCACGCTATCCCGAGCTCCGCGGCCCGCCCCGCTCGAGCGTCCAGGAGTCGTCGTGCTCGGTCGTCGAGTACGACGACTCCTGTGTTCTCTCGGGGTCTCGGCGCCCTAGGGTGTGACCGCGCGCGGAGCGGCGGCGGAGGAGGACACATGCCTGAGTGGTACACCCTGGGTGTCGTCGGTGCGGTCATCGTGGTCGTGGTGGTGGCGATCGTCCGGTTCCGCCAGAACCCGGTGCTCGTGCTCGCGGTCGGTGCCGCAGCGATCGGGCTCCTGACCGGGCTCGGACCGGTCGACACCGTCTCGACGATGACCCGCGGGTTTGGCGAGGTGATGAGGGAGGCGGGCCTCCTCATCGGCTGGGGCGTGCTGATCGGCGCGATGCTCAACGAGATGGGCGCCGTGGTGCGCCTCGTCGAGGGCCTGATGCGGATCTTCGGCCGCCGCGGCATCCCGTACGCACTGGGCCTCTCGTTCGCGACCTATCTGCAGACGATCTTCGTCGACGCGCTCATCGTCATCGCGGCGCCGCTCGCGCGGAGGATCGCGCCCCGGCTCGGTCGCGCGGGCACCGGCATCGTCGCCGTCACCTTCGCCGTCGGGCTCGAGATGGGGATCGTGATGATGGTCCCTGCATTCGCGGCGGTCGCCCTCGCGGGCCTGCTCGGCGTGCCGCTCGGCGTGATGATGCTCGGCGGGTTCGCCGTCGTCGCACCGACCGTCGTGGTCACGATCCTCCTGATGTCCCTCGCGTTCCGCATGGGTCTCTGGGACCCGGCTCGCGACGAGCAGGCCCTGCTGCGCGACGAGGTCCCGGTGCCCGTGGCGGCGTCGGGAGGCGAGTCGGGGCCCACCAGCCCCGACTTCTCGTTCCCGGGACACCCCGCCCCCGAGGGATCCGCAGACTCCTATGCCCCGCGCGAACGTCCCCTCCTGCTGCTCTTCGCCCCGATGCTCGTCGCGCTCCTGCTCATCGCCTCCGAGGCCGTGCTCACGGTCGCCGGAGCCGAGGTGCCAGTACTGCAGTTCCTGGGCGATCCCGTGATCGCCCTGCTGATCGCCGTGATCGCGACCGGAGCGATCGGCCGCTCGGTGGTCGGAGCGAAGCGGATCGAGAAGGCGGTCGCGAAGGGCTTCCAGGACGGCGGCCAGATCTTCCTGCTCACCGGGGTCGGCGGCAGCCTCGCGGCTATCATCGCGGAGGGCGACCTCGGCGAGCTGCTGAAGGGCTACTTCTCGGCGTCGGCGACCGCGCCGCTGATGCTCGTCTGGCTGATGGCGGCCGCCCTGCACATCGCGGTCGGCTCGGTGACGCTCTCGGCGATCACGGCCGCCGGAGTCGTGGCACCGGTCGCGGCGACGCTGGGCCTCGATCCGCTCCTGGTGGCGCTCGCCGCCGGCTCGGGTGCCCTGTTCTGCATCCACGTCACGTCGAACACCTTCTGGCTACTGCAGAGCTTCCTCGGCCAGTCGGTGCGCGGCGCCCTCAAGTCGGTGACGGTCGGCGTCTCGCTCGCCTCCGTCCTCGCCCTGGGTATGACGCTGCTGCTCTCGCTGGTGCTGCGCTGACGACTCTTCGTGCGGAGAGCCGTGGCGGGCGGACCCGCGCGAAGGGTCGATCCATGAGCGCGCGACCGCAGCGGGGAATCCGCCGGGGGTGGATCGCCGTCGCGGTGGTCTTCGCCGCGGGAGTCCTCGTCGTCCTGGCCAGCGTCGGATCGGGCAGCTGCACCGATGACGTGAGCGCGACCGGTGTCTGCACGAGCGACTCGCCCGTCGACTCCGTGGAGCGCTGGATCGCGGTCGGAGGCGCCGTCATCGCCTACGCGCTCCTGCCTGCCTTCCGCCGTCGCTGAGCGCGGCCGTCCCCGGATCGATCCGCCGCGAACGGCCCCCGGCTCGAGCGCGGGCGAGCCGTTCCCGCTGACCCGGTCCTTCGATCCGAGGAGCGCCGACGACGACCCGAGGCCGCCCTCAGCTGAAGCGCCCGCCCGCGCCTCCGTCGGGTGCGATCGACTGGATCTCGGCGAGG
Source organism: Rathayibacter tanaceti (assembly GCF_001634385.1). GTDB lineage: Bacteria > Actinomycetota > Actinomycetes > Actinomycetales > Microbacteriaceae > Rathayibacter > Rathayibacter tanaceti. The sequence continues at coordinate 15,074 of NZ_LIIN01000005.1, read as the reverse complement.
TCGTCGTCCGTCAGAACGGCCGCCGCGGCCGCCGCATTCTCCTCGACGCGTCGAGGGCTGCGGGAGCCCGGGATCGGGACGATGTAGTCCTTGCGGGCGAGCAGCCACGCCAGCGCCAGCTGTGAGAGGCTCGCGCCCTTGCGCTCGGCCAGCGCCGAGAGCCGGCCCACGATCGCGAGGTTCGCGTCGAAGTTCTCGTCGTTCCACCACGCCAGGCCGCGTCGGAAGTCGGTCTCGTCGTAGCGGTCGCGGTGCTGGACGGCTCCGGTCAGGAAGCCCCGCGCCAGAGGCGAGTAGGAGACGAATCCGATCCCGAGCTCCTCGACGGCCGGGAGGATCGGCTCGACGTCGTGCGCGAAGATCGAGTACTCGGTCTGCAGGGCCGTGATCGGGTGGACCGCGTGGGCAGCGCGGAGCAGATCGCCGTCCGCCTCCGAGAGACCGAGGTACTTGACCTTCCCCTCGTCGATGAGCTCCTTCATCGTTCCGATGACGTCCTCGATCGGCACCGCGGGGTCGGGGCGGTGCTGGTACAGCAGATCGATGGAGTCGGTCCTGAGATTGCGGAGGCTGTTGGCCACGACCTCGCGGATGTGCTCGGGCCGGGAGTCGACTCCGAACTCGCGGGTGACGCCGAACTTCGTCGCGAGGACGATTTCGTCGCGGAAGGGTGCGACGGCGCGTCCGAGGAGCTTCTCGCCCTCACCCCAGCCGTACATCTCCGCCGTGTCGAAGAGCGTGACTCCGAGCTCGTGAGCGCGGCGGATGGTCGCGATCGATTCGGTGTCGTCGCTCGGCCCGTAGCCCATGGCGGCGCCCATTGCGCCGTAGCCGATGGCCGAGACCTGGAGGCCCTCGGTGCCGAGGGCGCGCTGATGGGGAGATCCTGAAGGTGTCATAGTGACACTCTACGACATAACTGTCTGAATCAGACATTATTGTCCGACTATGCTCGGCTCATGCGCGATCAGAGGACGAGCCTGCGGGAAGTGACGCGCGATGCTGTCCGTGCCCGGATCTCCGCCACCGCCATCGACCTGTTCGCCGAGCACGGCTTCGATGAGGTGACGGTCGAGCAGGTCGCTGCCGAGGTCGGCATCTCGACGCGCAGCTTCAACCGCTACTTCCCAGCCAAGGAGGATGCGGTGATCGGCGACACGGCGGCTTGGGGCGAGCACGTCCGCGAGGCGCTCGTCGCGCGCCCGCTGGACGAGCCGGTGTGGGACTCTCTGCGCCACTCCTTCCTCTCCCTGCTCGCTCTCTCCGACGCCCACGACGATCGCCAGAAGCGCGCGATCCGCGTCCTCGGCAGCACCCCGTCCCTCCGTGCGCGCAACCTCGAGAAGCACCTGCAGTGGGAGCAGCTGCTCTCGCCCGTCGTCGCCTCCCGCTCGAGAGGTGACGACGCCGAGGTGCGGGCACGTGCGATCGTGCAGTCGAGCCTCGCCTGCTTCGATGTCGCGATCGCGACCTGGGCCCGGCGCGACGAGACCCGGAGTCCCGCACAACTCGTCACCGCCTGTTTCGCCGCTCTCCGCGACTCCTGAGGGCGCGTCGTGCTCCGCCCACGGCCGTCGCCCAGGTCCTCCTCCTCGCCTACAGCGCGCTGTGGCTCGTCGTCACCCTGGACACGCTGTGGCTGGCGCGGTTCGTGAAGGTCGAACCGCGCGCCCGTGCAGCGTTGGCGGCGACGGTCCTCGTTCTCCTTGCGTCAGTTGGAACAGCGGGCTACGGCAGTCACCTCATCGGGATCTCGCGCGAGCTGCTCTCGAACGTGTTCGGCGACGGCCAGATCGCGGCGCCCGTCGACGGCCGGTACAACATCCTCCTGCTGGGCGACGACGCTGCTCGCGTCGTTCGTGACGATGCTCCCCGTCGACGACGCCGCCGCGTCCACGCTCAGCGACCCGTTCGACCCCGAGGTGCTCGTCGCGACGAGCATGCGGGCCGGTGCGCTCGACGAGGCGCAGATCGACCTCGGCGAAGGGCCCCCCTGGAGGGCCTATCGGAGCGGACGGCCTGACGAGCTGAACGTCTCGCGCGCCGAGGACGTCGGCGCATGGCTCTTCTTCTGCTCCGACCTCGCGGCGGCCGGCGTGCAGTCGGTGCTCTGCGTCCTCCTCGTCCTCGGCACGCTCGGCGTCGGCGCCGTCTCGCTCTACTGCGACGCATCGGTCGTGCTCGAGCCCGAGGAGCTGCGTGTAGCGAGGGGCCTCGCCGCCGTCCTGGCCCGCGCGATCATCGCGCAGGCGCTCGAGAGGGCGCAGAGCGGAGGCGGCACGCACGACGCGACCCTTTCCCGCTGCGAGGTCCATCAGGCGACCGGGATGGTCGTCAGCCAGACCGGATCCTCCATCGACGATGCACTGCTGCTGATCCGCGCGCACGCCGTCGCCACCGGCACGACCGTCCGCGAGGTCGCGTCGCGCGTCGTCGCGCGAACCCTGGACTTCACTCCCGACGCCGCGTCGGACGACGGAAAGTAGGACCTCGCATGCCCCCAGCGAGCGGATGCACCTCATCGAGGCACTGCAGCTCTCGGCCGGCGACGGTCCGTGCATGGAGTCGTACACCACCGGATCCGCGATCACGGCGGGCACGCTCGACGACATCCAGAGCCGGTGGCCGGCGTTCGCCGACGCGGTGGGGGAGGACGAGCCGGTCGAAGCTGCGATCGACGTTGGCGCTCCACTGGAACGCCCCGGCCGTCTCGTAGGAGACGAACCCGTGCAGGGTGGAGCGGAAGGCGCGGATCGCGTCGATGGCGTCGTCCCCGTCGAGCCGGTAGGCGGTGAGCACGTCGGCGATCACCTGGATCGCCGCCACCGAGATCGCCTCGTCCTCGACGTCGCCGGGCGCCGGCATCCGGTTGGCCGCCTCGCAGCGGGCGGGGTGCTGCAGCGCCCACCCGCGGTACGCGTGCGACATCGCCGAGATCGCCTCCGCTCCCGAGCGGCCGGCGGAGGCCCTCGCGAGCACCTCGCCTAGGTCGCGCTTGGCCCGGACGGCGATGTCGCGGTGCAGGCCAGCCATCGAGTCGATGTGCTTGTAGAGGGAGGGCTGACGGACGCCGAGCCGCTCGACGAGGGCGGAGAGGGTGAGCGTCGCGAGACCGACCTCGTCGGCCATCGCGGCAGCCTCCTCCGCGACGCGGTCCCGGGTCGGTCCGGCCCTAGGTACGGGTGCCGTCGTTCGCTGGAGTCATGGAGGCTTATGCAAAACTCCGATTTGTCGACCCGGATGGCGCCCCCGACCAGGCCTTTCGTGGGGTGTGCTGAGGGTTTTGCATAAGCCTCTTGGTCGTGCAGTGCTCGAAAGCTTCCACACGCCGAAATCGTGCAGATTGTACGCATCTATTGGCCAGGATTCACTCAGCAACTATCTATGTCTCATTCAGCACAAATTCATGCCTCAGACTCCCACAGAAGCGGGTCTGTTGCAGATGAAGCCCCGCCTGTATGTTGTGCCAAAACAACCAACAGGAGGCATCATGCAGATGCATAAGAAGATTGGATGGACCGTTATGTGCGGGGTATTGCTTGCCTCAACGGTGGTGCAGGGCGGGGCTGCTAGCGCCGAGGAGAGCGACGGCGTACTCGAAGCATTGACCGACGTCACGGCTCAATCCGCGTCGACAGCCACGAGAGTTCTCGATAACGTCGCCGTTGTTCCCATGGATAACGCGGGCAACTCGGCTGTCGACACGACCGTCCAGGGCGCGGAGGTCGTTATTCCGACTGACCTGTCCGACCCGGTCAACCTTTGGATCCCGGGGTCGGACGCGGGAATGACAATCTCGTTGCCGTTCTCAGACAAAGCCTCATCGGCCGAAGTTCTCAGCCCCGGTATTGTTTCATTCAACAACAACAACACCAGCACGGCAGCTGTCACCAAGGATGACGGGAGCCTCGTCATCGCAACCGTCATCGACAGCAGCGACGCTCCCGATCGGTACACCTACACGGTGAACGGTGCTCCGGGCAGTTCCCTTCAGGCGCAGACCGACGGAACGGTTTTCCTGATGGACGAAGCGAACGAAAACATCCTCGGCGGATTTCTGCCTGCCTGGGCTCGCGACGCGGCAGGCAACGACGTACCTACTCGCTACGAAATCACCGGCAGCGAACTGACGCAGATCGTAGACCTGAGCTCGCCTGACATCGTCTTCCCAGTGGTTGCCGACCCTCAAGCCGGCTACACCCTCCTCGAGGGTGTCTGGAAGAACAGGCCGGGCGGATACTCCTACGGCACCGGCTCGCAGTGGTCCACCCGGCTCAGCGCATGGGGAGCCACAGTATGGGCTTCGGGCCTCGTCGGACACCAGACGGTGAAGACGCAGGGCTGGGTCGAGTGGGTCAACGGAGTTGCCCCGACCACGACCACTATTCACCAGCAGTTTGACTGCCATGCGGTCTTCGGATACGCAATCTGGAAAGCGGGGATCTGGTGGGACTTCGAGACTGCTCGCCAATCCCACCCGAATTGGTTTACTGACCCGAAGGACTGCAATTGGCCGTGATTACATCCCAATGGAACTCACGAGCAAGGCTTGTTGCGTGGATTGTTGTAGTTGGTCTTATTGCGCTCGCCCTGCTCATCACGCTACTCATCGCCGTGATAACCGCGACAATTCTCGTCGATCAGATTCCGGGAGGCGACGCCGGACTCGCGACCACGCCAGAACTTGAATCGGCTTACAAAACCATGAACTGGTCGTTCCCAACCTTAATCGGTGTAGTTGCGATCGGGATTCTTGTGCCACTCATCGCTAAGCGCAGAGGGCGCGATCGAGCAAAATCCCGATGAATCACGCCGGGTGCGATAGCACCTCGTATTGAGCAGCGAGGTGGTGACCGCTCCAGGTCGTCACCTCGCCGTTCTTCTTGGCCGAGTCGGCACTCTCACCCAGACCGGCTCCGTGTTCGGCTTCGAGACGGGGAGGTCGCCGCGAGCATGCTCGTCCCCAGTCCTAGCCAGCGACTCCGAGTGAGCACAGAGTGCCGCCACCGAATGAGCAACTCCACACGCAGAGCACAGCAGGCGCCCGGAGCGTCCCGCTGGACGATCCCCAAACGGGACGCCGCCAAGGATCCACACCGCGGACTCCAAGCCGAAACGCTGAGCGAACTGCTGGGCGCGCTCGAGGGACCGGGAGCCGACGGCGACGACGCGCTGCCGCCTGTGCTTCTGCAGAGCGCCGACGAAGCTCCCGGCGATCGAGCCCGGAGCGACGACCCCCCAGCCCAGAACAGGCAAGCTCCGAGCGGGGGAGTCGAGGAGGGAGGGGAGCCGTGGTTCCGGGAGCGTCAGTGCCATTCGTCCACGCTATCCCGAGCTCCGCGGCTCGCCCCGCTCTCGTCCGCCACGAGACTCCGGGACGTGTCGTCCCGGATGCTCGAGTCCTGCGCTCGCTCGGCAGCCGCGACGCCCCGGGTGCGACCGCGTTCGGTGCGACGACCGGAGGAGGACGTCGTGCCCGAGTGGAAACACCCCGTCGGTGCGAACGTCAGATCGACGGGGCCGCTGTCGAGGAAACAGGGGTCGGCCCTGCGGCGCTCAGACGCCCCAGTTCGCCGACGGCGCGCGGATCGCCGAGATGGTGACCTCGTCGTCCGCGATCGCCATCACGGAGTTCACCAGATCGGAGCCGTCGGAGGACCCGACCGAGGTCGCGTCGAACAGGAAGAGCCCGGCGGCCCCGGCGCCTGCGCTCTCGGGATGCTCTGCGCGCACGTCGGCGGTCGCGTCGCCCACCGAGACTCCGCCCAGGGTGCTGACCGCGACATCGCCGACCGCGGGGGCGGTTGCGCCGACCAGGAAGTCGGGCTCGGGGTACTCCGGCTCCGGATCGCCCGCGTCGTAGACCTCGGTGTCCTTGACGGTGAATCCGGGCCAGGTGTAGGCGCGCGAGCGGAACCCCTCGTAGGGCACGTCGTCCGACTCGGTGGGAGTGCTGCCGAACGCCTCCGTGAGCGCCGCGATCGCGCCTGTCCCGTTGCGGTAGTCCCAGGTGCCGAGCCCGGCTCCGGAGGCGTCCACCAGCGAGAACGAGGTCGGGCCGATCAGCAGGCTCGTCGCGTCCGACATCGCGGGCTCCGGTGGGCCCGATACGCCAGGGGTGGGCGTCGGGGATCCGGGATCGCTCGCCGTCGGAGCGGTGGAGGAGGCCGGCGCGGGGTCGGTCGAGACCGGAGCGGTGGCAGCCTCCCCGGTGGAGGACGTCGGCTCCGTTCCCGGTTCGACGGGGACGCAGCCGGCCAGAGTGGCGGCGACGACGGCCGTCACGACGGCGGCCGCGAGGGTGCGGGAACGGATGCGCATGGTGGAGGGCCTTCGGAGACGGAGGGCGGGGGCCCCGGATCGTCCCCCTCCGCTCATCCTCGGGCCGAGGAGCCCCCATCAGGCATGCTGCGCGATAACGATCCGGTACGACCTGACCGAGGACGACGTCAGTACACGAACCACTGCAGCCACTCGCGGTTGTGCGCGTGCACGAGCGCGAGGAACACGACCAGGTCGAAGAGCAAGTGCACGCAGATCACGTAGGTGAGCGACTTCGTCTTCGAGAAGATGTAGCCCTGCAGCAGGGCGAAGGGGATCGTGAACGCCGGAGCCCACTCGCGGTAGCCGAGCTCCCAGAGGAACGACACGAACACCACCGCCTGCAGGATGTTCGCCTGCCAGATCGGGAGGTGGCGGCGCAGCACGGCGAACACGACGCAGATGAAGAACAGCTCGTCCCAGATGCCGACGAACCCGACGCCGACGAACAGGCGCGCGATCTCGTCGGGCGCAGAGATCGCCGGCCAGTTCAGGTAGGCGCCCGAGCGGATGAAGTAGAACGGCAGCAGGATCCAGCCGAGCACGACGACCGCCGGTAGATACGACTTCTCGAGGGTCGTCCAGCGCTGACCGGTCCGCAGCGGGAAGCGGATGATCCGCCGCTTCGTCCCGTAGTGGTCGATCGCCCAGGGCACGGCGACGGCCGCCGAGAGCACGAACCCCATCAGCGCCATGTTGGGGTAGTCGAGGTTGGCCTCGACCGAGATCGTGCTGACGATGACGAGCCCCGCCGCGATCAGCGACAGGTCGACGGCGAGAGTGCGGTCGATCAGGAGCGCCAGCAGGAGGCTCGCCGCGAGCACGAGGTAGCCCGCGATCGGCAGGCGCAGACCGAACAGCAGCAGTGCCGAGAGCGAGATCCCCGCGGCCGGGGCGAGCGCGGGTTTCACGGGTCCAGGGTAGGCGGAGGAGCCTGCCTCCGGGGTGCATTCACAGTGAAGTGTTATCACCATGAAGCTATCATGATCGGAGGCGGCACGAGGTCGTCACGGAACGGAAGCGATCCACGATGCCCACCACCTCCACCCCCCGCGTCCTCGTCACCGGCGCGAGCATCGCCGGACCCGCGCTCGCCTGGGGTCTCGAGCGCTCCGGATTCGACGTCACGGTGCTCGAGCGCTCGCCCGCCCAGCGCGAGACCGGGCAGAACATCGACGTCCGCGGCATCGGCAGAGACGTCGTCGACCGGATGGGCATCCGCGAGACGGTGCTGCAGAACCTCACGGGGGAGCAGGGCACTCGGTACGTCGACGACTCCGGGCGCCCCTACGCCCTGTTCCCCCGAGCGGAGGGGGAGGACGGCCCGACCGCTGAGATCGAGATCCTCCGCGGTGCCTTCGCCCAGATCCTCGTCGATCTCGTCTCGGACTCTGTCGACCTGCGATACGGCGACTTCATCGCCGGTGTCGAGCAGGATTCCACCGGTGTCGACGTCCGGTTCGACAGCGGAGCCGCCGAGCGCTTCGATCTCGTCGTCGTCGCCGAGGGGCGCAGCTCGCGGACACGGCGGCTCCTCTTCGCCGACGAGACCGAGTACCGCGACTTCGGCGTCAGCATCACCTACGGCACGATCGACCGCCTCGACTCCGACGTCGACCAGTGGGACTGGTACACCGCCACGAAGGGCCGGGTCGCCTCGATCCGCCCGGACAACCTCGGGACGATCCGCGCGAGCATGTCGTTCGAGTCCGAGCCGATGGGGTTCGAGAAGCTGCCGGTCGACGCGCAGATGTCGATCCTGCGCGAGCGCTTCCGAGGTGCGGGCTGGCAGACCGAGCGCATCCTCGACGGATTCGCCGCCCGCCCCGACGAGTTCTACACGCAGCGGATGGAGCAGGTGGTCGTGTCGCGCTGGAGCAAGGGCCGTGTCGTCCTCCTCGGCGACTCGGCGTGGGGATCCGGTCCGACGGGCATGGGCACGACGCTCTCGCTCGTCGGCGCTCACATCCTGGCCGGAGAGCTCGCGGCGGCCGGTCCTCCGCAGCAGGCCTTCGCCCGCTACGAGCGACTGCTGCGCCGGTACGCCGACAGTGCGCAGGGCCTTCCGCGCGGCGGGGCGCGACTGCTGCACCCGTCGTCCCGGGCGGGAGTCAGGGCGATGCAGACCCTGCACCGCGCGGCCTCCGCCGCACCGCTACGCCGCCTCGCGCAGAGCGCCCTGCTCACCAGCGCGCGGAACGTGCCCGAGCTGCCGGCCTACCCGAGCCTCAGGGCGTGACGCGCGTCGGCCGTGACACGGCAGAATCCCCTGCATGACAGACCTCCGTTCCGAGACGCTCGAGGCCCTCCGTCGCTACGCGGTGCGCTACCAGGAGTCGTCGCACCACTTCGCGACATGGATGCGGCTCCCCACGACCGACGGCGTGGCACTGGGCGAGATCCTCTGGGCCGAGAACGCGGGCGACCCGCTCTCGGCGGCGCGACTCCGGCTGCGGATCGGTCTGACGTCGGGCGCGACGAACGCCCTCGTCAACCGCCTCGAGGAGCGCGGCCTCGTCCGCCGCAGCCGAGAGAGCACCGACCGGCGCATCGTCAGCCTCCGCGTCACCGAGACGGCGCGGCGCCAGAGCAGCGGGTTCCTCGGCAGCCGTGCCGAGGAGCTGGACGCCGCCCTCGCGGACTACGATTCGGCGACCCTCACGACGATCCGCGACTTCCTGGACCGGTTCGCCGGCATCCTCCCGATCGGCGAGTCCGCGTGATCGTCGCGGCCGCGCACCGGCCGGAGGCGCGTGCACGGCAGAATGGGTCGGGATGACCTCCACACCGCCTCCGCTCGGCCTCCTCCTCGACGTCGACGGCCCCATCGCCAGCCCCGTGACGCGCACCATCTCGATCCCGGCGATCGCGGACGACCTCGTCGCGCTCGCCAACGCGGGGATCCCGCTCGTGTTCAACACGGGTCGCTCCGACGCGTTCCTGCGCGAGCGCGTGCTGCCCTCGCTCCTCGAGCGGGGCGTCTCGCCCGAGGCGCGCATCGTCTGCGTCTGCGAGAAGGGCGCGGTGTGGTTCACCGTCGACTACCGCGGCACCTCGGAGCCGATCGTCGACGAGTCGCTCGCGATCCCCGAGGCGGTGGCCCGCGACCTCGAGCGGATGATCCGCTCCGACTACGACGACCTCGTCTTCTTCGACGAGACCAAGCGCGCGATGGTCTCGGCGGAGCAGCTCGTCGACCTCCCAAGCGAGGACTACCTCGAGCGCCAGCTGGTCTTCGACGCCGACGCGCTGCAGATCATGACGGCCGCGGGCCTCGGAGTCGAGCGCCGCGGCATCCGCTACCCGAACGAGCAGGGGACGGTCGACTACCGCATCGACCCGACGGTGATCTCGACCGACATCGAGTCGAACCGCCTCGGCAAGGACTTGGGCGCCCAGCGCGCCGTCGAGCTGCTCGGCGCGACGGGGGCGATCCCGCAGCGCTGGCGCACGGTCGGCGACTCCCGGAGCGACTACGCCATGGCCGACTGGCTGTTCGAGCACGCGTACGACGTCGCCCACGTCGACGTCCGCCCGGCGGAGGGCGTGCCCGAGAAGCCCTACCCCGTGCTCGTGGTCGACGGCCTGGTCAACGACGAGGCCGGCGCGAGCGTGCTGAAGCGCTGGACCGAGCTCGTCGCCGACGAGACGACCCCCGAGGTCGGCGGCGGGATCTCGCTCCACTCCCGCGACTGATCCGCCACCCCTCGTCCGCATCCACGGGGGTCGCTAGCGTTCGAGGCATGAGAATCGCAGTCACCGGTGGATCCGGCAAGCTCGGCCGCAGCGTCGTCACCCGCCTCCGGGCATCGGGCCACGACGTGTTCAACCTCGACCGTGCGGGGGAGCGCGGGGCGGGCTTCGTCCGCACCGACGTCTCCGACTACGGCCAGGTCGTCGACGCCCTGCAGTCGGTGAACGACCAGTACGACGGAGTCGACGCCCTGGTGCACCTCGCCGCGATCCCGCTCCCGGGATGGTCCCCGACATCGCCACCTTCCACAACAACATGACGTCGACGTTCAACGTCTTCCACGCGGCGATCCGCGCGGGGATCCGCACCATCGTGCACGCGTCGAGCGAGACCGTCCTCGGCCTGCCGTTCGACGAGGCACCGCCCTACATCCCCGTCGACGAGCAGTACCCGGCCCGCCCGGAGTCGGTGTACTCGCTGACCAAGGTGCTCGAGGAGGCGCTCGCCGTCGAGCTCTGCCGCTGGCACCCCGACCTCACGATGATCGGCCTGCGCTTCTCGAACGTCATGGACGAGGCGGACTACGCCGAGTTCCCGTCGTTCGACTCCGACGCCCTGGCCCGCAAGTGGAACCTCTGGGGCTACATCGACGGCCGCGACGGTGCCCAGGCGGTCGAGAAGGCGCTCGAGCTCGACGCGACCGGTTACGACCGCTTCATCATCGCGGCCGCCGACACCGTCATGACGCGGCCCAACGCCGAGCTGGTCGCCGAGGTCTTCCCCGGCGTCGAGATCCACGGCGAGCTCGGAGTGAACGACACCCTGCTCTCGATCGACCACGCCCGCGAGGTCCTCGGCTACGCCCCCGAGCACTCCTGGCGCGACTCGCAGAGCTGACGCCCCACCGGGAGCACCTCCGGCTCGCAGAAACACGTTCGGCTCGCAGGAATCCGCGGATTCTGCGAGCGAACGTGGTGTCACGAGCCGGAGCTCAGGAGGTCAGACCTCAGTCGGGGATGTAGTTGAACGAGTCGGGGTCGGGCCCGGTCCGCTGGTCGCGGTTGAGCGCCGTGATCGCCGTCATCGACTCGTCGTCCAGCTCGAAGTCGAAGAGCGCGAAGTTCTCCTCGACGCGGGCGCGCGTCACCGACTTCGGGAAGACGATGTCGCCGCGCTGGAGGTGCCAGCGCAACACGACCTGGGCGGGGGAGCGGCCGACGTTGCCGGCGATGCGCGTGATGGCTTCGTCGTCGAGGACGAGCCCCTGCGCGATCGGCGACCACGCCTCCGTGGCGATGCCGTGCTCCGTGCCGTAGGCGCGCAGCTCCTCCTGGGTCAGGTAGGGGTGGACCTCGATCTGGTTCACGGCCGGGACGATGGTCGCCTCGGCGCGGAGCCGGTTGAGGTGGTTGGTCTGAAAGTTGGAGACGCCGATCGCCTTCGCCTTGCCGCTGCGGTAGATCTCCTCCATCGCCTTCCAGGTCTCCAGGTAGTCGCCCACGTTCGGCAGCGGCCAGTGGATCAGGAAGAGGTCGACGTAGTCGAACTGCAGCTCGCCGAGGGTGACGTCGATCGCGGCGAGAGCGTCCTCGCGAGCGTGGAAGCCGTTGTTCAGCTTGCTCGTGACGAAGACCTCCGAGCGGTTCAGGCCGGAGGCGCGGACGGCCTCGCCCACGCCGGCCTCATTGCCGTACATCTCGGCGGTGTCGATGTGGCGGTAGCCGACCTCGAGCGCCGCGAGGGTGGCGTCCTTGGTCTCGGCGGGGTCGATCTGGAAGACGCCGAATCCCAGCTGGGGAATCTCGATTCCGTTGTTCAGGGTGATCGTGGGGACAGTGTTCTCGTCCGTGCTCATACTCGAGCGTCCTTTCGTCGGTGTGCAGATTCCAGTCCAGGCCCCGGAGCCTCTCGGCTGCAAGGCCTTGCGCGGCGCGCGAACACGACGAAGGCCCCGGCGCGGACGCGGGGGCCTTCGAGTCGCGTGATGCTTACGCGCGGGACTTGCGGCCCGTGATCGCGCCGTAGATCAGCAGGACGATGATCGCGCCGACCACCGCGAGGATGATGCTGACGACGTTGAAGCCCATCGGGTCGTCGCGCCCGAAGAGCGCTCCACCGATGAATCCGCCGAGCAGCGCGCCGACGATGCCGAGGATGATGGTGATGATCCAGCCACCGCCCTGCTTGCCGGGGAGGATGAGCTTTGCGAGTGCCCCGGCGATGAGGCCGAGGACGATCCAACCGATGATGCCCATGGTGTTTTCTCCTTCGTGTCAATGCTCGATCGGCCGTTCCGATGCGAGCGTCGACGCCGGTCGTGATGGCGTCGTGAGTCGAGTGGTGACGGTCAGCGGAGGGAGCGCTGCACCTTGTCGCGAGCCTTGGCCGCGACCTTGGCGAAGTGCTTCGCTTCACGCTTCGAGGTCTTCTTGAGCTTCTTGCGCGTCTTCTTCGTGGCCGGGTCGTTCCACACGCCGAGAGCGAGATGACGGAGCTCCTCATAGCGAGCACGACCGGCGCGGGCGCCGAAGACGTACGCGGCGAAGGCGACCAGTGCCAGCAGGACGAGGCGGGGATTCATGCGGTGACCCTTCCGTGGGAGAGCACCGGGTCGTGCTCGACATCCATTTGACTCTCCTGCGCAAGTCGTGACAAACCGGTGCCCGACCATTGACACGGCCCCCTCTCGTCGTGTTCCGCGTGCGCGTATACCCGACTCGGCCGAGGTGGCGGACTCGGCACGGACATCCGCTCTACACAGGACTGGACGCTGTCCCGGTCGAGAAGCGCGCGTGCAGGTAGCGCCCGTAGCCGCCCTCGACGCGGTTGTCGCGGCGCCCGGAGGTGACGACCTCGCCGCGGTCGGTCGCTCCGATCCGCGCGCCGCAGGCCCGCAGCCGCTCGACGAGCAGCACGTCCTCGTGCAGCGGTTCCGAGCCGAAGCCGCCGGCGGCGAGGTACGCGCTCGCCCGCACCCCGAGGTTCGCTCCGTGGATGCTGCCGATCGACTCCTCCCGCGCCCGGATGTCGCGCCAGCGCGCGTATGCCCCGGGGGAGAGATCGGCGGGATCGGGCCGCACGGTCCCGAGGAGAACGTCGTGCCAGCGCGCGTGCTCGACGTGCGCCGCCAGCCAGTCCCGGGGCACGACCGTGTCCGCGTCGGTGCTGGCGATCCAGACCCGCTCGGCCGGTGTCGCGACGGAGGCGAGCGCGTGCGCGATCCGGCGGAGCGGGGCCCCCGACGCCGCAGCGTGCGAGCTCCAGAACCTCGGCGCCCGCCGCCCGGGCGTGCTGCGCCGTCGCATCCGTGCAGCCGTCCGCAGCGATGAGGATTCGGACCGCGACGTCCGGCGCCGTGCGGGCGAGGGAGGCCGCGCCGGCCTGCACCGAGGCGATCGCCGAGCCGATCCGCCCCTGCTCGTCGTGGGCGGGTATGACGACGAGGACCTGCTCGATCCGGTTCACGTCAGCCCTGTCCGCCGGGCGACCGAGCGGCCGTCCCGGGAGTGCACCTCGAGCAGCAGGTCCTCCTCCTCGTGCCGCGCGAGACGGTGCAGGCCCAGCCCGGCGACGGCGGCCTGCACCGCGTCCCCGTCGAGCTCGAGCCCATCGATCGGGTGGCGCCAGTGCACGGTGACCAGCTCGCCGGTGGGAGCGAGCGAGTCGCGGATGCTGTGCAGCACGCTCGTCAGCGCCTCTCGGCCGAGGTAGTAGCCCACCTCCGAGAGCACCACCAGGTCGAAGGGTCCGGCCGGCGTGCCTCGGGTGATGTCGTGGTGCGCGACCTGGACGTGGTCGAGCGGAGCGAGCCTCCGCTCGGCCCGCTCGACCGCGGCGGCGGACACGTCGATCGCGAGCAGCCGGTCGGCGCGCACCGCGAGGTCCTCGGCCAGCACCCCGATCGAGGCGCCGATCTCGAGCACCGAGCCGTAGCGCCGCTCGGGGAGGCTCGCGAGCGTGAGGGCCCGCTTGCGCTGCTCGTACCAGCGGCTGGTGTAGCCCCACGGGTCCTCGTGCCGCGCATACAACTCGTCGAAGTAGCTCATCGGATCCTCACCAGCCGGTCGTCTCCCGCGAAGGTCCGCAGGAAGAGAGGATGCAGCACCGGATCTGCGCCCTCCGGCCCGCGGTCTGTCTGGCTCCGGTAACACGCTCGCGCTCGCCGCGTCCGCTCGCGGAGCTCGTCGTCGAGCCCCACGCGCACCAGCGTCTCCCACGGCACCTCGGCGTCCTCCGGCTCGGCCCAGTGCCACAGCCAGATCGGCGCGGCCAGCAGCGGATGTCCGAGATCGCCGGCTGCCTCGGCGCAGACCTCGCCGACCACCCGGTGATCGCGGTGCCCGTCGCCCGCCCAGGTCGAGAGGAGGAGGACCGAGCCGGTGGTTCCCGCGGCGCGCTCGCGCACCTCCCGGCCGATGCGCTCGCGGTGCCCGGGCGTCGCGGAGTCGGGCACGTCGAGGAACGCCAGCCCGATTCCGTCTCCGAGCTGAGCGAGAGCGGCCTCCGCCTCGGCTCGCCGAGTGGCCACGAGTCCGGAGTCGCGCTCGCCGTGCGAGGCGGCTCCGTCGGTCACGATCACCACGTCGACGGGGAGGCCGCGCCTCCTCGCTAGAGCGAGGGTGCCTCCGCAGCCGAGCGTCTCGTCATCGGCGTGCGCGACGACGGCGAGCACCCGGTCCACCCCGGAGGGCAGGGTCAGCAGCGGGAGCCGGTCGCGCCGGCCGTCCTCGCTCCAGCGCTCGAGCGGAGTTCCCTCGAGGCGCCCGTCGAAGGGCCGGCTCACCAGCGGTCCGCCGCACCTGAAGCGAGGACCGCGCGACCGAGGGCCGCGTCGTCGCGCTCGGCGTGATGCTGGCGCACGTAGAGAGTGAGATCGGCGACGCGCTTGCTGTGCTCGGCGTCGAGGGCAAGCGGCGCCGGGCCGAGCGCTCGGCCGGCCCGCACGAGGATCTCCTCCACTGCGCCGGCAACGCTCGCTCGCACGCGCTTGGCGAGCAGGGAGCCGCTGACGCCGTCGGCCCGGCCCGCGTCGATCGCCGCGGCGGCCTCGTCGAGGGCG